>JAAYNA010000064.1 GCA_012521105.1 Clostridiaceae bacterium
AAATATATTGGACTGGCAAGAGATGAAGGTGTGGGTAATTATATAAACGATGATACCGATTTCATATATATTTATGACGAAGATTCTGCTGATAATGCAGAAGTAAAAATTGTTCAGAAAGAAAAAAAGTATCTGAGGCTGATAGATGAAGCAGACGCATGCTCAGCATGTTACAGTAATCTTGTAAGTGCAATGGATAAACTTAATGAAATGGGACTTACCGATAGTTTTGCAGATCAGATATGCATAGGGCAGGCTTATAAGGGCTATAAAGGATATCTTGGAATAGGAAATTGTACTTCCTGTTTTGAAAAATATTTGCCAGGCTGTCCTCCACGTGTAGACACTATAATAAAATTCTTAAGCGAACTCAATAGAGAATAATTCCTTGGGATTCGCAATACTGCTTTATTGTAGTATGTTATTTATCACTCCTGCCATGGTGTCGATACTGAAAGGTCACAGAGTAAAATGATGCTCTTGTCGTATCCGCAGACCGGGAATATAGCTCTACCAGGATTTGTATGGATGGCTGACTAAATATGAATTTCGATATCGATGATCGAATGTTACCTCATCACCGATAAAATCAGGCTTTGGGAAATCTTGATCTTCGCTCTTCAACTCAATCTCTGCAACAATTAAGCCTTCATTCTCTTTAAGAAACTCATCGATTTCCCATACAAAGCCTTTATATTCTAATTTATATCTATATTTTTCAATAACTGGTTTAATGCACAGGTTTTTCAGTATTTCATCAGCATCCTTTAAAGGTATCTCATACTCATACTCCGGGCGTGAAAACCCTGTACTGGAACCTTTTATTGTAAGGTAAGCTTTATCTTCAACAATTCGTACCCGCACAGTAGCCTTTGAATCAATGGATAAATAACCCTGTTTAAATAAGGTACCCTCCGAAAGCTTTTTAAATGATAAGTCTTTTACAAGAAATTTTCTTTCTGTTTCTGTTGCCATACTAACTCCGTCCATCATCAGTATTTTATAATTATTATATCATATGGTTGACTGAATTTTTGTATTTATTCTTTTGGACTGAGCCTTAAAAGATCAAAGGTGCAACCATGTGATAAAATTAAAAAGGGCCTGGCCGTTGTTACTGTCTGTCATCAAAACCATATATATAACATTCTTTATCCGACATGGAATCTGGAACGAAGGACAAGAGCAGATTGTTCGCCCTCCAGCCAACACCGTAATAGCTTGCAATTGTCAATTCCCTTCTAATTCTCTGTATTCCATTTTAAGAATTCATGACATACTATTTTAATTTTGGATTGTATACTCGCTTATACCATGGTGCTTGGTTAATTCATATAACCTGTCTGGCGAAGTAAATTATCATGAAATTTATGGACATGCAGAGCATATTATGGTATTGTAACTACAGGTAATTATTTACACAGGTAATAAAACTCAACTCAAGCAATTAAGTATCAGAACTTTTACTATACCAACTCATGTGGAAGGGAATGGTACATATGAATGCCGATTCCTGCAGGCGCGATTTCAAGTATTCAGGGAAAGATGGAAAAATCATTAGCGCTTATTCATGGGATAATGCTGAACAGATTAAGGGTGTTGTTCAAATTTTTCATGGTATGTCAGAGCATGCCTTGCGGTACCAACATTTTGCATTATTTTTAAATCAAAATGGATTTGCAGTTTTTGCAAATGATCACCGTGGGCACGGAAAAACCGCAGCTGATATAAATGAACTCGGTATAATTGGCAAAGATGGTTTCAACATGATAGTTGACGATGAATATTCTCTTTACCTGCAAATCAGAAAAAAGTACCATGACCAACCTGTTTTTGTACTGGGCCACAGCTTCGGTTCTTTTGTTGCCCAGGAATACATTACTCGTTTTGGGAAAGAAATTTCAGGAGTTATATTATCTGGTTCGGCACTTCAGAAAGGAATGGATATTAGCCTGGGAAGACAATTAGCTTCTATCCAGAGGAAGTTATTTGGTGAAGAGAAGAAAAGCTATTTACTTAGCAAGTTAAGTTTTGGAAATTATAATAGCAAAATTCCCGATGCAAAACATGAATTTTCATGGCTTAGCACAGATGAGGAAGAGGTTATTAAATATGAGCAGGATTCCTATTGTGGGACAGTGGCATCCATTGGCCTTTATTATCACATGTTCGGAGCGTTTAAAGAACTTTACTCCCAGGAAAAACTTGACAGAATACCGCCGGATTTACCTATGTTTATTCTGTCAGGAGAGGAAGACCCTGTAGGTGCTTATGGCAAGAAGGTTAAGAAATTGTATGAACTATATGTAAAACATGGGCTTAAAAAAATTCAACTGAAGTTATACCCCGAAATGAGGCATGAAATACTGAATGAACGAAAAAGGGCAGAAGTATACAATGATATACTTAATTGGTTAATTGTTTATGCACAGGGTATAGTTAAAAATTAACAGTATTAAACGGATTTAAAATTCAATAAGCAGTAAATCCAAAGGGATACCTTTGAGGTAAAACCCCCTTAATATGTAAACTGCCACTATTGTTAAGAGACCCGGGAAAAACGCTAAAAAACCTGGAAAGAATGTATTGGTATCTGAAGGTAAAACATGCTTTTCTGTTTTCGTAGTATTTCTTATAAATGCCCAAATAAGGCCTGCCAGCGCAGCTGCACAGAATAATGCGCTTACTACCCACACCCCAATAACAGTTATTTTTTGAAAAGCGGGCATGCTTTCCAGCGCATTAAAATAATCGTTCAAGTAACTTTCACCTGACTGCATAGCAGGTATGTCTGAAGGGAATATTTTCCTTGATATATGATTAATCAATACAGCAAGGGCGTTGTTGGAAAAGTGTGCAAACATTCCGGCAAACAATGAATCGGTGCGATAAACAATGAAGCCTATAAGCATTCCCAAAAGAAATGTTCCTATTAGTTTTTGGAAGTCCATGTGAAACAGTCCGAACAGAAGGGCTGTTATTGTAATTGAAAAAAAGGCTCCGAATTTTTCAAAACTTCGTTGAATAACTCCTCTAAACATGACTTCTTCACAGATACCCGCCGTGCCCCCAATTAACAGGATATTCACAAGCAAGGGAGTTTGGCTTATTGGTAACTCGGCTACAAAAACTTTGCCAAAAACAGATTTTATAATCCAAAGATTAAATATATTAATAATTGCAACAATCCACATAGAAATTGCAATCATTGAAAAAATAATAAAAATGTTTAAGAAACTGACCCGGTTTAGACTTAAAACTTCCTTAAGTTTATATTTTCTTATAATGAGTAATAAAAGAGAAGGCGCCAGTATAATAATGAATTCTGTAATCAGTATGCCCGAATTGAAATTCCTGCTCTGGAAATATGAACCTAAAGTTATAAGTAATAACGCTACAATAGAGAAAAGTAATCCGGATTCAACCAGACTGGGGCTTTTTGCATTATTGTTCTTTATACTATCGTTGGTTCTGTTCATTAAATTCACTCCAAACCTGAATATTTATTCTGTTTAACATATAAGCATAGTATATCAGATTTGAAACACAAAATGTAAATATATGTGTAAAAAATAAAGTAATACCTTTATTGATTATAATAAAGCTTGTGTATATTAATCAGATGGTATCCCAAGGCAGAAATTGAGCAATATCAGTAAAAAGCTGTCCCAAATCCGGAGCAGCTTTGCAGTTTAACACAAATTAGATTTATTATATTACCTGATAACCCTTCTGGCTGTAAAATAAGTGTTGTTGTAATATCCTGAAGTCAGTGAAGAGGTTTTTACGACATTTCCCGTTGAAGGAGCATGCACAAATTCGCCGTTACCAACATATATTCCTACGTGATTTACTGTTTTACCGTCGGCAGCGAAGAAGACCAAATCACCATACTCGAGGCTGTCTCTTGACACGTAAATCCCGGCTTTTGCCTGATCCCTTGATACTCTGGGCAGCGGGATCCCAATTTTACCATATAACGTGTATACCAGACCCGAACAATCGTAGCTGTTTGGACCTGTTGCACCCCACTGGTATGGTTTTCCCATTTCATTGGGTATCAGTGCCTTTAACTGCCCTATAAGATGGCTTCTGTTATCTCCTCGAGAGGATATATCATATGGTTCAATGTACTGTCCGTCAAATACCTCATACATTCTTTTCACAAGGGCTATGGCTTCCTCTCTTGAAATGTACCTGCCAGGGACAAACATTTTATTTCCAAACCCATTAATTATACCGGATTTTGTTAAATAAAGTACTTCAGTCAAAGCCCATTCTGAAATTTTATACTGATCATTAAAAAGGCGCTCATTTGTGCTGGAATAATTCTTTTCAGGTCTTGCAGCCTTTAATGTGCGGTATAACATAACTGCAATCTCTTCCCGGGTCGCAGTATTACCTGGTGCAAATCTTTTATTACCTACACCATTAACAATTCCAAGCTTGTTAGCTATTAAAACGCTTTCATTTTGTGTATCGGTAAAGGGGCTTGAATTAACTTCAGGTAATTTTTTGCCGCTTAAAGATCTGTATAAGTTTATGGTCAGCTCACAAAATTCTTCTCGCGTAATATAACTGGTATATTTGTCTTTAATTCTACTGGTTAGCAAATTGTATTCATTTGCCTTAGCTATTTCTGCTTTCGCCCAGTTGCTTGCACCATTAAGGTTAATATTCTGCTGGGCAAAAGATGAAACACCTGTTAATACACTCAATGATATAACTGCAGAAATAAAGAATGTATTTCTATATTTTTTTATCATAAATGTCTCCTTTCATAAGATACCCGACATTAAATTAAGCTTTTTGTGAGCCTTTTTTGGATAACCTGAAGGTATAACTATGTTAACATAATATCTCTGAAAAACAACTTACAATTTTATTACACATAAATTACAATAATAATATAAAAAAATAATAATGGGAATAAATAGAAAAACATTCATTTTATAAATAAAGGATTTCTCCGGATTTGATTTTTACCGGTTGTCTATCCACACTTATCCATACGTCAACAGCCGAAACGTTATGGACAATTTTTCTGTCAACACTGAATTTAAGGTTTCTCAATGCCTTGATATAGTCCATTATTTCGATATTTGTTGCGTACCAAACAGAATCATCAAAGGATACAGTTTTACAAAATTCTTTAATTAGATCCCAGTTTTTATCGCTTTCAAATTCATAGCTATGGCCCCAAACATAGAACAGGGTTAATTGTTCCCAGGGAGGTGTCTTTTTAAAGCTTTTGCATTTTTCTAAAAGATTTTCATTATGATGGCATGTAGGATGCCACGTTAAAAAATTTGACGGCAGTCCAAAACTGTGAGTTGATACCACAGTTCTTGAGTATTCAATACCCAGTACAGGCAGGATTTTAGTCAGTTCTTCATTGTAATCACCAAAAGGATAAGACATCCCTCGTATGGGGTAGCCGGTAAGAGCTTCAAGATTTCTTCTGTCTTCTATTATTTCCCTTATTATTTCTTCATTTGATATCTGGGTAAGAAAAGGATGGGTAACAGTATGGACTGAAACTTCATGGCCTTTATATAACTCTTTTATTTCTGAATGGTTAACGTATTGTTTTTTATTAAAATTCCCCGAGTTTAAATGAAAAGTACCCTTTATGTGATATTCATTAAATATGCTTACGAGTTCCCTGTCGAAAACCTGTCCATCGTCATAGCTCATGGTTAAAGCTTTTTTTCTGCCTTCCGGGTAACTAAAACATATTGTTCTCATACAAATCAACTCCTCAAGATATATTATACTAAAAAAGATAAATTATTTTTATCAAAAAAGGGATATATCAGTCTTTAAAATCTTCTATCTTAAACCCGACAGATCGGGCAAAACATTGTGTTTATTATTATAATTAATTCTTTTAATTATGAATACCTCTATGATAAGTGATGATAGAAGCCGTATGAACCGGCAGGGTTCATACGGCTCTGTGAGAGTGATGAGGTGAAAAAGATCTGATTGTTTTATACATGCATTATTAATTAATAAGGGCATTCAATTCATCAAGAACGGGCTGAACAACCTGCATTTTTTCTTTCACCCATGCCTTCCAGTTTGTTTCAAGATCTCCTTCTTTAAGTATTATTTGAGCGTATTCCGTTGCATAATCAAAAGATACTTTCCTGCGTGAAGGAGAATCGTGGAAATATGATGTCCAGTCTGTCGGAACCAGAGTTGTGGAGTCCGAGTACTTAGAGCGCAATTCATATTGGCGTTTTGTTCTTTCCCTGAAAGATTCGGGATAGGATGGATTAATCATATCAAAGTCGTCTGATAAAATAAGCATGTTGATATACAATGGCATTATAGACGGGTATTTAGTGTCAACAGTTTGCCCCGCGGGCATTAGCGTCCTGAAACCACCGTCAGACGTTTCTTCCCAATCCACGCCCTTAATTCCCATTCTAAGAATATACTGGCCTTCCTGTGTACATGAGTAGTCAAATATGTCCATGATACGTTCAAATTTAGCATCATCCATTTCAGGGGAGAAAATATTGGCAGTCCAGAAATTAATAACCTCAGGGTGATGGTATTTGCCATCATTGCCCAATACAGCTGCAAAATGCATTACTTTTTCAGGATCAAGTCCGAGGTTTTGCTTAAGTTGTGCACCGTATATGTTCTGATAGTATGCCAGGCCCCCTTCACAGGTGATTGCAGCAGTACCTGCTACATAGAAATCTTCAATGTCTTCATTTTGCTTAAGAGTATAGAATTCAGGGTGTAACAGACCTTCCTTGTAAGCCTGCTGATACAGTTTCAGTCCTTCCAGAGTTTCAGGATCTGCAGGGCCCCACTTGTATTTACCATCTTCACCAATATAGAAATCGGCAGGTGACTGACTATGTGCATATACAGCCCATGGGAACAGGAAAGCCATATTACCTGTGCGCACCTCTATTGGAGCAAGCTTGTCACCAACATTACCAGGATCCTTCTCCTTAATTTGACGAGCTATATCAAGCAGTTCATTTACTGTATATGCATCTTTTACTTCTATACCTGCCTGTTCCATCCAGTCTTTTCTCATATATATCCCCATGTGGTTAGGAAGCACTTCGGAAGGCTTGTTCATCGCAAATCTTGGTTTTGGAAGGCAGTATGTTCCGCCGAATAATTCATCTAATTTAGGGCCTATTACAGTACTTTCATATGCTTTTGCAACATTAGGCCAGCGGGTTTTCCAGTCGTCAGGAAGCTCGCGTATAAGCTCTTGTTCAACATATGCAGCATATTCACCATGAACATAGTTCCATGTTGCTATATCAGGCATATCACTTGAATTAATCCAGATGCGTAATTTTTCTGCCCAATTCTCCCACGTTAAGGGAATCATGTTCCATTCAATGTTAAACATTTTGCACCATTGCTGTGAAAATTCATCTGCATTATAATCAGTACCTTCATTTACCATGACACTTGCCCAGTCGATCACCATTTTATTGCTGTATTTATCCGTTCCTTTTTCAGTATCGGTAGCGCCTGTTTCTGAAGTCTGTTGCGCGGGTTGAGCTGTAGAACCTTTTTTGTCAGAACTGCATCCCGCCACAAATGTCAACAGTAGGACAATAACAACAATTAGGCTTACAGATCTTTTCATTATAAAACCTCCCTTGATATTTTTTATGATAGTTTTATTTCACCGGTTCACCGGTTTTTTACTATGATTTTATTGCACCAATAAGTACTCCTTTTACAAAATACCTTTGAAGGAAGGGGAAAATACACATCACCGGAAGCATAGTAAATATAACAGCACACATTTTAAGACCGTTGGTAAACTTAAATTCTTCAAGCACGGCTCCGGAACTTGCAGCATGGGCGCGAACCTGAGAATCAATAACAATGCTTCTCAAAATTAACTGAAGAGGCTGTAAGTTTGCATTTCGTATAAATATCATGGAATAATACCACTCATTCCATCTGTCAACCGAATAAAACAATGTAACAGTTGCTATAATTGGCATGGAAAGAGGCAGGATTATACTGAATAAGATTCTCCATTCTCCGGCCCCATCCAGTTTTGCAGATTCTATTAATGACTCGGGGAGAGTTGCAAAGTAATTGCGCATAATTATCATATAGAAGGTATTAATACCATAAGCTAATATCACCGACCAGATACTATTTGTAAGCTTCAATTCTTTAATCAGCATATACATTGGGATTACGCCACCGTTAAAAATCATTGTAAATACTACAAGATAAAATATCAATTTTCTGCCCGGAAATCCCTTCCTGCTTAGTCCATAGGCGAAGCTGGTGGTAAGGATTAGATTAATGGGCAGACCAATAAGAAGAATAAGAAAAGTAGTTCTGTAGCCTATTAGAATACGCCCGTCTTTAACAAGGTCATAATAATTTTTTAATGTTGGATTTTTCGGGAAAATCAGTATGGGCGTCTGAAGAAATTCCTGCTGCGAAGTAAAGGAAATTACTACGACATTTATAAAAGGGACTATTATTGACAATACGACAATTGCTAATATAATGCACAATACAACATCAAACATTGAATATTTTTTAAACCTGGTAGTTTTTTTAGTCTTTTCAAAGCTGAACATATTTTTCTCCTTCCTTTATCAACCTATTAGTCCTTCCCCGCCCATAAACTTGGCAATCCGGTCTGCCATAAGAAGCAGAATCATATTGATTGCTGCGCGGAATAAGCTGACTGCTGTGGAAAATGAAAAATCAGGGGCTGACTGGAATGTTATCCTGTATATGTACATATCTAATATTTCAGATACATCACGAACCGCTGCATTTGAAAGATTAAAAACCTGGTCAAAACCTGCCGACATAAGGTTTCCAATAGTTAATATCAGCATTATTGATATGGTTGGCATGATATTTGGCAGTGTAACATAGAAAATATTTTGAATACGTGTGGCACCATCAATTTTTGAAGCCTCATATTGTTCAGGACTGATACCTGCAATAGCAGCCAGATATATAATAGCGTACCAACCTGTTGTTTTCCAGATTTCCGTGACATAAAGCATTGGAATAAAGATTTTTTCGTTACCAAGAAAATTGATTGTGCTGCCCGAAAATAGCGAAATTATATTGTTAACCGGTCCATTGTAACCAAAGAAATTGATCATTATGCTGGAGACCACAACCCAGGATAGAAACTGCGGGAAAGTGGCAACAGTTTGAACTATTTTTTTATAGCGGGTAAATGGGATTTCATTAATCATCAGTGCCAAAATTATCGGTGCACAAAAACCAGCAAGCACTCTTCCTATATTTATATAAAGAGTTTTCCATACAGAGGAAAGAAAAGCCGGGTCACGGAAAACATAAACATAGTTTTCAAAACCGCACCAGGGACTGCCCCAGATTCCTTTACTTGCTTTATATGTTTTAAAGGCAAGTGTAAGTCCACCCATTGGTCCATAAGCGAAAATAATGTACCAGATTAAGCCGGGCAGTAATAAACTGTAAATCATTCTGTTTTTCCAAATGTTTTTTATGAAGTTTTGTTTTACAGACATTTTGTAACCCCCCTATGATTTAATTATAGAATTTTATTATTATAATTCACAGGGAGGCATTTATGTTTCGGTCGTCTTTTTTTATGATTTTAATAAAAGAGGCAGTATTGGTACCAGATTATTTGTAAAATATGTACAACTTAGTTTTAGACATTGGTAATTTTTATGCTATAATTGATTTAGTTCGGGGAAAAGGAGTGCCCTAAGTGCTTATGTCACTGAAAAATATCTCACTGAAAACACTCATATATATTAGTACAGGTATTATGGCGTTTTTTCTTGTATTTTTGGTTGGTATGTACTTTTACATATTTTCTTTAGAGTTGGAAGGACAGGTTCAGGCTTCATTTGAATCATTGGCTGATAGTATAGAGACACGGTTATTGGAATGTGTTGAAAGCATAAATGAATCTGCAAAACAATATGCATATTCCGGTGACATTCAAACCGTTACTTTTTTCAATGACCCCGAAGAGTACTTTATAGCGGCGGGTCCTGCCGAAGATGTTGTAAACTTTATACTAAACAGTAACCCAAATATTAGTGCAATATGCGTATATAATTACAACGGTAGAATTTTCTCAAGTGATTCATCAAAACGATGGATTTTCAACCAGGCAATGGAGGAGCATGGGATAGATAAAGGAGTAACCATTAGTACTCCTTTTTTCAGCACTCTTTTTTATGATAATGGTTTGAAAAGCACACCCTACGTTATTTATTTTTATCCTTTTTATAATGTCAGGGAAGGGAAGTTCGAACGGAACGAAAGTGCCATTTGTGTGATTTTATGCGATGTAAACCATCTGATAAACTGGCTGGATATTGATAAATCAACACGAAGTGCAATGGCTATACTTTATGAAAATAGTATCGTTTCATCAAATCGGAAATTAAATGAAATTGAAATTGGTGCGCTTAGAAATATTGAAAATGGACGCGGGAAGGTTACTGTAGGAAAGGAAAAATATCTAAGTAACTCTGTTACTCTGCCCCAATTTGGCTGGAATTTGATATATATGGTTCCCGAAAAAGATTTGCTGGGAGGAATTATTCGTGTAAGAAACATAAGCTATGCTTTGCTTTCAATTGTAATGGTGTTAAATTTTGTGATGATGATGCAGATCATTAAGTTTATTACCCGACCAATCCAGCAGATAGTTAATGATGTCAGGTCGGTGAGAAAAGGAGAAAGCTCAAGAATTCGGACTGCGAACCTTCTTGAACTGCAAGAACTTTCAAACGGAATTAATCAGACATTGGAGAGTATTGAACAGGCGCACGCAAAAGAACGGGAAGCCCAAAGTAAACTTTACCATGCCATTATTGAACAGAAACAGGCCCTGATATATGCCTACAGGAGTCAGATCAATCCCCATTTTCTTTTCAATACTTTAGAGTGTATGCGGAGCATGGCGAGGCATTATAATACAAAGCCCCTTGAAAAGATCATCAGTTCACTGTCTGCAATGTTTCGTTATTCTTTGCGTTCAAGTGTTGTTGTTACCCTAAGTGAAGAGATTGAGCATCTGAAAAATTATATTGGTTTTATGAGGCTGAGAACAAACGGAAGTTTTGAACTTCGTATGTTTGTACCTGCAGAAACATTCAGCCATCCCATATTAGCTATGTGTCTGCAACCAATAGTCGAAAACTCGATAACCCATGGATTTATTAATAAAGGAAAAGATGAATCGAGAATAATACAACTGCAAAGCTGGATTAGTAATGCATCGGGAACAAGTACGCTCCATGTCAGAATTAGTGATAATGGTTGCGGGATATCTGCAGAAAAACTAAACCAACTTAAATCTAATATAGAGTCGGAAAATAATATGGAGAAAAAACACAGTATTGGCCTGTATAATATTGCGAAAAGGCTTAAGCTTGTTTTTGGAGAACAGAGCAGATTAACAATAAAATCCCGCTATAGATATTATACCTCAGTTGAACTGACAGTTCCAAAGCAGCCTCGTGACACATCTCTTAATGAATGTGAAGTGGTATAGCTGTCCCTGTTTATTTTTTCGCGGTACAACGAAGGAGACACACCGTAATTTCTTTTAAACAGCCTTCCAAAATAGCTGTAGTCTGTATATCCCAACTGCAGGGCGATATCTTTTAAATCAAGGTCTGTAGTTAAAAGTAACCTTGCTGCATAAAAAGTTTTAATATCCTGTATAAAATTTGTTATAGTTCGGCCTGTATTCTTTTTAAACATTGCGCTTAAGTATGTTTCGGATAAATAGAACTCGGAAGCCAAATCTGTCAGAGTAAGGTTTGTTGATACTGTGCTGCAAAGGAATAACTGGATTTCTGCAGCCAATGGATTTTTTGAAAATATAAAACCAAAGTTCAGTGAACATTTCGCGTCATTTAGCATTTCCGGGAAAGTAGTAAAGTCAGAGTAAAGCCTGCTAAAACCAACTCCGTTTAAAGGCTCGGGTTTAATAGATGAGGTAAGTAAATGTATATATTCTTTTGTCTTGGCAGATAATAAAAATGCAGCAGGTTCTCCTTTAATTAATAAAGGTGTGCCGGTTACAAGACCCTGGTCAAAAGAAATGGCATTGGGGTGATCGCACAGAACCAAACAACATATCGGGTACCTTGCTGCTGTTCGGAAGAGTTGCTCTGTTTCTGCAGATATTAAGTTGTCGGGTTCATCGGGATTAATTGAAACAGGCCGGTTTCGCTTCTTTATTTTCTCATTCAGAAGACGAATGGCATTTTCTACTTCATTCTGATCAAATGGTTTAAGAATATACTGACACGCGCCATATTCGAGGGCCTTACGTGCGGCTTCAAAATCACGGTAAGCACTGATAAAAACTATCTCGGAATCAATATTGTTTTCTTTTAAAGAAGCAGTGAGCTGGACTCCGGACATTTTGGGCATACGTATATCTGTGAAAATTACATCAGGTCTGATACGTATAATCTGTTCCAGTGCTACTTCAGGATCGGTGAATTTGGCAACGATAGTAAAACCCGATTTGTTCCAATCGATAAGTTCTTCTAAGCCTGACAGAACCCAAGGTTCATCATCTATAAGCACAACTCTATACATATATTTCATCCTTATCCCTGGCTGTTTCGGTACAAGTCTTTCTATTAACTGTAAAGACATATGACATAATATTAGATGGTATAAAGAACTTAGCTGCTTTACACTGAATAGAAAATTACTGGCTGTTATTATATTTTAAAATCCAAATGCTTACTATAACATTAATATAACTGCCCAAGTCAGTATTTGTCAAGTTATGTGCTAATTTAAGGTGTTTCTCATGAACGGCTGCCAGATATTCGTAAAGGAAAAAGGCAAGCGCATCATCAGTTTAACAGAAATATCCCAATCTGTGATTGGAAAAAATTATTTGAAATGATATAATTTATGTTGATCCTTTTACAATTGAACCGGTAGGGGAAATGGTATTATCCGAAGCCGGTGAAAAAGGATTACGAAAGAACAGGGCTATATAGCTAGTTTATAAGGTATGGCGGGGAGGTCTTAAAATGGCAAAGAAATTATTTGGAACAACGTCAGAAGGTGTTGAAGTTCACCTGTTTACAATTGAAAATTCTAATGGTATGAAAGCAGAAATTATCAATTACGGAGGTATAATTGTATCATTATATGTTCCCGGTAAGGATGGTAAGTTCACCGATGTAGTATTAGGCTGCGGTAATTTGGAAAATTACAACAAAAGCCCGTATTTTGGTGCTATTGTAGGGCGTCATGCCAATCGCATAGAAAATGCAGCATTTGAGTTAAATGGCAAAGAATACAAACTTGCGAAAAATGACGGGAATAACCATTTACATGGTGGGATAAGAGGCTTTGACAAAGTTGTCTGGGATGTAGCAGAGCACAGTAATAATACACTGAAACTTCATTACCTGAGTGTGGATGGTGAAGAAGGATATCCGGGAAACCTTGATGTTACAGTTACTTATACAATAACAGATGATAACGGCCTGTTAATTGATTATAAAGCCAAAACAGATTCCGACACCGTAGTAAATCTGACTAATCACAGCTATTTTAACCTTTCAGGGCACAGCTCCGGTAATATATTAAAGCACCAGTTGAAAATAAATGCAGATAAATTTACCGTTAATAATGCGGAATGTATACCCACCGGAGAGATAATAAGCGTAGAAGGAACACCATTGGATTTTAGAGAACTCAAGTTAATTGAGCCGGGAATTAAGTCAGACGACATACACATTAAGTGTGGCGGTGGGTATGATCATAACTTTGTATTAAAGGTAAGCGGGAAGGAACCTGAGTTTGCCGCTGAACTTTTTGATCCTTCAAGCGGGCGCAGGATGAAGGTTTACACAACTAAACCCGGAGTACAGTTTTATTCAGGAAACAAATTAAGTGATCAGCTTATAGGTAAGGGTGGTGTACGTTATAGCAGGTGGAGCGGGTTATGTCTTGAAACACAGTTTTTCCCAAACGCCACGAAGCATAAACATTTTCCTTCACCTGTATTAAAAGCAGGAGAACTATACCACCACATAACAATGTATAAATTTGAATAACCATATGAAAAAAGATACCCGCAAGCCTTTACAAAGCTGCGGGTATTTTTCTAGATATCCCAGCCTGGCAAGTATTCCTTTGTATTTTTCAACATATCGATGTACAGTTTCCACGCGTCCTGTATGCTTACCGTAACCAGCGGATCGTTTGCAAATGCCCTGAACCCAAGCTCTATATCCTTTTTAAGTGCAGCCTTGAGTGTTGTTTCCTGGTTTATAACATGCCTGTAAACAAGGTTTTGCACGTCTTCAGGAATACTTCCGGCCTGTACAGGCTGCACCGAGTTATGGCTGAACACTGCATTGGTTTCCACAACAACGCCCATTGGCAGATTAGCAATCTGGCCGGTGTTCGGAAGATTTACATTTGTGACAAAATCTCCTAAACCACAAATGGCTTTAATCTGAAGAACCCCTTCTTCGCCTGTCTGCTTTAGTTCGAAAGCTTCCTCACCCTTGAGAAGGCGCTCGCTTTTTGCTTTTCTCTCCTTAAGGTTTTCTTTTCTCCAGCTTACGGGGGTTAAACCAAACATCCAGGATCTTACTGTTTCAGGATCTTTTAAATACCAGGGTGGACAGAATTCGGCTAAATGCCTGTCTCCTGCTGCAGCTATAATTCCGTATCGTTTAAATAAATCAAATTTCACCCGGTTTGCAGAGGCAAAGAAATCGTTCATCCAGTGCCCTTTCTTGGTTTTCTCGAAGCCTGTCTCATAGTATTTGTCGATAAATTTCTTATATACCGGGAATATGTCACGTCCCTGGTATGTGGCCTTATCCAGCCAGGTAAAATGGTTTATACCAAGAACATTAACTTTTATGTCTCTTCTATGGTCTGCTTCAATTCCTTCAATATCAGAAAGGGCGGATTTTAACAAATCCTGGGTGCCAAAAACTTCATGACAGCATCCAAAAGCTTTAATCTGGGGAAAAACTTCATATAAAGTGCGTATGCATAAAGTCATCGGATTGGTGTAATTTATTACCCAGGCTTCGGGAGCCCATTGCTTTATAGCATTGGCTATTTCCACATACATTGGTATGGTGCGAAGTGCACGCACATGCCCGCCCGGACCTACCGTATCTCCAACAGATTGATAAATTCCATATTTCTCAGGTAAATGTACATCGGATTCCATTTCATCAAAAGTCCCGGGCAAAATGGATATAATGACAAAATCAACACCTGTTAATGCTTCTTCTAATGTTTCAACTGCTACATAATCCCAGTGGCTTTTAACATCGGGATTATCTTTCAGGCGGTTGCCAATCTTTTCATTTCTTATTGCAGCTTCCTTATCAATATCATAGAGTCTGACCGTTCCAGACAACTGTTCCTCCATTGCGAGATCACTCATTAAACCCCAGGCCCAGCCCATGGAGCCACCACCGATATATGCAATTTTTATGTCCTTAACCATATTTTCGGTTCTTACCATATCTACACCTCCAATATTAGATAACTGATGAAACAATCTTACACAATAATTATATATCAAAATATATATAATTTCTCGATTTATATTGTTCCCGCATAAAAATTATCAGCATATTTTGCTTTTTATATGACAATAAACTATAATATGATTGTATCCTTTATATAGAAAATTATGAAAATAAGATAAAATGTCAGAGGAGTTCTATGAACAAAGACATAAAAGTATATAATATCCTTGAACAGCCTTTTTATATCGCAAGACAAAAGCACGATAGTATTTACAATATGCAAAACTGTCACTACCATAATGTATATGAAATATACTATTTGCTTGACGGGCGCAGGAATTATTTTATTCAGAATAAATTATATCCTGTTGTAAAGGGAGACATTGTTCTGATAAACATTCATGATATTCATAAAACAATGGACTTTAACAATTCTTTTCACGAAAGAATTCTGATAAACTTTCAGAAAGAATTTATAGCTCCTTTACTGGATGATGCAGATAATTTACTGGACTGTTTTTTAACAGACCATAAAGTTATTCGTTTAAGTGTTTCAGAACAAAGCTTTGTTCAGTCTATTCTTATAAAAATGCTGGAAGAAGACAGAAAAAAACAAAAGGGTTACCTCACGTATTTAAAAATACTTCTAACAGAGTTATTACTGTTTATTAACAGAAATATGGATAAGTTTAAAGAACAGGAGATGTATAGTAACAGTATTCAGAACAAAATGTCTAAAGTAGCCCTTTATTTAATGGAAAACTATATGAAAAAGATTTCACTGAAGCAGGTTGCCGATGAATTTTTCATAACAGCAAGCCATTTAAGCAGAACTTTTAAAAAGACCACCGGCTTTACTTTTGTTGAATATTTAAACAGTATCCGAATAAAGGAAGCAAGGAAGCTGTTAAAAGAAACAGAAAAAAGCGTGATGGAAATTGCTGAATTAACAGGTTTTGAAAGCCAGACTCATTTTGGCAGGGTATTTAAGCAGATGACCGGAGTTTCCCCGCTGCAGTACAGAAAGCAACCGAGGTTATAGACAGGAATTGCTTTAAATCCCTATAGTGTAACCCCATCCTTGAAAATAGCAATTTCTCTGTAACCGTTGTCTTCGTTTTTTGCTGTTGCTTCGCCCGAAGCAATCTTTATTACAAACTTAAAAAGACCCTGAGCCAGATCATTTAACGATATTCCGTCAAGAAGAACTCCAGCATTAAAATCAATCCAGCCCGGCTTTGATTCGTATAACCTGGTGTTTGATGATATTTTTACAGTAGGTACCGGACTGCCTAAGGGAGTTCCCCTGCCTGTTGTAAACAGAATAAGGTGTGCACCTGAAGAAACCAGGTTTGTTACCGATACAATGTCGTTCCCGGGGCCGTTTAAAACATTTAATCCATTGATTTTTATTTGTTCACCGAAATCCAGAACATCCACCACCGGACTGGTACCACCCTTATACGTACAACCAAGAGATTTTTCTTCAAGTGTGGTAATACCTCCATCTCTGTTTCCCGGGGAGGGATTTTCATATATTGGTTGGTTGTATCTTATAAAATAGTTTTTAAAATTATTAATAAGATTCACCATCTTATTAAATACTTCTTCACTGACATGGTTTCGGCCCCAAACATCTCAGGGACTTCGGTTAGAATTGCAGACCCCCCATGCTGAATAATAATGTCGGATAATGCTCCAACCAACGGGTTTGCAGTAATACCTGAAAAAGCATCAGAACCGCCACATTTTAAACCCACTGTGAGGCTGGAAACAGGACACGGCTATCCTCTGCATACTCTACAAGCTCGCTTATTAATGAAAGACCCGCCTCAATATCGTTATCAGTCTCCTGCAATGAAAGAAATCTAATGCGCTTATTGTTATATAGAGCATTTTCAGTATCCATAAGATACTGTTTGAATGAAGCAATATTGTTGTTTTCACAACCTAAACCAAGTACTAAAACTCCGGCTGCATTAGGGTGGTTTACAAGACCTGCAAGTATTTTCCGTGTGGTGTTAAGATCGTCTCCAAGCTGAGAACACCCATATGGATGAACAAAAGTATATACACCGTCTATGCGTCCACGACAATGCTTGTTTGCTTCCTGTGCAAGTCTTTCAGCAACCCTGTTTACACATCCGACAGTGTTTATTATCCATATTTCATTCCGTATTCCCACCCTGCCATTTTCTCTTTTATACCCCATAAAAGTTGTATGCTTTTTCTGAAATGTGAGTTTATCAGGCTTTTTGTATTTATAGTCCAATAAACCTTCAAGATTTGTACGCATATTGTGGCAGTGAATATGACTTCCTGCGGGAATATCACAAATGGCCTGTCCTATTGGAAAGGCGTATTTAATTATATTCTCACCTTTTTTTATATTTTTTAATGCAATCTTGTGTCCTGCTTGAATGTCTGATAAAACAGTTATATTAAAATCTTCAACGCGACAGCTTAAACCCTTTTTAAGAGGTTTTAGCGCTACCGCAACGTTATCCATATCATTTATTTTCAATACTTCACTTTTCATACCCGGCACCTGCTTTCTTTAAAGACAGTATATAAAAATATACTGTGATCCTAACTCAAAATCCTGTTCTGTTCGTATTGAATAAGTAAGCGCTTACAATTATAATATAATTGTAGAATAAGTGTAAAGCTTAACCAATGCAAAAAATATATAAAAGGAGAGTAATTATGGGTAACTGGAAAAACTTTGTGAAAAATTTTTGTTCGAAGGAATCCAATGTTGAGGTTCTAAGAACAGAAGCTGAAAAAGGATTCTCAGACTACGGAGTGTATCCTCGTTCAATCAACGAGGTTGGAAAAGCTCTTGTGATGATGGTTCGTGGTGACAAAGAAAAAAGTCTTGTGGTTGTAGGGGATGATACCCGGCTTCAGAACCTGAAAGGTACAGAAACTGAAGAAGGGGGATTAAAGGTAAAGGTTTGTCCATTGTCTAACGAAAACTGTAATGTAATAAGAGAAGTATTCCCATATACCAATCCTCAATTTCACAGAGGTAAAAATATAACCATTGGGCTTGGCGATCGCCTTGGTCTGGCCTCTCCAGGACACATCGAAACCGTTCGGGATTTGGATGTATTTCCTGTGTTGGCTCAGCAATCCATTCGTGAATTAAATTTAACGGGAAGAACTTATGAGGATGTTATTTCAGCAGCAGCCTGGGCAGTATTCCAGGAAGGGTACACAAAGGGCTACGGTGCTGACGGTGATCACCTGAAAACAGCTGATGAAGTTAAAATGTCTTTGGATGTTGGGATGACAATGATTACTCTTGACTGTTCCGAGCATATAGATAATTCTGCTGCAGATGCAGATATATCTGAACTTAGGGAAAAGTACTCCAGGTTCTCGGAAGAAGAGCGTGAAAAATGGGAAGAAAAATATTCAAACAAAACCATTGATATTGGAAGTCACAGTTTCCATATTTCTGAAGAGGAGCTGATACGCCTGGCCTGCGTTTATGGAGGGGCTATCCACCATACTCTCGATATATACCATAATATTATTGCAAAATGCGGAAGACCAATAGATTTTGAAATGTCAATAGACGAAACATTAACACCAACTTCACCAGCATCCCATTATTTTGTTGCTGCAGAGCTGATTGATGCAGGTGTTGAAATAACCAGCCTTGCACCAAGGTTCTGCGGGGAATTCCAGAAGGGTATAGATTATATTGGCGATTTGAAGCAGTTTACAGAGGAATTTACAGTTCACGCAGCAATTGCAGATCATTTTGGTTATAAAATAAGTGTACATTCAGGCAGCGACAAGTTTATGGTATTTCCTGTTGTTGGTGAAAAAACAAATGGAAAATACCATTTGAAAACAGCGGGTACAAATTGGCTGGAAGCAGTCAGAGTTATTGCTCAGCATAAGCCGGATTTGTACAGAAGAATGCATGCTTTTGCGCTGGAACATTTAGAGGAAGCAAAGAAGTATTACCACATTGGAGCCAAGGTAGAGAACATTCCTGCCCTTGACGATTTAAAGGATTCCGAGCTTCCTGAACTGATGAATAAGGATGATTCAAGACAGGTAATGCATATTACTTACGGTCTTATATTGCAGGCAAAGGATGAAAACGGGAATACACTGTTTAAAGATGAATTCTATAGTGCTTTATACGAGCATGAAGTAGAATATACCGAGGCATTAAAGAAACATATCGGAAGACATCTTAAAACCCTCGGCTTATAACCAGACGAGGGGCGAGGGAACAGGCAACCTTGTCCGGTTCTTAATAAGGGTATAATATGTGCAGGCAGGGGTGATTGGCTCTGCCTGTGCTATTATGCAATAAAAGCCTTTAGTAAGAGGATAAAATTAATTATGGATAATTTTATAATTTATTTCACTGTTTATTTTATATTAATCAATATTACCGGCTTTATTATAGCGGGACTTGATAAATACTGGGCGATACGTAAAAAATGGAGAATGGCAGAAAAAAGATTTCTATTATTGGCAGTCATGGGGGGCGGCTTGGGAGTGTTCACCGGTTGCCTCATTTTTAATCATAAAATACGAAACCGAAAATTTATGATAGGTATTCCGGCAATATGTATTACAGAAGCTGTGGTTATTCTTCTGCTTATCGGCAAATATAGCATATGATTCAGATTCTGTTATTATTTCAGTTTCATTTGTTAAATAAAAACGTCTTAAATTATAGGTGACAGGTCAGCGTTTTCAATATCCTGATGATTTCAAGGGATGACTTTATTCTGGTTTATTCATACCTTGCCTGAGGTACACACCATCATACTTATCATAATTTTTATAATGCCCCCTGTTTCTTTGACATCTTTATCAAACTCCCCAGCTATAAGATCGTCATCACAACCTTTTTTCATTAGAGTGGCTATTTTTACTTGACAGTACAGAAATTGAGTATTATTATGATATTAATTCAATTGAATATATGCCTGCGGGAGCTGAAAATGGACGGCTGAGAGGGAGTAACCAACTCCGACCGCAAAACCTGATCCGGGTAATACCGGCGTAGGGAAGGGTTATACTACTGATATATACCGCCTTTCCCGGCGGTTTTTTATTTCGTATGGAATAAAAGTATTAGTTTCACTCCCCATGTAAATAATTTTGATTAAACCTTTCCTGGTTTACACGGTTCAGGTGAATATCCAATTTCAGTTGCAACTGTATGATTAAAATTCAAATAATATGGAAAGGCAGTGATTTTAATGGCTGTTGCAAATGTAAGTCTTCAGGTTCTGCCAATTGTACCTGAAGAAAAAGTTTATCCTGTTGTTGACAGGGTAATTGAACTTATTGAGCAAAGTGGTGTAAAGTACATAGTTGGTCCTTCGGAAACCACTATGGAAGGTGAGCTGGATATATTACTTGATATTGTGAAGGAAGCTCAGGAGGTATGTATTCGCGAGGGAGCCAGCAGGGTGGTATCATTTATTAAAATCGATTATAAACCTGAAGGTGTGACAATGGATGAAAAAATTCATAAATACAGGTAAACTCAGTTTGCCAATTTCTTTTGCCGTATTAATTATTGCATGGGAAAGCCTGGTGTATGTTTTAAAAACCCCGGACTACCTTATTCCTGCTCCAAGTGCAGTGCTTCAGGCTTTAATAGAATCTTTTCCTGTACTTATGAGGCATACTGCAGTAACTTTATTGGAAGTTATTCTGGGTTTTATTACTGCATTGATACTTTCTGTAGTAATGTCACTTTTGATGGTGCGGATTAAGGTACTGTATCAGATATTATGGCCATACATGATAATTAGCCAGACTGTACCTCTTTATATACTTGCACCGCTTTTTATGATATGGTTTGGCTTTGGAATTCTTCCCAAGGTGCTTATAGTTGTGCTGGTATGTTTTTTTCCGATAACAGTGGGCTTTGTACAGGGGTTAACATCCACCGAACCCGAACTTGACGAACTGCTTCAGGTTATGAGGGCCACTCCATCACAAATTCTTTGGAAAGTCAGGGTACCCCAGGCCATGCCACAGTTTTTTTCAGGTCTTAAAATAGCAGCAGCATATAGTGTTACCGGGGCTGTTCTTTCCGAATGGGTTGGAGCACAGGAAGGCCTGGGAATCTTTTTAACAAGGTCTATGAAAACCTTTAAAACGGCAGCTTTATTTGCTGATGTACTTATTATTATTGTGCTTAGCTTACTTTTATTCTACATAATTTCCCATCTTGAGAAAAAAGTTATAAGGAGGAGAAGTTTACTGTGAAAAAATACATAGTATTAGTATTGATCTGTATTATTGTACTTACCACCGGCTGTGGAACACAACAGGCAGATGATTTAAAGGTTACCATAGTTTTAGACTGGACCCCAAATACAAATCATACAGGGCTGTATGTGGCGTTAAGCAAAGGTTATTTTGCAGAAGAAGGTCTTGATGTAACGATTATTCAGCCTCAGGAAGGTACAGCAGAACAGATTGTTGCGTCAGGTTCAGCACAGTTTGGAATTGGTTATCAGGAAAGTGTCACTTTCGCACGGGCAGAAGGTATCCCGATTATATCGCTGGCGGCTGTGATTCAGCATAATACATCGGGTTTTGCGTCCTTAGCCGAAAAAGAAATTACTTCACCGAAAGATTTTGAAAATAAAAAATATGGTGGATGGGGTTCGCCAATTGAAGAAGCTACCCTGCGTTATTTAATGGAACAGGAAGGAGCAGATCCGGAAAAACTGCAAATTGTTACAACGGGAGATGCCGATTTCTTCCAGATGTCAAGTACAGGAGAAGTGGATTATGCATGGATTTTTGAAGGATGGACCGGCATTGAGGCCAGGTTAAGAGGAATTGAGTTGAATTATATTGAACTTGGAAAAGTAGCCGAAGTTTTTGATTATTACACTCCGGTTATTATAACAAGTGAAAAGATGATTGACGAAAACAGAGAATTAGTTCAGAAATTTATGAAAGCAGTTGAGAGGGGATATAAATTCTGTATAGAGAATCCTGAAGAAGCTGCGGAAATTCTGCTTAAAAATGTCCCTGAACTTGACAGGGAACTGGTTATTGAGAGTCAGAAATATCTGGCAGAAAAATACCAGGATGATGCTGAGTATTGGGGGTTGCAAAAGCAGGAAGTATGGGAAAGATATATGCAATGGCTTTTTGAAAATGGGTTCATTGCAGAACAGGTGGATGTAACAAAAGCCTTTACCAATGAATTTCTGAACCAATAATTTTTAATGAATGGCATTTTATATTCTATTATCATTAAGAGGGAAAACAAAGTGATAATAGTCAGGCCATAGCGATATTATGGAGGCTGAAATGGAACTGGCTGTGGATATAGTTAACTTGTGTAAATCTTTTACTCTAAACAATAAAGAACTTAAAGTGCTGGAAAACGTTAATTTACAGGCAGAGGCGGGCAAGTTCATTTCCATAATAGGGCCAAGTGGATGTGGGAAAAGCACTTTATTCAGAACGATAGCCGGCCTTGAGAAAGAGTATACCGGTTCTGTAATTGTAAATGGCAATGATATACGGCAGAGCAGGCCATATATTGCATACATGCTGCAAAAGGATTTACTTTTGCCCTGGAGAAATGTTCGTAAGAATATTGTGTTGCCTCTTGAACTGTCTGGTAAATTAAAGAATACAGACACAGGTTTTCTAGAAAAAATGATATCCGAGTTTGGCTTGGAAGATTTTGTCGAGGCATATCCCGATGAATTATCGGGTGGGATGAGGCAACGGGTTGCTTTACTGAGAACCTGGCTAATGGAAGGCTCCATTATGCTTTTGGACGAACCTTTTGGGGCATTGGACGCTTTAACTCGAAAAAATATACAGGACTGGCTTTTGGAGATATGGGAAAAACACCGTAAAACCGTCCTTTTTATAACCCATGATATTGAAGAGGCTATATATTTGTCTGATGAGGTTTATGTAATGAGTCCAAGGCCTGGGAAAATAATAGAAAATATAAACATCAATTTTGGAAGGCCAAGAAGACGTGATATTGTTTATACTTCATTGTTTATTGATTACAAAAGGTGGTTGATGTCAGCACTACAGGTTTAACAGTAAGTTTAAAACTACATAAATTTTATAACTATTGCTCCCACAAAAGATAATGGTGGGAGCATGTTATTTAGTGGCCGATGTATTAATGTTAAACCTTATAATTACCCATATATTTGACTTTGAAAAACGCCGGAGGCTTTTAAGTTTGTAAGAGAACCGACAAGACCATAAAAATGTAGTGAAATACCGCTCATAAAGTGAATTCCTCTAAAACGGCTCTTTACATGTTGCATGTCTGTTTGTGCATGAAAAAATAATGCTTGTTACAATCCTCACTTTGGAAATCGCCTGATAAATATTGGAATAAATAGTATATACACAAGAAGTTAAAAAAAGGAGATATTTTAAGAAAAGTAACGATAATTTAATCAGACGGGCAAATATAAGCAAATACGACCCATATAGTCGCGTGACCATGTTTTGCAATAGAGTGATAATGTGATACTATCAATATAGAACATAAAACGTACATATGATACCAACAAACAGTCGCCAACCAACAAAATACATACGCGCGAACTCAAGTGGTAATCATACCACAACAATAGGCAGACGCGTGACTGCGCATACTGCAAATTCTATCTGGTTTATGTTTATTACCGCATTAGAAAGGAAAGCGTAAGACATAGGAAAGGAGTTTTTTAATATGGATTTGCCTAATTGCTTCCCGGGAACAGTAGTGCCGGTATCACCAGTGGGATTACTTACAGGAATCTTTTCAGTTACCAACGGAATAACTTTGTCGCAGGTTTGTGAAATCACCGGACTTGAACCAGGAACTATCCAGAATTGGATAAAGAGAGGATATGTTAGTCATCCTGTAGACCGGAAGTATTCAAAAGAGCAACTGGCCAGAATTATACTTATCAATTTCCTTAGAGAAACATTTGTAATTGAAAAGGTAGCCAATTTACTAAGTTATGTTAATGGAGATCTACTGGATGATTCAGATAACATAATGGATGACAGTGAGATTTATCAATGCTTGTGCGATATTCTTCTAACAAAAGGCTTAAAAGAGGACATTAGTTTTGATGAACTGTCTGAGAAAATCGATGAAAAGCTAATTAATTTTGAAGAGCCATATGAGGGTGCCAAGGACAGACTGAAGCTGGTATTGCAAGCGATGATTTATGCTTGGTGGTCGGCTGAATATAAAGCAATAGCAAATAAGTTGACTGAAAATATCTAGTTAAGTGAGTCATCTATAACAGGAAGGAGGTCTTTATGAATTGGTGGAATGAACTAACACAACTACAAAAGATATTCGCGTCCATTGCCATTCCAACGACTGCTATCATGTTTATTCAGTTTATCCTGCAGTTGTTTGGGTTAGCCAATGGAGAAGGCGCCGATGGAGTAGATGCTGCTGATGTGGATACTGTTTCAGATTTTCATGGTGACTTTCCGGATGGGTTGGCTGAAGTGGAGTCTGACGGTGCTTTCGACGATGGGGCTTTTGATGATGGCTTTGAGGTGGAAGAGGGACTGGGCGGAATGCGTCTTTTTACCTTAAGAAGCGTTATAGCTTTCTTTGCGGTAGGAGGCTGGATGGGGGTTGCTGCTATTGATTGGAATCTTTCGGATTTTATGGCCATTGTACTTGCTATTGTTGCGGGAAGCCTTGCTTTGTACTTTGTCGCCTGGATTATTTACACCTTTTTACGCATGCAGCAAAGCGGCAATATCAGGTATGAAAATGCAGTAGGCAAAGGGGGAGAAGTCTATCTCTCCATTCCACCTGATGGACGTGGAAAAGTGAACGTTATCGTTCAGGACCGTTTATGTGAAATCGACGCAATATCAAAGGAAAACAGGATTATAAAGACGGGCGAGAAAATAATTGTTGTCGATATCACAGAGGAAGGTGTACTTATTGTGGAACCTAAGACATTATCTGAAAAGAACGAAATCAATCAAAAAATGTAAAGGGAGGTCAGAGCTTTATGAGTTTTTCAAGTGGTAGCATGTTACTTATTACTGTAATTGTTGTTTTAGCTTTTTCAACTCTGTTGTTTGTTATTTCAAGGTACAAAAGATGTCCGTCCGACCGCATAATGGTTATCTACGGTAAGGTGGGTCAGGCAAAGGATGGAACGGCATTATCGGCTAAGTGTATTCATGGTGGGGCTGCGTTTGTATGGCCGGTATTTCAGGCTTACGAGTTTTTGGATTTGAAACCCATATCCATCAGTGTTGACTTGAAAAGTGCTTTAAGCCGGCAGAATATTCGTATTGACGTTCCATCCAGTTTTACAGTTGGTATTTCAACCGAACCCGGAGTTATGCAAAACGCTGCTGAACGGCTTTTGGGGTTAAAGCGTACCGAAATACAGGAGCTTGCAAAGGATATCATATTCGGTCAGCTCCGACTGGTTATAGCAACAATGGAAATTGAAGAAATTAATACCGACAGGGATAAATTTCTTGATGCAGTGTCGAGAAATGTGGAAACCGAATTAAAGAAGATAGGGCTTCGCCTGATTAACGTGAATGTAACAGACATAAGCGACGAGTCAGGTTATATTGAAGCACTTGGTAAGGAAGCCGCAGCAAAAGCCATTAATGATGCCAGAAAATCGGTCGCTGAAAGAGAAAGAGACGGTGCCATCGGTGAAGCTAATGCACGCCGTGAACAAAGAATTATGGTTGCTGCTGCCGATGCGGAAGCAATTAAGGGTGAGAATGAATCGGCAGCTGAAGTTGCAATGTCGGATGCAATCCGTCGTGAACGCGAAGCCGAAGCTAAAAAACGGGCTATAGCATCCGAAAAAATACAGGAGGCCAAAGCTTTGCAGGAAGCCTATGTAGCAGAAAAAGAAGCTGAGATTGCCCGTGCCGAACGTGAAAAAGCAACCCAGGAAGCAGATGTATTGGTTAAAGCTGAAATTGAAAAGAAAAGACTTGAACTGGAAGCAGAAGCTAAGGCTGAACAGGCAAGACGTCTTGCAAAGGGTGAAGCAGATGCAATATATATGAAGATGGAAGCTGAAGCACGAGGTATTCAGGAAATACTTTCAAAACAGGCACTTGGTTACGCTCAGTTGGTTCAGGCTGTTGGAGGCGATGCTGCGAAGGCTACTCAAATAATGATTGCCGACAAGATTGAAGAACTTATGAAAGTACAGGTTGAAGCAATTAAGGGTATAAAGATTGACAAGGTCACAGTATGGGACAACTTAAACAAAGACGGAACTCCTACAACCGCTAACTTTCTTTCGGGTATGCTAAAATCCATTCCACCGATGAATGAAATGTTTAAAATGGCCGGTATGAAACTTCCCGATTTCTTAGGACAGGAATTGAAAGAGAATGAGGATGAGTCTGAAAAAAGCCAGGATGCTGCTGAAGAAGCAGTAGAAAACTGATAAACAAAAAAGAGTTAATGCCCGTGAAAAAACATCGCGGGCTTTTTTCGGCTCTTTATTACCCGACTGGGAGGATTTTGAACATGAAACTTTTACAACTCAAATGATGTCCTGTCCAAACAAATAAGAACGTTTCCCTCAAAGCTATTCTGCAACTCAGCTAATGCCTTGACCGGATCATCAAGAATGCTTCTTCCGTTATGAGTAAAGAAAAGATTCTTAATGTTTTTACCTTTCATGTAATTGCATACATCCATATAATGGTGATGCCCTGTTTCAACCAGCATTATATCACAACCATCACCTACTGCCGAATCCAACTCAGATAATTCTTTTATATCCCCGGAGTAGACCAGCCTTTTTTCTTCAACTTCAATTAAATATGTAAACGACTTCCATACCCCGTCTGAGGGAACACCAAGATGCTGATTATGGAAAGCTGTAACGGTCATGTTTTCATCAGAAAACAAAATTCCATCCTCCACCATAAAAGCTCTTACATTTATCCCGTCAAAACCGCCTTCTGTATTGCTCAACACTTTCAAAAATCCGTCCCAGGTTTCCAGATTAGGGATATACAGGTGGATTTCGTTGAACTTTGTATCTTTTTTCCTTACCCGTTTTAACTTTCGTATATCCCAAAATAAGTTTCCTAATCCTCCTACGTGGTCCATATGCGTATGGGATATTATTACTTTTTTCACAGCCAGCAAATCAAGCCCCATAAGATGAGCTGTTCTTGAGCAGCAAGCTCCTGCATCGAAAAAATACAGTGTGCCGCTTATTTCTATCGCCAAAGACTGATGATTTCTATCCGGTATCGGTTCGGTTCCTGCACAGGTACCTAGAAAATGCAGTTTCATAAACCTGCAACATCCCCCTTCATTCCTTTTTATTTTTGTTATCATGAACCTTAGTGCTTGTCAAGTTTAACGAGCGAACTAAAGTGATTATTTAGCTCTTATTTAATTAAAAAAGCAATTTGGTAGCCATGGCAACAGATATTTAATGATTTATATATTATTATTTATATTAAGATAAGAGTTAATAGCCTTCGATTTAATTTAAAGGGAAAGGAGAAAGGGAAATGAAGAGAAAAATTGTTGAAATAGATCAGGAAAAATGTAATGGCTGCGGACTTTGTGTAGAGGCATGTCATGAAGGCGCTATTGAAATTAGGGACGGGAAAGCCGTTCTTATAAGTGATGAATACTGTGACGGATTGGGCGACTGCCTGCCCGAGTGCCCCGTAGGTGCAATACGGATTATTGAAAGAGAGGCAGCAGCATATAACCATGAGCTTGTATTAAAAAGAATTGAAGAAAGAGAAAAGAAGAAAACGCTACATGCTAAAAACATGGGTGGCTGCCCGGGGCAGCGTGCAATGCAAATTGAGCGCAGCAGGAAAAAAAGTGAATCTGTTGAAACAGGCAGCAGAAATGAAGTGTTTTCTGAATTGAACCAATGGCCTGTTCAATTGAATCTTATAAACCCGAATGCATCTTATCTGGATGGTGCAGACCTTTTAATTGCAGCCGACTGCTGTGCTTATGCATATGGCAACTTCCACAGGGATTTCATTTCCGGCAAAATTACGGTTATTGGATGTCCGAAACTTGATGACAATGAATATTATATAGAAAAATTGACAGAAATCTTTTCCCAAAATGATATTAAAAGCATTACGGTAACCAGAATGGAAGTTCCGTGTTGCGGTGGTATTGTATATGCTGTAAGAAATGCAATGCTAAATGCTCAAAAAATAGTTCCATACAGAGAAGTTATAATAGGTACCGACGGAAGAATAGTAAATGACCGGTAGTTTATAATCCTGTGCTGTTTTGCAAAAGATTACCAATAAAAACCCAGCACAGGGTTTATTTTTTTAAAGAACTTTCACACCTGCTTCTTCTGCTTTCCTTACAATATGCTCAGGTATTTTGTCATCGCTGATTAAAACATCAAGATCGGATAGATGACCGAAGGTGAATGCCAAAACCTTATTGAATTTGCTGGAGTCAACCAGCATAATAACTTTTTTTGCTTTCTTAATTACGGCTTTTTTTAGTTCGCATTCGAAAAAATTTGAAACAGTAAATCCGTTCTCAATACTAAAGCCTGACGCCGCCATAAAGGCTATGTCTATATTGATAATGTCAAGCATTGAAATTGCTGTTGGCCCTGATGACGACAGGGTATTATTGTTTAACTGACCACCGGTGTGATATATTGTGATGTTCTTTTTTTTGGTAAGTTCCAGGGCAGTAATTATTCCACTTGTCAGAATTGAGAAATTTTCATCGGGAATTAATCTGGAAAAATACATAATTGTGCTTCCTGCATCAAGATAAATTGAACGACCACTATCAAGGAATTTCATTGCTTTTTCAGCAATAAGCATTTTTTCATCAACATTTACAGAAGCGCGCAATGAATATGCATCTTCTTCACCATATATTGAAGCCAGTTTTTTGATATTTACAGCACCGCCGTGGGTTCTGATTAATTGTCCCTTACTTTCAAGAAATGACAGATCCCGTCTTATCGTCATTGCCGATACCTGAGGGAAAATATCCTTCAGTTCTGAAACCTGAATTTCTCCTTTTTCATTGAGCAGATTAAGTATTTTTTCCTGTCTTTCATTATACAAGGCTTTTCACTCCTGTTAAAAAAATGAGCACGAAGAAGTTTTAGCAATTACATTACACAAATTCCTATATATATATCTTAACTTAATTGAGCAAAAAGTACAATAGAATTTGGAACGGGTAGAGGACGGTATAAATGTGAATACTTAAACTTTAAGGATATAATAAAAGAATAAAAATAAGATTAAAAAATGTTTCATTTAGTCAGTAATAATGTTATAATAAAACATGAAACTAGTTAAAGCAAACATTGTAAGTTTGAGAATACGACAAAAAGAACCTAATGTTTACGATATGAAACTTGCAACTGCTCCGGTTGTAAAATATACAAGAATAGGTTAATAACTTAGATAGGAGGATGTAATATGAAAACAAAAGCAATTCGTTTATATGGGAAAAATGATTTGCGCCTTGAAGAATTTGAACTCCCCCCAATTAAAGATGACGAAATACTTGCACAGATAATTTCGGACAGTATCTGTATGTCATCATACAAAGCTGCAGTGCAGGGGGCTGACCATAAAAGGGTTCCTAAAGATGTAAGCAAAAATCCCATAATTATTGGACATGAATTTTGCGGGGTAATTCTTGAAGTTGGGGATAAATGGAAGGACAAATTTCAACCCGGAATGAAATTCACTATACAGCCTGCTTTAAACTGGAAGGAAGATCCCTTTGCAGCTCCAGGTTATTCTTTTAAATATATTGGTGGCAGTGCCACACATATTGTTATCCCAAACATAGTAATGGAGCTGGGATGCCTTTTGGAATACAAAGGAGATGCCTTCTTTCATGGTTCTCTTGCTGAACCTATGTCCTGTATTGTTGGTGCTTTTCATGCGAATTATCACACCGTAAATGGAAGCTATGTGCACAAAATGGGTATTAAAGAAGGCGGTAATATGGCTATCTTAGCAGGTGTCGGTCCAATGGGGCTGGGAGCGATTGATTATGCAATTCATGCCGACAGAAAGCCTTCACGTCTGGTTGTGACAGATATTGATGAAGCACGCCTTGAAAGAGCAGCCTCGCTTTACACCGTAGAAGAAGCAAAGAAAAACGGAATTGAATTAACTTATGTTAATACCAACACTGTTTCAGATCCTGTTAAATATTTATTGGATCTTACCAACGGTGAAGGATATGATGATGTATTTGTGTATGCTCCAGTAAAAGCTGTTGTTGAACAGGGGGACAAAATATTAGCCAAGGACGGTTGTCTTAACTTTTTTGCAGGTCCTACGAATCCTAATTTTACAGCAGAGTTAAATTTCTATAACGTACATTATAATTCAACACATATCGTAGGCACCAGTGGCGGAAATACAGATGATTTGATCGAGTCGTTGGATATGATGGCCCAGGGCAGAATCAACCCTGCTTCAATGATTACTCATATAGGCGGTTTGGACAGTGTTGTTGAAACAACGCTTAACTTACCAAATATACCTGGTGGGAAAAAATTAATTTATACTAATATTACAATGGAACTAACTGCCATTAGTGATTTTCGTAAAAAAGCAGAAAATAATCCTATGTTCGGGACTCTTGCAGACATAGTTGAAAAGAATAACGGTTTATGGTGTCTTGAAGCAGAGAATTATCTTTTGGAAAATGCTGAAAAAATATAGCAGTTGTGCGATGGCAGGAATCACTTTGCGATTCCTGCCATCGCATAAAAGTGTTATGAAAATGCTTCTTACTTTGCAGGCACAAAGTTCATTGTGTACATTATGCAGTGCAATAAGCAGAGCAGGCATTGCTTCGGCAGTTAAATGAAACTTGATGATTTGTGTTAAAACTTTAACATTGCTTATTGCAGTTGCTTAAGTCGTTATATAAATATAAAAAGAGAGGCGAATAATATGGCAACACCAGTTATTATGCCCAGGCAGGGCAATACAGTTGAAAGCTGCATTTTAACCGAATGGTTTGTAAAAAAGGGAGACAAAGTTAAAGAAGGAGATTTGCTATTCTCTTATGAAACAGACAAGGCAGCTTTTGAAGAAGAATCCAAGGTAAACGGTACCGTACTTGAGATTTTTTTCAGCGAAGGTGATGACATACCTGTTCTGACTAATGTTTGTGTAATCGGAGAGGAAGGGGAGGATATAACACCTTTCATCCCGAACGGTGGTTCTGAACAGAAAGCAGAAGAACAGGTAAAGACTCAGGAACAAGTGGTTGAAGAAACCGGTCATAGTGAACAAAAACTTCCTGAAGAAACTCAGTCCCAGGCAGACTCTGACGAAGTCTTTATTTCACCAAGAGCCAGAAATCTGGCCGAAAAAATTGGTGCCGATATCCGGTTTGCCACTCCAACAGGACCTGATGGAAGAATAATAGAACGTGATATAAGAAAATTACAGCAGGAAGGGCATCTTGTTACAGCAGGAGCAAAAGAAGCGTATTTGAATCTGGATCAACCTCTGCAGGGTTCTGGTTTAGGCGGACGCGTTGCAACTGCTGATCTTAATCGTCCTGCGGTATCTTTTGCAGCAAGTGAGGAAAAAACATCTGCTGCTTTAGAATATGAAGATGTTAAACTTTCCAATATACGCAAGGTTATTGCCAAAACCATGCACGAATCCCTATCTCAGATGGCCCAGCTGACTTTGAATACTTCTTTCGATGCAACCGAAATATTGAACGTACGCAAGAAATTTAAAGCTAATGCAGAGAAAATGGGCCTTGCAAATATAACTATAAACGATATTCTGCTTTATGCTGTCAGTCGTATATTACCAATGCATAAAGACTTAAATGCTCATTTTCTGGGTGATTCAATAAGGTATTTTGAAAATGTTCATATGGGCGTTGCTGTTGATACCGAGCGTGGATTAATGGTTCCAACGCTGTTTAATGCAAATCTGAAATCTCTTAATCAAATAGCAATAGAAACGAAGGAACTGGCGAAGGCGTGTCAGAAGGGAACAATTAATCCCGATAACCTCAAGGGTGGAACATTCACTGTAACTAACCTTGGAGCCCTTGGTATTGAGTCCTTCACACCTGTTATTAACCCGCCGCAAACAGCTATTTTGGGCGTTAATACTACCGAGCAGAAGTTCAGGGAAAAAGATGGAGTTATAGAACCTTATATATCGATGTCGCTGTCACTGACCTTCGATCACAGGGCTGTTGACGGGGCGCCTGCAGCAAGGTTCTTAAGAGATTTGAAAGAATCCCTCGAGAATTTTACAGTTCTTCTTGCAAAATAGGTAAGGAAGTGATTGATGTGATTTATGATTTGATAGTAATTGGTGGAGGACCCGGAGGATATTTGGCTGCCGAGCGTGCAGGTCAGGCAGGTTTGTCGGTATTACTTGTTGAAAAACGGGCTTTGGGTGGTGTTTGCCTGAATGAAGGATGCATCCCGTCAAAAGCTCTGCTGAATTCGGCCAAAACAGCTGATTATGCAAAAGTTGGAAGCAAATACGGAGTAATTGCCGAGAACGTATCAATTGATCACAAGGCAGTTGTCAAAAGAAAAGATAAGGTTGTCAGAACCCTTGTTGCCGGTGTATCAATGAAAATGAAAAAGAACAAGGTAACAGTAGTAAATGAAGAAGCAGTTATTCAGGGACGTTCTGCTGATGGGTTTATTGTAAAAGCAGGAGAGACTGAATACACTGCAAAGAGGTTAATAATTGCATCGGGCTCTGTGCCGTCAATGCCACCTATTCCCGGGCTTCATGAAGGCTATAAAAACGGATTTGTGCTTACAAACAGAGAAATTCTCGATATTACAGAAGTACCTGAGAAATTAGTAATCATTGGTGGAGGGGTTATTGGCCTGGAAATGGCTTCGTATTTCAACTCTGCCGGCAGTAACGTAACTGTTGTGGAAATGCTGGACCATATTGCAGGTCCCACCGAAAGTGATATAAGAACAATTCTTCTCAATAATTACAAGAAAAAAGGTGTTGATTTCAGGCTTTCTGCAAAAGTAACCGAAATCACCGACAAAGAAGTAATTTTTGAAACAAAGGAAGGACGACAGGCAGTTCCTTTCGACAAGGTTCTTGTAAGTATTGGAAGAAGGCCGTCTACCGAAGGTCTTGGCCTTGAAAATATAGGGGTTGAAACAGAGCGGGGCAGAGTGATAACCGATGAGTATATGCAAACAAATATACCTGGCGTTTATGCGGTGGGAGACGTAAACGGGGTTTCAATGCTTGCACATACCGCATACCGCGAAGCAGAGGTGTGTATAAACAATATTCTCGGTAAACGGGATATAATGCGTTATAATGCTATTCCTTCGGTTATTTATACAAATCCGGAAGTTGGCTGTGTTGGTGAAACCGAGGAGTCTGCAAAGGAAAAAGGCCTGGATGTGGAAATTGTTAAACTTCCCTTAACATACAGCGGACGGTATGTTGCTGAAAGCAGCGAGATGGACGGAATTATTAAGGTTATTATGAATAAAAAATACAGAACAATTCTTGGTGTTCATATGATTGGAAGCTATGCTTCTGAGATTATTTATGGTGCGGCAATGATGATAGAAAGTGAAATGCGGGTTGAGGATATCCGTCAGATAGTATTTCCGCATCCAACGGTGGGAGAAGTGTTGAAGGAAATTATGTGGGAACTTTAACTTAGTTTTCCAACAGAATGATCAGAATGATTAAATATAGGAGGAGATGGAGAAAATGCCTAAGTCACAATTTGTTGATCCGGTTGAAGTCAGGAAAAAGGGAAAAATTACTTTTAAGGATATCCCGGTAAATCAATACGACAAAACCGTAGAGGAAGAAAAAGAAAACTATACTACCGAAGACTTTCTCAGAATTTACAGGGATATGGCTATAATCCGTGAATTTGAAACAATGATGAATCTCATTAAAACAACAGGAGAATATAACGGGGTACCATATAATCATCCCGGGCCTGCCCATTTGTCCATAGGACAGGAGGCTGCAGCTGTTGGACAGGCTTATCTTTTGGATATAGATGATTTTATTTTCGGTTCCCATAGAAGCCATGGAGAAATACTGGCAAAAGGTCTTTCAGCTATTCACAAGCTTCCTGATGAGGAACTTATGAAAATAATGAAAGAATTTCGCAATGGTTTAATCCTGAAGATTGTAGAAAAATACAGTGCAGCAGAAAGCGTAAAAGAGCTTGCGATAAATTTTCTGATTTATGGCGCAATGGCAGAAATATTTGCCCGTGAAACCGGCTTCCAGGCAGGTCTTGGTGGTTCAATGCATGCTTTCTTCACACCATTTGGAATTTATCCGAATAACGCAATAGTTGGAGGCTCTGCTGACATTGCAGTCGGAGCTGCTCTGTATAAAAAAGTTAACAAGAAAAAAGGTATTGTAATTGCGAATATAGGTGACGGAGCCTTAGGCTGCGGCCCTGTCTGGGAAGCTTTATGCATGGCAGCAATGGATCAGTACAAAAAGCTCTGGGAAGGCGAGTTTAAAGGGGGACTGCCCTTTATTCTGAATGTTTTTAATAACCATTATGGAATGGGCGGTCAAACCAGGGGAGAAACAATGGGTTATGACATGCTTGCCCGTGTTGGTGCCGGTGTGAACCCTGAACAGATGCATGCAGAAAGAATTGATGGCTACAATCCATTAGCTGTTATAGATGCAATTCGCAGAAAGAAAAAGATACTTCTTGAAGATAAGGACGGACCTGTATTGTTAGACACTGTAACCTACCGTTATTCCGGACATTCACCGTCAGATGCTTCCAGCTACAGGACAAAGGAAGAAATTGATGCCTGGATGGCTCATGACCCGATGATTACATTCCGTAAACAGCTGGTAGATGCTTCTGTGGCACCTGATAAGACTTTCGATGAAATAATTGACAAGGCCAGAGATCTGATAACAAAACAACTGAAAATCTCAATTGACGATTCAATATCTCCAAGGATGGATTTGAACAAGGATCCGCAGGCAATTAGTAAGCTGATGTTCTCCAATGAAAAAATAGAAAAAATGGAGGACAGAGATTGCGATGTACTGATGCCTAAGGAAGAGAACCCTCAGTGGAAGAGAGTTCAGAAAAAGGAACGTTTCGGTCTTGATAAGGATGGTAAGCCGGTTTCGAAGAACAGGGTATATCAGCTTAGAGATGGACTTTTTGAGGCATTAATCGATAAATTCTACACAGACCCAACTTTGATAGCCTATGGAGAAGAAAACAGAGATTGGGGCGGTGCTTTTGCGGTATACCGTGGCTTAACAGAGTCATTACCTTATCACCGGCTGTTTAATTCCCCTATATCCGAAGGTGCTATTGTAGGTTCAGCAGTAGGTTATGCACTTTGTGGCGGACGTGTTGTTGTTGAACTTATGTATGCCGACTTTTTAGGCCGGGCAGGGGATGAAGTGTTCAATCAGCTTGCAAAATGGCAGGCAATGAGTGCAGGTCAACTGAAAATGCCTGTTGTCCTTCGTATTTCGGTAGGTTCAAAATACGGAGCTCAGCATTCACAGGACTGGACATCTCTGGTTGCTCATATTCCGGGGTTAAAATGCGTTTTCCCGGCAACACCATATGATGCAAAGGGCCTATTGAACAGTGCACTGTCGGGTACAGATCCTGTAATATTCTTTGAAAGCCAGAGGATTTACGACATTGGTGAGCTCTTCCATAAAGAAGGAGTTCCCGAAGGCTATTATGAGATTCCTATAGGGGAGCCCGATATTAAGAAGGAAGGAAAGGATATTACAATCCTTACAATAGGAGCAACACTTTATCGCGCTCTGGAAGCTGCAAAAATCCTTGAGGAAAAATACGGTTTGTCAGCCGAGATTATTGATGCCAGAAGCATAGTTCCATTTAATTATGAAAAGGTTATCGAGTCTGTTAAAAAGACGGGGCGTATACTATTAACAAGCGATGCCTGTGAAAGAGGATCTCACCTCAAAGATATGGCTCAGACCATTAGTGAGCTTGCTTTTGATTACCTCGATGCACCTCCGGTTGTGGTAGGTTCAAGAAACTGGATAACACCTGCCCATGAACTTGAAGAATACTTCTTCCCTCAACCCGAATGGATGATCGATGCTATTCACGAAAAAATTCTCCCACTGCCGGGGCATGTTCCTGCAACCAATTTTACCAAACAGGAAATGTTAAGGATTAATAAGCTGGGTATTTAATAACGGTTTGAAAGGGGAATTTTCAATGAACAACAGTAAAATGTTAGAGGGTAAAGTGGCAATTGTTACCGGAGCAGCCCAGGGCCTTGGCGAAGCGCTGGCAAGAAGGCTTGATAAAGAAGGCTGCAAGGTAGTAGTTGCAGATATAAATTATGAAAAGGCAAAGGAAGTTGCAGATTCTTTAACCAATGCGATTGCCTTTGAAGTTGATGTTACAGATGAGGAACAGGTAGATGCAATGGTTAAGGCAGCGGTTGATACCTATGGCACATTGGATATACTTGTATCAAATGCTGCCATACTGATAGCAATGCCAACCACTGAGTTCCCGCTTGATAAATGGAAAAAAATGATGGATGTAAACATTACCGGATATTTCCTCTGCGCTCGGGCAGCCGCAAGGGTAATGGCCGAAAACAGAAAGGGAACAATTATTCAGATTAACAGTAAATCTGGAAAGAAAGGTTCATATAAGAATGCAGCATATGCAACAAGCAAGTTTGCCGGAATCGGTCTGACACAGAGTCTGGCCCTTGAAATGGCTGAATATGGTGTTCGGGTTAATGCCATCTGTCCCGGTAACCTGTTAGATTCACCACTGTGGGTAAACAGCCTGTATAAACAGTATGCAAGAAATCAGGGAATTACCGAGGAGGAAGTGAGGCAGAAATATCTGAACCAGGTTCCAATGAAGCGCGGGTGCACTTATGACGATGTGGCAAATGTTATGGTATTTCTGGCTTCAGATCAGTCAAGTTATATGACGGGCCAGGCCATTAATGTGACAGGCGGACAGGAAATGAGATAGTGAAAATCATTTAATGCTGCGCCGGGGCTGATTTAAAACTGTGCTTTTAGCCGGGCGCAGCGTAGTATTTTAAGAAATACATACTACCTTTGGGAGGATAATTATGCACGAGTGGATTGACAAATTGAATCATCCTGATAAGGATATTCGTCTTGATGCACTGAAAGAACTGTACAAACTCTATCAAAAGGGCGATATTAATAAAGATCAGGTAGATTTCGAGTATGTAAATAATCATATTCATACCACCTATTCCTTTTCACCTTATTCTCCAACGAAGGCTTTATGGATGGCTTTTATATCGGGTCTGGAAACTGCAGGAATTATGGATCACGACTCGGTTAGGGGTATTCCGGAGTTTATTGAGGCAGGAAATGTTTTAGAAATGGCCACAACTGTAGGAATGGAATTAAGGGTTGATATGTCCGGAACAAAGCTCGGTGATAAGCGCATTAACAATCCGGATCAAAAAGGAATTGCCTATGTGGCAATGCATGGAATACCCCATACTCGGTTAGAAAAAGTGAGTCAGTTTATAAAGCCTTATCAGGAAGAGCGTAATAAACGAAACCGGGCCATGGTTGAAAACATAAATAAAATGATGTCGGAATACGGCATATCCATAGATTTTGACAAGGATATTGTGCCTGCCTCAATGGCCCATGACGGCGGGACGATAACCGAAAGGCACCTTTTGTATGTGCTTTCGGAAAAAATTCTGGCTTCAATCGGTAAAGGCAGCAAAACTGTAGAGTTTATCAAGGAAAAACTTCAGATTCCTCTGTCTCAAAAGATTGAATCATATCTTTCAGATGAAAGTAACAGTTTTTACGAATATGATTTACTTGGTGTTTTAAAAAGCCATCTTGTGGAAAAGTTTTACATTCCTGCTACGTCCGAATGTCCACCTGTTGAGGAATTCATAAACCTTTGCAATGAAACAGGAGCAATATCAGCCTATGCATATCTTGGTGATGTTGGTGATTCGGTAACAGGAGATAAGAAAACCCAGAAATTTGAAGACGATTATATAGATTTATTATTTGACGAGCTGAAGAGACTTGGATTCAGAGCAGTTACCTATATGCCTTCGAGAAATACGCAAAAGCAGCTTAGAAGAGTAAAAGCATTATGCGATAAGCATGAAATGTTTCAAATAAGTGGTGAGGATATTAACTCACCCAGGCAGAAATTTATTTGTGAAGCCCTGAAGGACCCGGAATTTAAAAACCTTACAGATTCCACCTGGGCTTTAATAGGTCATGAAACAGCAGCAACGGATGCTCTTGACAAAGCCATGTTTTCAAAGGAATCTGATGAAATATTTATGGATTTGAACGAGCGCATAGAGTATTATAGAAATATAGCAATTAAGATCTGGAGGAGGTAATGGGGATGAAGTATGTTCTTGCCTTTGACTACGGAGCCAGCAGCGGAAGAGCTATTTTAGGAAGTTTTGACGGAGAAAAACTAACATTAAAAGAAATCCACCGCTTTTCCAATGAGCCTGTAATAGTGGGGGAGAGTCTGTATTGGGATATATTAAGACTCTATCACGAGTTAAAACAGGGTATACTGAAAGGTTATAAGGAAACAGACGGAAGTATCGACAGTATTGGAATAGATACCTGGGGTGTGGATTTCGGCCTTTTGGATAAAAACGATGTTTTACTTGGAAACCCATTTCATTACAGAGATTCCCGTACCGATGGAATGATAGATGAAGCTTTGAAAACAGTCAGCCGCGAAAGAATTTATAATGATACGGGTATTGCTTTCCAAAAATTTAATACATTATATCAACTGCTTGAAATGGTCAAAAATAAATCAACACTGCTGGAAAATGCCGAAACTTTACTTTTCATACCAGATCTGCTCACATTTTTCCTTACCGGTAATAAAGCCTGTGAATTTACCATTGCGTCCACTTCTCAAATGCTTCTGGCAGGAAGGGGAACCTGGGCTTATGATTTACTGAACGAACTGGGAATACCTGTACAGATTCTGCCCGAAATAACAGATCCCTGTACTCGGGTTGGAACACTCAGACAATCGGTACAGGACGAACTGGGAGTTAAGGAAATTCCGGTAATAGCAGTTGCAAGTCACGATACAGCCTCTGCTGTTATATCAGCTCCCCTTGAAGACAGCAATGATGCGTACATCAGCAGTGGAACATGGTCATTGCTTGGTACCGAAAGAGAAAAGCCGGTCATTAGTGATAAAACCCTGGAACTGAATTATACCAATGAAGGTGGTATTAACAGAACGGTACGCCTGTTATCGAATATTATGGGTCTATGGGTATACCAGGAGTGTCGAAGGGCATGGAGAAAACAGGGTATTGAGATAAGCTATGATGAAATGGATGCTCTTGCTGATGCTGCAAAACCGTTCCAGGCATTTATTGATGTGGATTATGACACATTTTACAGCCCGGGAAATATGCCTGATAAGGTTATTGATTACTGCAGGAAGACGGGACAGCATGTACCTTCGGATAAAGGGAGCATTATACGAATAGTGATGGAAAGCCTTGCAATGAAATACAGAAGTGCGGTTGAAGGATTGGAAGAAATAACCGGAAGCAAAGTTCCTGTTCTTCATATTGTAGGTGGTGGTTGCAAGAATACAATGCTGAGCCAGTATACTGCAGATGTTTTAAACCGCCCTGTAACAGCAGGACCGGTAGAAGCTACCGCTATTGGCAATATTATGTCTCAGCTTATTGCTCTGAAAGAAGTTGATGATTTAAATCAGGCAAGAGAAGTTGTAAAACGTTCATTCCCTACAGAAGAGTATCAGCCCGTGAATGCAGATATATGGGATGAAGCTTATGGAAAGTATAAAGATATTATTAAGAAAATATAGCCAATAATAATTTAAATACAATACGTATAATAAGCAGGAGGTTTATTATTATGGAAGTACAAAAGCCTGAAAACAGACTTATTGGCAGGTTACCAAAAATCGGTATAAGACCTATTATTGACGGTAGAAGGCGTGGAGTCAGGGAATCCCTTGAGGACCAAACCATGAACATGGCAAAAGCCTGTGCAAGATTATTGGAAGATAATTTAAGACATGCAAACGGATTACCCGTTGAATGTGTTATTGCAGACACTACTATTGGAGGAGTTGCTGAAGCTGCAAAATGTGCTGAGAAATTCAAGCAAGAAGGAGTTGCCGTAACTATTTCTGTAACACCATGCTGGTGTTATGGTTCAGAAACAATGGATATGGACCCCCACACAATAAAAGCTGTTTGGGGATTCAACGGAACAGAACGTCCCGGAGCAGTGTATCTGGCTGCTGTATTGGCTGCACATAACCAGAAAGGTTTGCCGGCTTTTGGTATTTACGGCAGAGATGTGCAGGATGCCGGAGATCAAACCATACCCGATGACGTTAAAGAAAAACTGTTACGCTTTGCCAGGGCAGCGCTGGCAGTTGCCACAATGAAAGGAAAGTCATACCTGGCCATGGGCACAGTTTCAATGGGTATTGCCGGTTCCATGGTAAATCCCGACTTTTTTGAGGATTACCTGGGCATGAGAGTTGAATATAAAGACTTATCTGAATTTATAAGGAGAATAAAAGAGGGCATATACGATAAGGACGAGTTCGAGAAAGCCCTAAAGTGGGTTAAGGAGAACTGTCATGAAGGATTCGACAACAATCCTCCCGAATTACGGAAGTCCAGAGAAAAACTGGATGAGGAATGGGAATTCTGTGTGAAAATGGCCATGATTGCAAAGGATTTAATGGTTGGTAATCCAAAGCTGAAAGAACTTGGATTTGGCGAAGAAGCAAACGGTCACAATGCAATTTTAGCAGGTTTTCAAGGCCAACGGCAGTGGACCGACCATTTCCCAAATGCAGATTTTGCCGAGGCAATTCTTAACAGTTCCTTTGACTGGACAGGAATTCGTCAGCCATATCTTATTGCAACAGAAAATGACAGCCTGAATGGTGTATCAATGCTATTTGGCCATTTATTAACAAATACCGCTCAGGTTTTTGCAGATGTGCGTACCTACTGGAGCCCTGAGGCTGTTAAGCGTGTTACAGGGTATACACCTGAAGGATATGGTGAAAATGGCTTTATCCACCTTATAAATTCAGGTTCTGCAGCATTAGACGGTACAGGTGAACAAACAATGGATGGTCAACCTGTAATGAAGCCCTGGTGGGAAATAACTTCCGAAGAAGCAAAGAAATGCCTGGATGCTACTAAGTGGTGCCCGGCCAACGCAGGTTACTTCAGAGGAGGCGGTTTCTCTTCAAACTTCCTGAGCCGTGGCGGAATGCCGATAACAATGACCAGGCTGAATCTTGTTAAAGGTTTGGGCCCTGTCCTGCAGATTGCTGAAGGATATACCATAGATTTGCCGGAACATGTACACGATACTTTAAATAAACGGACAGATCCGACATGGCCAACAACCTGGTTTGCTCCAAGGCTTACCGGTAAGGGTGCATTTAAGGATGTTTATTCTGTTATGGCAAACTGGGGTGCAAACCATGGTGCATTCAGTTACGGTCATATTGGTGCTGATTTGATTACATTGGCATCTATGTTAAGAATACCTGTATGCATGCATAATGTTGACAGCAGTAAAATATTCAGGCCAAGCGCCTGGACAGCATTTGGAACCGAAGATCTTGAAGGTGCAGATTTCAGAGCATGTAAAAACTTCGGACCGCTATATGCAAAATAAACTGTTTAAAAACTCCCCGGGGATTATATTTCCGGGGCGTTTTACTAATCTTCTCTGTGCAGCTTTCTGTATTGATAAGGAGTAATTTTTGATATTTTTTTGAAAACCCGGTAAAAGTGCTGTACGTTGTTGAATCCGCATTCATAATAAATGCTTATTATGTCCTTGTCAGTGTCTTTTAAAAGTTTCTGAGCTTCTATGACCCTTCTGTGCTGAACATAATCCATTACAGTTAATCCGGTTTTCCGTTTGAACAGATGGCATAAATAGTACTTGTTTGCATACAGACTGTTGCTTAACTCTGCCAGTGTGATTGGCTTCGCAAAGTTTTCGTCAATATATCTGATAACCTTTTGAACAAAAATGTCATTTTTTGTAAGCAACTCAGAAGGTTTTTCGGGCTGCAACAGTTCCCGCAGTTTGATCAGGAGCAGTACGAGATTGGACAAAACCCGGGCTTTGGATGTTTCATCGTAAGGCTCATGCCCATATCCTGTTGCTTTATGGATTGCCTCGAATAATGCTAAAATCTCGGTTCTGTCCTTCAGATTGAGATGGGTTTTTTTATAAGCTGCAGATGCCAGCTGACTGAGGATTCCTTCCATATTCAATGCTTTAAGCGCCGGAAGAATATAATCCCTTTTAAAATGTATTACATAGCGGATATAATTAGGGGTTGCGTTATACATGATATAATGTATGTCATATTCATTGATAAAAAATAAATTCCAATTATTGATTTTGTATTCATAATCTTTAATGAAAATCTGCAAATCGGCATTAATAAACAAAACGATCTCATATGTGTCGTGATGGTGATGAATTGATGTTGCTTTATTAATTCTGGTTTCACTGTAACTTATTCTAAAATCTGGCACACGCGTGTATTCCAGCTTTTTTTCCATTGACAATCTCCAGACTAAATAAATGATATGAACAAATTCATTTTAGCATATTGCAGATATCGGTGCAAACCTGTCTGGTGACAGATAACGTAAAGATATCAGTGCAGTGTCGGAAACACCGCGCTTTATAACCATTTCTTAACTATAAGGTAACGTATTAGCTAAGGAAAACAGTACAGCGCAATATATGTTAATATTTTTCTATTTCAGCAATCTCTATTAAGACTTTTCCCGAGCAGTTAAGTAAAATAATGATATTAAGATATGTTCAATAATAAACAGAAAATGTTAAGCGGGGATGGAGACAAATGGGATGTAAGGTTGTTATT
>JAAYNA010000065.1 GCA_012521105.1 Clostridiaceae bacterium
AATGGTAAAACAGGGTAAAACGTTCCTGCTTGCGTAATTCATTCTGTTGCAATACAATGTTGTTGAGCAGATAAACGTATAATGAAAGGAAGGGAAAGGTGAGAGATGAATAATTTTGAGTTTTACTGTCCTACACGGGTGTTCTTCGGCCGTGACCAGCAAAAACATGTTGGTGAAATTATTAAGGGATATGGCTTTAAAAAAGTACTTCTTCATTATGGCGGAGGAAGTATAAAGAAAATTGGATTATATGATGAAGTGGTAAAGTCTCTGAACGATGCAGAAATAGATTTTGTTGAGCTTGGCGGAGCACAGCCCAACCCGATTCTTGGACTGGTTAAAAAGGGAATAGAAATATGCAGGAAAGAAAATGTTGAGCTTGTGTTGGCAGTTGGAGGGGGAAGCGCTATTGATTCCGGAAAGGCGATAGCTTTAGGTGCCGTAAATGACTGCGACCCGTGGCTGTTCTTTGCCAAAAAGAAAGAACCCGAACGCGCACTGCCCGTTGGAACCATTCTGACATTATCTGCAACAGGCAGTGAAACCAGCACATCAACTGTTATTACAAACGAAGAATTGAAGCTTAAAAGAGGGTTTAATTCAGAATTAAACAGGCCGCTGTTCTCAATATTAAACCCTGAATTAACCTTCACGGTTTCACCCTATCAGACTGCCTGCGGAATTGTGGATATAATGATGCATACTGCTGAGCGGTATCTTACTCTAAAGGGCGAAGCAGAGGTTACCGACCGCATTGCCGAAGCTGTGCTGAAATCAACAATTCAGGCCGGCAGGGCAGCACTGAAAAACCCTGAGGACTACGAGGCAAGAGCCACACTTATGTGGGCGGGAAGCCTGTCGCATAACGGGTTAACAGGCCTTGGACGGGATTACTTTATGGTTTCTCATCAGATAGAGCATGAGATTAGCGGAATGTTTGAAGAGGTTGCCCACGGAGCAGGGCTGGCAGTTGTTTTTCCGGCATGGATGAAATATGCGTACAAGTATAATATCCCAAGGTTCTGCCAGTACGCAGTAAGGGTATGGAACTGCGAAATGGATTATGCAAACCCTGAAAATACTGCAATTGCAGGTATTGAAGCAACAGAAAGCTTTTTTAAGGAGATTGGCATGCCAACAACTCTTGGTGAACTTAATATTACAGAAGACAGTATAGAAGAGATGGCTGAAAAATGCACAAATTACGGTGAGCGTATTTTGCCAGGATATATTGAATACGGCAAGAAGGAAATTATTGATATACTGAGATTATGCCTGTAATCTGCAGAGCAGGTAAAATGTGAAAATAACCGATTATAAGGGGAAGGAGACAGTTATTGTTGTACCCTTCCCTACAACACTGTAAAGACTTATTTTAGCATTGTGGTACCGTGCTGAGTGTTTTACAATTGAAAGACCAAGGCCTGTGCCTCCGGTTTCTTTTGAATGGCTTTTATCAACACGGTAGAACCTTTCGAAAATTCTGTGCCAATGTTCTTTAGGGATACCAATTCCAGTGTCCTCTACCTTCAATACGGCTTTATTATTTCTTTTTACTACAGAAATTATTACTTTTCCATTATTCCTGTTATAGTTAATGGCATTATCGCAGAGGTTGTACACCAGTTCTTCAATTAGCCTGTAGACTCCATTAATTGAAACAGCTTCTCCGGTTACCGTCATAGACACTCCTTTTTTTGCCGCCATCTCGTTGAGTCTTTTTGCGGTATTCTCAGCTACTTCAAGTAAATTAATTTCCTCGGTGGCTAAATCATTTTCTCCTTCATCAAGCCTTGAAATCACTATAATGTCCTCTACCAGTTTTAAAAGCCTTTTTGCTTCGGTATATATCCGTTTGGCAAATTCGGGAATATCATCGCTATTGACCATATTGTTTTTTATAAGCTCAGCAAACCCCGTTATAACTGTGAGGGGTGATTTAAGTTCATGGGAGACATTAGCAGAAAACTCGCGCCTGAAATCTTCTGCCATTTGAGTTTCGGTAACGTCCTGAAGAATCATAATTGCTCCGTGTATTTCGCCCTCTTTTACAACAGGATTTGTCCAGATTTTAATGCTTCTTTCCTCTTTTGTTATGATATCTTCCGACGAGTTCCCCTTAAGAACCTTATCAATAATTTGCTGAAAATTGTAGCTGCGGTTAAGGGTTAATATATTCCTTCCGGTATATTTGCCGCCTGAAGATCCCAATAAATTTACTGCGCTTGGGTTTATTGAAAGTATTGCCCCTTTCCTGTCTAAAATGATAAGTCCCTCTGACATGTTGTTGGTGATGGTTTCAAATTGCTTCTGCTGCTCTTTTGCTTCAATTATCTGCTTATCCAGATTCCTTCTCAGGTAATTAATTCTCAGTAATAAAGGTGATAATTCGTCATATATAATATTTTCCGTCGGTTTATCCAAATTAATTGAATTGATTGGGGCAACAAGCTGTTTTGACTGGTTAACAGCCATGACCATTGATATTACAATAACAATTAGTGCAATTAATAATATGTATGGTAACATGTTAAAATATGTTGAATATACGGTATCTGATGTAAAAGAAAGACGCAGAATCAAACCGTCATTAAGCTTAATTGCATAGTAATATGTCTGTTTTCCTATTGTACCCGACACACGGACAGTTTCTCCCGACCCTGTTTCCAAAGCTGATTTTACCTCGGGGCGATCAAGATGATTTTCCATATCTTTAATATCAGTTATATTATCAAATAAAACAGTACCATCATTTGCAATAATTGTTATGCGGTCACTAATACTGTGCAGTGTGTCGGTAAGCTGATATGATTCATCGGTACCTGTGTTGAGTAATGAAGCTACAAATAATGCCGTACCCTTTATTTGTTGCTTCATTGAATTAAAATTGTGCTTGTATAACACAACACATATTAAAGCTGAAGTCATAAAGACAATAACAAAGGATAGAGTAACCATGTTATTAAATATTTTTCGCTTCATTATAAGGCTCCTATCCGATATCCGACACCCCGGACCGTTTCAATTGCTTTGCCGTATTTTCCAAGTTTTTTTCTAAGGGAACGGATATGTACATCCAAAGTTCTGGTTTCACCTTCGAAATCAAATCCCCAGATTTTATCCAGCAACTTATCACGGGTAAGTACAATATCTACGTTGGACATTAAGTAATATAAAAGTTCAAACTCCTTTGCAGTCAGCTTTATTTCTGTATTTCCCGCCATAACCATACGTTTTGCAGTATCCATGGTTATATCACCGGCTTTTAACACATTATTTTTTGTTTTTGGCTCCACTCTTCTTAATACCGATTTAACGCGTGAGATTAGCTCCAGCACACCAAAGGGCTTGGTAATATAGTCATCAGCGCCCATATCAAGCCCTTGTACCTTATCAAACTCGGTCCCTTTTGCTGTAAGCATAATAACAGGGATATCACTTGTAGCGGCATTTTCCTTAAGCTTTTTTAAAATTGTTAAACCATCGGTACCCGGAAGCATGATATCCAATAGTATCAAAGACGGAAACTTTGTTTTCATTTCATTAAAAAAGCTTATTGAATCTGAAAACCCTTTTGCTTCAAATCCGCCTGTTTTAAGTGTATAAATAATAAGCTCTCTGATATTGGGATCATCTTCAACACAGTAAATCATGAGTCTCTTTCTCCTCTATGTGTGCCGGTAATTGCGAATTCAACCCATTCGGCAATATTAGTGGCATGATCGCCAATCCTCTCGAAATATTTCGCTATCATAAGAAGAGCTATGGCATATTCGCCATATATTTTTTTGTTTTCAATCCTTTTTATCAGTTCATTTCTTACCTTGCTAAAAAGATCATCGACAACGTCATCATAATCAATAACAGTCAATGCAAGCTCCAAATCTCTGTTTACAAAAGCATCAATACTTTCGGTAACCATCTTAATGGTGGCCTTTGCCATTTCACCTATTAATAGTGTACCATTTTCTGCACGAATTTTTCCAATGGTTATAATTTCTGAAATATCTGCTGCCTGGTCCCCGATTCTTTCCATGTCGGTTATCATTTTCAGAGCAGCTGAAATTAGCCTTAAATCCCTTGCAACAGGCTGTTGCTGAAGGAGAAGCCTTAGACAAAGGTTTTCAATTTCCCGTTCCTTGCGGTCAATTTTCTCATCAACCAGTATGGCTGTTTTAGCCAGATCCAGATTTCCGGTCATAAGCGCTTTGGATGAATTCTCTATTGCTTCTTCACATAAGGCTCCCATTTGTATTAATGCCTGATTAAGGTTATCAAGCTGTTCATCAAACCTGTACCTCATTATCCAAACCTCCCCGTTATATAGTCTTCGGTGCGTTTATCTTTTGGCATCGAGAATAACTGCTCGGTATCGTCGTATTCAACCAGATGCCCAAGCAGAAAAAATGCTGTTTTGTCGGATATTCGTACTGCCTGCTGCATGTTATGTGTTACTATAATAATAGTATAATTATTTTTCAATTCGATTATAAGATCCTCAATTTTAGAGGTTGAAACGGGATCCAAAGCAGATGTTGGTTCATCCATCAACAGAACTTCAGGGTTTACTGCTAAAGCCCTGGCAATACATATTCTTTGTTGCTGACCACCCGAAAGTCCCAGGGCACTTTTTTTCAGTCTGTCTTTAACTTCTTCCCAAACTGCGGCCTTTCGCAATGAACTCTCAACAATCTCATCAAGCTTTGATTTCGACTTGATACCGTGAGTCCTGGGCCCATATGCTATATTGTCATAAATACTCATAGGAAATGGATTGGGCTTTTGGAAAACCATTCCTACCCGTTTACGAAGCATGTTCACATCAATATCACCATAAATATCTTCTCCATCCAATAACACTTTACCTGTTATACGGCAGTCGGGAACGAGAACATTCATCCGGTTAAGGGTTTTCAGCAGGGTGGATTTCCCGCAGCCTGACGGACCGATTAGTGCTGTTATTTCGTTTACCTGAATATTCATACTTATATCGTACAGTGCCTGGAAATTACCATAAAACAGGTTTAAACTTTCTATCATAATTTTATGCATGTCTAATTTCCTTTCATTATTCTTTTTGCTAATACTCCGGATAACCAGTTAAAGAAAAGAACCATAACCAGTAGTACCACCGCCGTTGCATAGGCCTGGTTTGTATAAAGCCCTTCGCTGGATAAAGCGTACATATGCAAAGACAAGGTTCGTGTGGAATCAAATAAAAAATCTTTTCCCGAAGGTATTTCTGCAACCGTACCGGCAGTATAAATTAAAGCAGCCGTTTCACCAACAATCCTCCCAATGGCAAGTATAATTCCTGACAGGATGCCTGGGAATGCAGCGGGGAGGACAATACGGAAAACCGTTCTAAGCTTCCCGGCTCCCAAACTGAAACTGCCTTCACGATACGTGCTGGGTACCGCCTTCAAGGCTTCTTCGGTGGTGCGCATAATCAGCGGAAGCACCATAATAGAGACGGTAAAGGCTCCTGATATAAGCGAAATTCCCCATTTTAAGGTTGTAACAAAAAATAAAAAGCCAAAAAGGCCATAGACAATGGACGGAATACCCGACAAAGTTTCGGCAGTTACCCGTATAATCCCTACCAATTTATTGTCACTTTTTGTGTACTCCACCAGATAAATTGCAGTAAATACTCCAAAAGGAACGGCAATTATCAGCGATAAAAACACCATTAGTATGGTATTAATCAAAGCCGGCATAAGAGAAACATTTGTCGAGTTATACTCCCATTCAAATAAATTGATGCTTATATGCGGGATGCCATTTATTAATATATACCCTATAATGAATAACAGAATAAAAAATGTGATACAGGCAGACACCGTAACAAGGAGGGAGAGTACCAATGACAGGGGACTTCTTTTATAAGAAAGAAATTTTGATTTCAGAACTTTAAATTTATTCCCGTTTTTTTTCATCAGTTATTCCTCCTTTTTAACAGCGAAAACAGTATATTGATAATAAGAATAAACACAAACAGCACAACACCGGTGGCAAAAAGTGCTTCGCGGTGCAGATCGGTTGCATATCCCATCTCAATAACTATATTAGCCGTAAGGGTTCTGATACCCTTTAACATCCCTGAGGGCATTCTTGACTGATTGCCCGAAACCATGATAACCGCCATTGTTTCGCCAATAGCCCTTCCTATTCCAAGAATAACTGCTGCCGTTATCCCGGATTTTGCAGCCGGCAGTACCGTGAAAAAAACGCTTCTTTCATGGCTTGCTCCAAGGGCCAGGCTTCCTTCGTAATAGCTTTCGGGTACCGCATTAATTGCTTCTGCGCTCACGCTTATAATGGTTGGAAGAATCATTATTCCGAGTAAAATTGAAGCTGTCAGCATACTGTTTCCGTTCCCGCCAAAAGTATTTCTTACTGCAGGAACTAATGCCACAATACCAAAAAAACCATATACCACCGACGGGATTCCTGCCAGAAGATCAATAGCAGGTTTTAGCCATTTTAAAATTTTGTCCGGGCAAAACTTTGCTATGAATATGGCTGTTAAAACACCGATTGGTACACCTAAAATAATTGATCCTGCAGTAACATATATACTTCCAAGTATCATTGGCAGAATACCATAGGAAGAGGGCGTATCACCCGGCTTCCACTCTGATCCCGCAAGAAATTCTTTTATTCCAATTTTCCCAATTGCAGGTATACCGTTAATAAAAAGAAATAAGCAGATTAGTACAACACATATAATTGATGTACAAGCTGCCAGTAAAAAAATGATTCTCATTATTTGTTCTTTATATCTTTTCATATTGACTCCCTGATAAAATAAAACTCATAAGTTTAATTGAATGATTATATATTTTCACCTGTTTAATTAATCTGTAATTTCACTCCAGCGTAATACCTCTCCAATATAGATGGATTTTATCTGTTCTTTTGTCAGGTTATCTACGGTATTTTCATTGTTTACAATAATTGCAATACCGTCCATCGCAATTACTGTAGGTATAAGACCTTTTTCAAGTTCACTGTCTTTAAGCTCTCTTGAGGCCATACCAATGTCACAAGTCCCGTTTATTGCAGAATTCATTCCAGTGGAAGAATCGCTTAGTTGAATTTCAATCTCAGCATTGGGATTAAATTTCTGATAGGCTTCCTTCAATTTTTCCATAACCGGTGTTACTGAAGACGAGCCTGCCACAACAATTTTTCCCGATAGTTTCGTACTGCTGTAACCTTCTTCGGCCGATACCGAAATGTATCCGTTTTCTTCAACAATCTTTTGTCCTTCTGTGCTTAAAATAAAGTTTATAAAGTCCTTTGCCAAATCAGGTACATCTTCCCTTACCGCAATGTTAAAGGGGCGTGAAACTATATAAGAACCATTTTTGATGTTATCAACAGTTGCCTCAATTCCATCCACTTTAACAGCCTTAACTGTATCGTTTAGTGAACCCAGAGAGATATAACCAATTGCATATGGATTACTGGCCACAGATGTCATTACAACCGATGTGCTGTTGGAAATAACCGCTTCGTCTGTAGTACGGTCTTTCTTATTGCCGTTCTCATCCTTTTCTTCAATTCCCAACAATTCAATAAAAGCACCCCTTGTACCCGAGCCACTCTCACGGGATATTACAGTTATTTCTTTCGCAGAATCAAAGCTGTCGGGATTGCTGTTGTCAATGTTGTTATTGCTCGCTTGTCCATTTGTGTTGCAGCCTACTAATGCAATTAAAACCATAAATGCCACCGAAAATATACACATCTTTTTCTTCATATTCATCATTCTCCTTTATTTTTGTATGAGTTAAGAATACATAAGAAGTGTAAAGAAAAAAGACATGGGAATGTAAAATCTATGTTAAATTTCCCGGAGAATAATCAACATCATCTGATTTTTATGACAGGTTATTTTCTTGACACCCAATTTAATAGTTTATATAACATAAAAAGTATAAATGGTAAAATATTTTTTATATAGAATAGGCAAAGGCTCATTATGGAAAGTAAGTCCTGTTATGTAATAATGGGAAAGTTGTCGACAAAAACGATCAATTAATACTCAGTTCAGATGATTTGGATTTTTTACATATGCCTAAATTCGATGGTTTTCAGAATCACTCATTAGTCCAATATACTGATTTAAACGGTAATAAACAGCAAATATCTTATATTAACTAAGATATTGAAGGTTGGAAATATTTACATATAACGTCAACAGATGAATACTGGAAGTAATTGGGTGAATACAGAAAGCTGGTACTAATGGGAATATCCCTTTCGCTGGCGCTAAGCCTGCTGGCGGTAGCGGGAACCCTTGGGGTAGCAGTATTCATCACAGGACTTGTTTGGTACGGCGCATTGACTATTTGGTTTTTATATTTTAGGAGGGTAATAGGATGACACAAGATAACGAAGTGGATAAGATGAAAGAGGATTAACAATGTTTGAAGAAATGATTAAAAGGGATTATCACCATCCCTGCATTATAATATGGGGTTTACATAATGAAATAGCTACCTACACCAATGCAGGATATGATATAACAAAAGCCTTTGCAAATAAAGTCAGGAGTTTGGATAATACCAGACTTATTTCGTATGCTTCATACCATCCCATGACCGATATCTGTTTCTCTTTGGTGGATATAATCTCTATAAATCAATATTTTGGATGGTATTATGGTGAGATTGAAACCTGGGAAAGCTTCCTTAGTGATTTTAAAAACAGGCTTAAGAAAGACAAGCTGGATGATAAGCCTATTATAATATCAGAGTTTGGAACGGCGGCACTATATGGAGAGGATACCTTTGAATGTGTAAAATGGTCTGAAAATTACCAGGAAAAACTGTTAAGCCATACTTTGAAACTTTTTTATAATGATCCTGCTATTGCCGGCTGCTACATATGGCAATATTGTGACGTGCGTACTTCAAAAGAAGTAGGTTTAACAAGGGCAAGAGGCTTTAACAATAAGGGTCTTGTAAATGAATATAGAAAGCCCAAATTGTCTTACTGGGCGGTGAAAAAAATATTTGAGCAGCAGTAAGTTCACCCTGTTAAAGAATTTCATAAGATAAAACATATATTGCAATCTTTTCGACCCTGTCAGATAGAGAATGCATATAACTCTATCTGACAGGGATTTGTTATAAAAACTTTATGGGCAGTTAAACTTATAATTAATTTATTACTTATGCCAGGCAGACCTTCAGTGCAGCTTCTGCTGCTGTCGCAGCATCCGGAGTATATATGTCTGCACCAATTGTGGCACGGAAATTATCGGTTACAGGTGCACCACCAATCATTATTTTGACCTTTCCAGCCAATGGGGATTCCTTAACTTTTTGCACGATGGTTTCCATTTCAATCATTGTGGTGGTTAAAAGGGCTGAGCATGCAATAATATCTGCATTGTTTTCCATGGCTGCTTCTATAAATCTTTCGGCAGGAACATCAACGCCCAGATCTATTACCTCAAGGCCTTTCCCTTCCATCATCATGCGCACAAGGTTTTTCCCGATATCATGCAGGTCACCCTTAACTGTGCCCAGTATTACTTTGCCCTTGGCTTTAACACCTGAGCTTACAAGAAGAGGTTTTAGCAATTCTGTTCCGGTATTCATTGCACGGGCTGCAATAAGTACATCAGGAACGTACACTTCGTTATTCTTAAACTTCTCACCGATGATGCTCATTCCGTGCAACAAGCCTTCTTCAAGAATTCTGTTGACTTCAATTCCCTCGTCAATGGCTTTTTGAACCAATTCCTTAACATTCTTGGCTCTGCCCTTTTGCAAATTTTCAGAAATTTCTCTTAACAATTCCATAGAATCACCTCAAAACATTTATTATCAAGCATTTCTGCATGATATTCCATTAAACATTACCCCTGTTTTCCCGGTACTTTTTCGGGCTTATTCCGGTCATTTTCTTAAACACTTTGGAAAAATAACTTTGATCTTCAAATCCAACCAGATTTGAAACTTCCACCATCGAAATGGATGGATCCAACAAAAGCTTCTTGCTCATTTCAATACGCACATAATTCAGATAAGCGTTAAAGTTCACATCCATTTCTTCCTTAAAAATTTTGCTGAAGTATGAAGGACTTAAATAAACATAAGCAGCTACATCTTCAAGGGTTATTTTTTTCATGTAGTTTTTACTGATAAAGTCAATGGATTTAAATATTACGTCTTTATTTTTTACATTAGCCAGATTGAACACATGATCGGTAAAACGCTCCATAATTCTGGAAAGCCACATTGTAAGTTCTTCCAGGTCACAAAAACCATAAATCTGATTAAGGTACTGGTAGTTTAAACCGAATATTTGCTCAATCTCAGCTCCGCCTTTCAGAGCTGCCCGGGACAATAACACAACAAGTTCAAGCACACGAGCGCGGATTAATTCAAAATCATTTCCTGATGTAAAGAAAATATGTCCGAGTATTTCATTTAAAAGCTTCTGAGACATAGGTTTGTTTCCCATTGAAATTGCGCTTAACAATTCCCCTTCCTTTTTAATAGGATAGGGGGATATATTTTCACCGCTGCTTGAGATTTTTTTCAGCTTTTGTATGTGCTCTGATATATCGGCTGCCTGCTTCTGCACTTCCTGGTCAACATCGTACTGGTGTCTTGAAGAATCCGACAGATAGAATGTTACCATTCTAAGCAGCTCGGACATGCTGTTGACAAGCTCGGTACCTGTTACGGGAATTGATTTTGAAAAACTGATTGCCTTTGATAATTCTTCGTTATCGAAGTACTTTTTGAAAATATCGGCTATCAGGAATTCTTCAGGCTCAATCATGTGAACAGGCCCTCCCAATATGGCACCTTTCATCATACCCTCAATTGTAATTGGCGAAGCCCAATGTACCATCCCTAAAGGGCAAAAGAAAACATATTTTCCTCCAAACCTTTCGGCCTGATAACTTCCGTATAGATGCACGCTTCTGCAGTCAAATTTTGGGCTCTTCTTATTTTCAGACAATTCCTTTGTCTTGCCGTCAGCTGAAAACTCGGTACAAAACCCGCAAAACATTTTTCCAGCAAGTGAAGAATAAATAACTTTTCCGCTGTCGTCTATTAAAAATACAGGTAATTTAATAACATTACTGTAATGCTGCACTGCTTCAACGGCCTTGTCGTAATCAAAGCCCAGGTCGTTTCTCATAATTTATCCCCTTATATGAAGATGTTTAGAATTTAAGCTTATACTTAAGATCATACACATGATGCAGGGTTGGATATTGAAAAAATTTATGTTTTTTTGTAATTCCTAATACTTTATATGTCGGAACCAAAAAACATATTTTCTGTGTATTGATAGGTGAAATCTAATCTTGCTGATAATTCCAGGTATTTTATTTGCTTTGCAATTGCACATATATCTGAAAGATTCTCTGCTGAAAGCAGCGTGTAAATTGCTCCTGCACCGGCAGCATTCCCAACCGGTTTTGTTCTTCCCGATAAATCTTTTGGCAAAAGACCTATGGTTATTGCACTGTCGATATTAATAAAACTTCCAAAACCTCCTGAAAGATATACATTTTTAATATCATCGACATCCGAGCGGATTTCATCGATAAGTATGTTAATACCTGCAGCAATTGCAGCTTTTGCATTCTGTAGTTCACGGATGTCTTTTTGAGATATGTATATATTTTCACCGTGGATCGTGTTACTTGCCCGAACCAGTAAAAAGGCCTTCTGATTGTTTATCTTAATCAGTCTGTTGCTGTATATCTTTGCATTATCAGGCAACTCTTCATCATCCAGAATGCGGCCGGTCTCATCCATTACACCAATTTTCAGCATACATGCGACTGCATCAATTAAGCCTGAACCACATATTCCTATAGGTTTATATCCCCCAATTGTATCAATTTTCAATGTACCATTATCAGCAATTGAAACAGCGCTTATTGCGCCATCAACACTGCCAATGCCACACGATATATTGGCACCTTCAAAAGCCGGACCTGCTGCAGTTGAACATGCATATAAGAAAGAATTGTTGCCAATAACAATTTCCCCGTTAGTACCAATATCAATAAGGAGAGAAATTTCGGTATTTTTGTGCATTCCAGTGGAGAGCACCGCTGCTGTTGTATCTGAGCCTATATATGCAGAAACCGAGGGCAGTACAAACAACCTTCCTTTAGGGTTTATGTTAAGTTCAAGGTCGCAGGGTTTTAAAGTAAGTCCTGATAGCAGTACGGGAATAAAAGGAGCAGAGGCAATATTAGCCGAGGGAAGTTCAAGCAAAAGATGCAGCATTGTGGTATTCCCCGACAGCGTTACCGCGTAAATATCTGTATGATGTATCCCTGCTGCAGTTACTAATTGTTGTATCAGATCATTAAGCGCATTTCGTATAATTAAGGCCATTTCAGCTTGATTTTCCTTGCCTTTTGAAGAATATTCTATCCTGGATATAACGTCGGCACCATACTTTTTTTGCGGGTTTAATTTGGATGATACAGCCATTTGTTTTCCTGTGTTTAAATCATACAGATATGCAGCAAGGGTTGTGGTTCCAATATCAACTGCAACTCCGAAATTTTTAGAAACAGTGTTACCGCTTTCAACACCGGTTACACTTCCTGAAATATCTATTATGGTTATATCAAAATCCTTTTCTCTTAGGATATCGGGAAGTTCCCTGAGAAAGGAAAGGGAAAAACTCTGAAAACCGCTGTACAGATTATTTTCATTAAAAGATGAAATAAAGCGTACATCATCAGATCTTTGATCGCTGATAGAAGGGCGGGGCAGATTAACAAAAGTTTTTCTTACTACGGGCCTGCCAATAGTTTCGGAAATATTTGCATCGGTTACAATTGAACTATTCCTTTGATCGGTATTCAAAGAAATCTCCAAATTATCATAAACCTTTACCATACATGACAGGTGAACACCTTTATTAATGTCTGACGGTGACAGGTGCGTTTTTTCTTCGGATGTATATGGAACAGAATTATGTATTAACACACGGCATTTACCGCAAATGCCTTTACCATTACATGGGGTTTCTAATAAAAAGCCCTGTCTTTTAAGTGCATCCGAAAGGCTAATACCTTCGGGCACATGGAAAATTTTATTTTCATTCCCTGTATGGACTGAGATCTTAGGCAATTAAACCACCTTTTTTCATTGTTATTAATACAAAAAAATTATAACATATGCATTTCATTTTACCCATGTCAATAATTACTTTTTTAATGAAAATATTGCGTCTTTTCAGTAGAAAGAATATAACATCCCAGCGACTTCCAGACTAACATAAACAGGCCTTGGTAAGCCTTAACAACCTCATGAACAGGCATATCTGGATATTCGCGTAGTAGCCACCGTACTTTTTGTCTTCAGTTTTTTACATGTCTTTAATATTCTTTTATTTTAAATTTTTAAATATGAGTAAAGCTGGATTGTGTTGTAACTGGATGCACATAATATTAATGTCTTATATCAGGTAACATATACTATTTGAAGAATTATATAAATACGTTGACATAAATATACATCTTGAAGAAATTCTGTTGAAACATGAAACATATTACTATACAATATCAACAAATACTTAATGTGGTAATATTTGCAAACTTACATTTAATTGTACTTAATTGTTATCTACCAGACACTCCTAATTACTCCGTATTTTATGCATTTAAAGAGAAACCATAATAAAGCTTAATAATAACAAAATAGAAATGGAGTTGATTTTTATGCAAAAATTAAAATTAAGACTAACCATTATACTTATATTTACTATTATTTCAACTTTGTTACCGATTAATTCTTTTGCCTACGATTACAGTATAAGAGAACACAGTGGTTATTCTTATGATTTTGAAGGTTTAAGTCTGTATCAGGAAGCATTCAATAATTTGGTTTCTGTATCCGAATTTGTATACAGTGAAGCTGAAAATGCCATTATAAGTACATATTTTGAAAAAATACTGGATTTGGAGAATGAACAGGAATTAAAAAAAATTGATTCATTACTGAAGGATTTTATAAACGATTTAAAAAATATTGAAAGAAGTGAATTTTCCGGGTTAAACCAAAATTGCAGTATTAAAATAACAGATAAGATAAGTAGTTTATTAGATGAATTCAAATCCGAAATGGAAAACCAGTATTCTATTTCGTGGAACTGGAATGAATCAGATAAACTGTTTGCTATTAAACAAAAGCTTGGTATATATGCAGGTTTGATAATTTATTCCGACAGATATGACGAGAATATAACAGCATTGCTTAACCGTGCTATAGAAAAATTTGTCGAGAAAAGGCATTACTGGAATTCAAGAGGGATTACAGGGAAAAAGGGTATGATATTGATGTAACAGGTATAGCTGATGAAAAAACGTGGAACATACTTTTAAATTTGCAGTAAAATTAAAATAATGCAGGGGTAAGGTAATCTTTATCCCTGCAGTTCATACAAAGTTTACCTGTAAGGGGGTAACCAGGATGAAGAAAAAAATGCTTCTGTATTTTTCAGTTGCTTTAATTTTGATATATTTGACCGGATGCGGGGTTAACAGCTCAAATGCAAATGGAGAAGATTTAAACTTTCGGATAGATTCTGCCAAATCACAGGAACAAGATTCAGAAACAGTTTTGAATAATAAAGATAATACTGAACCAAACAAAACCTTAATTACCGGCTCAGAAACAAGTCCGGCAAAAGAGCATGCAGTGCCACAGATGACAGAAGAAGATAAAATAACACCAACACCTGAGCCAACTCCCGCTTTTACTGTAACTCCTGCCCCTATTTCTGATGAAGAGGAAATAATTATTGTTGCAATATCAGCGGGTGAAACCCATGCGGCAGCAATTGACAATAAAGGGGTTCTGTATACCTGGGGAGGAAACCAGTACGGTCAGCTGGGGGATGGAACCACGACAGACAGAAGCGTACCAAAGCCCGTTCCGGGTATAACTAATGCAAAATCTGTTGTGTGTGGCTTCAGAAGTACCTTCGTACTGTGTGAAGATGGTCTGGTATATAGTTTTGGTGATAAAGGTTTTATAGGAAGAGACTACGGAGAAAACACTTTACCGGTGGCGATTAAGGAACTTACCGATATAATTGAAATTGATTCAAACAGTTATGATAATATAGCTTTAAAAAGTGACGGAACCGTATATGACTGGGGCTGGAATTCTCACGAGGAAATCCATGACATTCCGAAGAAAGTGAAAGAAGTGAAAGATATAGTATCTGTAGCCGTCGGTAACGGATACTATCTTGCAGTTGATAAGAACGGAGAGGTTTGGGTGTGGGGAAGGAATGATATTGATATTATTAATATCGGAAGTCTGCAGCCTTACTGCAGGTATCCGGAAAAAGCCCGGAATATTCATAATGTTAAGAGCGTCTGCGGAACTGGGAGTGGAATAATTGGCCTTCATTATGACGGGAATGTAACCAGATGGGGAAAAAGTGATGGATCGGAAGTGATATTCAGCAGCAAAGATGTTATGTCAGTTCATGCGGGTAATGCCCACTTTTTGGCTGTAAAAAAAGACGGAACGGTATATTCGTGGGGGATTAACAAGCATGGAGAGCTTGGCAGCAGAACTCTGGAAGAACATTTACGAACCCCTGATAATTGAAGGTCTTAACAGAGTGATAGCTGCAAACGGCGGAGAGTATTTTTCAATGGTATTAAAAGAAGACGGTACAGTATGGGCATGGGGAAGGAATGATTATGGCCAGCTTGGTATCGGAACAACCGAAGATCAGCTGGAACCCAGGCAGGTAATTTTTTCAGCAAGTGAATAGATATTTTTTGGAATTGTCTAAAAGGTCGAATAAGTTAAGCATATTATAATTCCTGCCTTTAAGTTTATCTTCAGTGTTAGCCCTGGTAGAAAAACATTGCTATTTTTCTAAAAAAGGAATACAATATGTTTGCTTGAAGAACTGATAAAGTAAGTGGATTAATAGAACAAATAGTGCTGAAACTTATAACAGATCAGCAGTTTCCTAAGGAAGGTTAATATGAGATACAAACTTATATGCTGTGATGTTTTTTGCCGCGAAATGTACGAAGCACTTCTTAAGAGCAGAAATAATGTTTTTGTGGTTTTCACAATGAAAATGTCCCATGAGTATCCCAACTATTTAAGAGAGCTAATACAGAAGGAAATTGACAATACCGACCCTGATATATTCAGTCATATTCTACTTGGATACGGGCTATGTGGAAATGCTGTTGTAGGGCTTAAAACCGGTACGATCCCTGTTGTTATACCCAGAGCCCATGACTGTTGTACAATTTTTCTTGGTTCCAAACAGTCTTACATCAGGCATTTCGGTCACAGGCCCAGCTGCAGGTGGACTTCAGGGGGATATATGCAGGATGGAGATAATTATATGAGAAACAGTGAAACGCATCATTTTCTTGGTATAAACATGAGTTTTCAGGAATTAGCTGATAAATATGGCGAGGAAAATGCCCGTTATATTATTGAAACCTTAGCACCGAAGGATGATAGTGATAAGCAGGTTGTTTACATAGAAACACCGCCTTATGAGAAGTTTGACTTGAAGAAACAGATAGAAAATGAAGCAATGAAAGAAGGTCGTAAGTTTGAGAGTATCAAGGGCAACACAAGGCTTATAGAGATGCTCGTGAACGGTCGGTGGAATGAAGACGAATTTCTTGTTGTTCCTCCTTACCATACTATAGAAGGTGTGTATGACAATGAACTTATTATGAAAGCAGTGCCTGTATCAAGCCGTACCGGGAACTGATAGTTTATGTTATTTTTACATATATGTTTGCTGCGTTTTCCAGGTTGTATGCTTCTGGAATGATTGAAAAGGTAATGTTCATTGGCCTTCTAAATTGATATGCAGATCGGTTTTGAATAATCCGTACCGCTTCAGGTTCTTCTGTTGAAAACAGCAGCCTTTCGGGGATTGGATTAAAATCCCTGCGAATAAATTGCAGTATTCCTCCAACCGGCAGAGTAAGTTCTGTTATTTCCATCAAAATTTGACTGTCTCCGGTGATGAAATACTCAAAAACATACGCATCTGAGATAATTGGTACCCGGTATGGAGACAAATGTAATTCATCGTGAGAAATCTGCCAGATACGATACTGATTGCCGATTTTTTCGATGATATTGAAATCATCGAAAAAAACGTTACCCTGAAATATTGAATCTCTTGCTACCAGATTAGTAAGAGCTCCAAAATGATAGCCAACAACACGATAAGTTAAAAAACTGCCGGTTCGGGCAAATACCTTTAAAATCACCACGGGGGCATTAAGTATATTCCAATTTTCATTTTCGATTTCTGTATAAACAAGGCCTTCAATGGTCCAGATGTATTGGGTATACCAGTTTCCTGAAACAGGGCAAAAACGCTGTATTATAAATGTTGTATAAGTTGTATTGGTGATATCTGTGATTCTTTCTATGATTACCCGCTCGTTCCCCGGGAAGCCATCAAGGTCAATATCAGATATCTCCTGAGAAATGCTGCTTGTAACCGGTTCTCTTTCAGTAAACATTAAATCACCACTATATTTTTTCAATTTATTATATGTATTGTTTTTAGAACAGTGAGGAAAACCAATATCTTTTCAGAGGTCGTGTCACATATGTTTGACTTCTCTAGAAGCCCAAATCGTGAAATGTGAAAAACTATCTTTACAGTTTACAAATTTTATGATAAACTAATTTGGTATTTCAGAAACCATCAGCGCGGTTATCGGAGGACTCCGGCCGAAAACTGGGCTGACGGCGTTAATAAGAAAGGAGTTGGAATTATGGATAATTTAACAAAACAGCAAATAATTGAAAAGTACAAGATCCATGAAACTGACACAGGTTCACCTGAAGTTCAGATTGCTCTTTTGACCTACCGTATCGCAAATCTTACCGAACATTTAAAAACCCATAAAAAGGATCACCATTCAAGAAGAGGGTTGTTGAAAATGGTTGGTCAAAGAAGAGGGCTGTTGAATTATCTGATGAAGAAAGATATCAACAGATATCGTGATATTATCAGCAAGTTAGAGTTAAGAAAGTAAAAAGCGGAGAGATTCCGCTTTTTTTAATGTTTATGCAGTATAGTGAATGTTATAAAAATTTGCTTTAGGTGTAATAATGATAGATGAATCTTGCCACTTCGTGGCAGGAACTCTATTTGTGATTAAAAATATAACATAATATAATACTAACAATAAATGATGTTGTGAACAGGTGGTGCAGAAGTTCAGAGAAGAGGGTTCCGGTTTCGGAGCTTTCCTCCCCGACCTTTTCACCCCGTTCACAGCATTAGGAAAGGATGTTGATAGGAACTATGAAAAAAGAGTTTTCAATTGATGTGGCGGGTAGAACGCTGACTGTGGAGGTAGGCCAGCTTGCTCAGTTGGCAAACGGCGCAGCACTTGTAAGGTATGGGGATACTGTAGTTTTATCTACTGCTACAGCCTCTTCAGAACCAAGGGAAGGTATAGACTTTTTCCCACTTAGTGTTGATTATGAGGAAAAACTGTATTCTGTTGGGAAAATACCCGGCGGGTTTATAAAAAGAGAAGGGAAGCCGTCTGATAGTGCAATTCTCACCGCGCGAGTAATAGATCGTCAAATACGCCCAAGGTTTCCAAAAGATCTGAGAAACGATGTTTCGGTAGTGAATATGGTTTTATCTGTTGAACAGGATAATTCTCCCGAATTTGCAGCAATTATAGGAACAGTCGTTTCCCTGTGTGTCTCAGACATTCCTTTTAACGGGCCTATAGCCGGAGTAATTCTTGGCCTTGTGGACGGAGAAGTGGTAATTAATCCTGACCAGGACCAGCGGAAAAGAAGTCAAATGTATGTAACTCTTTCTGCAGACAGGGAAAAGATTGTGATGATAGAAGCAGGAGCAAACGAAGTTCCTGAAGAAACAATGATGGAAGCCATTAAAAAAGGCCATGAAGAAATAAAACGCATTATTGATTTTATAGATGATATTGTTAAAGAAGTGGGTAAGGAGAAGTTCACTTATACATCAGCCGAAGTGCCTCAGGAAATTTTTGATGAAGTGTTAAACCTTTGCAGTGAAGAATTAACCGCAGCAATGATGAATGCTGATAAAGGTGAACGAGAAAAGAATGTAGGTGAAATTTCCAAAAAGGTTCATGAAACTCTTGATCTAAAATACCCGGAACAAACTACACAGATTTCCGAAGCTTTTTATAAACTTCAGAAAAAGATTGTACGTGATAAATTACTCCATGAAGGAAAACGTGTGGATGGAAGAGGTTTAATGGATATAAGGCCTCTTCACGCAGAAGTTGGTGTATTACCAAGAACACATGGTTCGGGTCTGTTTCAGAGGGGCCAGACTCAGGTTCTTACAAGTGTTACCCTTGGTCCTCTTGGGGATGTACAAATGCTGGATGGCGTTGATGATGAAGAAACAAAGCGGTATATGCACCACTATAATTTCCCTGCCTTCAGCGTAGGTGAAGCAAAGCCGACTCGTGGCCCCGGGAGAAGAGAAATTGGTCATGGTGCTCTTGCAGAGCGTGCCCTTGAACCCGTTATACCACCTGAATCCGAATTTCCATATGCAATCCGTCTCGTGTCCGAAGTTTTAATGTCAAACGGCTCAACTTCGCAGGGAAGTGTATGTGGCAGTACACTCGCACTCATGGATGCAGGGGTGCCAATCAAGGAACCTGTGGCCGGGATTTCTGCAGGGCTTGTTGTTGATGAAGAAAACCCTGATAAATTCATTACATTTATTGATATTCAGGGAATTGAAGATTTCTTTGGGGATATGGACTTTAAAGTTGCAGGAACGAAGAATGGTATTACTGCCATTCAGGTAGATATAAAAGTTGAAGGGCTTTCTTATGAAATGATAAAACAGGCTTTTGAAATAACACGCCAGGGCAGACTTACAATATTGAATGACGTGATATTAAAAGCAATAAGTGAGCCAAGACCCCAGTTATCTCCCTATGCTCCAAAAGTATTTACCACTTCCATTGATATTGATAAAATCCGGGATGTAATTGGTCCTGGCGGTAAAGTAATTCAGCGTATTATTGCTGATACCGGCGTAAAAATAGATATCGAAGATGACGGAAAAGTGTTTGTTGCTTCGCCTGATGAAGATGCAGGAAGGAGCGCAATTTCAATAATAGAAGGTATTGCAGGGGATGTACAGATAGGCCAGCAATTTACGGGGAAAGTTACACGTATTATGAATTTCGGTGCCTTTGTTGAATTCCTTCCCGGAAAAGAAGGAATGGTACACATTTCAAAACTGGCTCATAAGCGTGTAAACAAAGTTGAGGATGTGGTTAAGGTCGGCGATGAAATACCGGTGAAGGTTATAGAAATAGATAAGCAAGGCAGAATAAATCTTTCTTTAAAAGATTGTATAGAAAAATAAAAAAACAGACAACCTCTAAAGAGGTTGTTTTTTTTAAAAAATTATTGTGTCTTCTTCAGGAGGAATGTATGAAAAAAGACTTAAGGATTTTGTTTGTATCTGCAGAGGTGGCGCCTTACGCGAAAACAGGAGGCCTTGCTGACGTAGCAGGGTCACTTCCTGAAATTCTTTCTGGTATGGGTGTGGACGTACGTGTTGTCTTACCCGGATACAAGGAAATTGATGCAGAACAGGTGTATATTGCCGACTTCCCTGTTAAAATAGGTAATCATCAGAAAACATGCATTTTAAAGCAAATAAAGGGTGCTACGGCAACTACCTACACAATTAATAACTACCACTATTATTACAGAAACGGTATTTATATGCACCATGATGATGGTGAAAGATTTGCCTTTCTATGTAAAGCGTCCCTGGATCTATGTAAGGCAATAGGTTTTAAGCCCGATCTGATTCACATGAATGACTGGCATGCAGGACTAATTGCATTGCTGCTTGAAAAAAAGTATAAAAAAACAGATCCTTTTTATCAGGAAATAAAAACAGTATTAACAATTCATAATCTTGAATACCAGGGCCATTTTGAAAAGAATATATTGGATTTACTTGGACTTGACGATGAATTGTTTGTGCCCGAAGGGGTAGAGTTTTATGGTAAGCTGAATTTTTTAAAGGCCGGGATTCTTTATGCTGATAAAATTAATACTGTAAGCAGAACTTATTCCAGAGAAATTCTGACCCCGGAATATGGGGAAGGGCTTGAAGGCGTTCTGTTAAACAGACAGAATGATTTATACGGAATACTTAATGGCATAAATTATGGCGAGTTTAATCCGGCAGATGATGCTTTTCTATATTATGCTTACGATGAAAGGGATTTAAGCGGTAAAATAAGGAATAAAAATGAACTCCAGGCAGAGCTGGGGTTGCCGGTGAAAGATGTTCCGGTAGTTGGTGTGGTGCATCGCCTTGTCTCACAAAAAGGTTTAGACCTTGTTATTGAAGCATTTGAGGATATGATGGCGATGGGGATGCAATTTATTTTGCTTGGTGTTGGAGATCCGCATCTGGAGGACGCTTTCAGGCGATTAATGCAAAAATTCCCCGGTCAGGTTTCGGTGAAAATAGAGTTCAATGAAGTACTTGCACATAGAATTTACTCGGGAAGTGATATCTTTCTTATGCCTTCAAGGTTTGAACCTTGCGGGCTGGGGCAGATGATAAGCCTTCGGTATGGAACAATACCAGTGGTGCGTGAGACAGGGGGGTTAAAAGATACCATTATTGATATTGATAAAAGCCCGGAAAAAGGTAATGGGTTTTGCTTTAGGGAACATACTTCCGAGGCTTTCATTGATGCACTTGCCCGGGCTGTTAATGTTTACAGGAACGACCCCGGATTATGGCTTGATATGGTAAGAAGAGGTCTGAGAGCAGATTTTTCATGGAAAAATTCAGCAAAGGAATATTTACATGTTTACAACAGGGCATTAAAGGGATAACATATTATAGTAAATATAATTACAATATTACTATAAATGATAAGGGCTGTGTTATGAGGAATAAACAAGTGATAACAAAAATTATGGAAGAGCTGGACCGGCTATATCCCGATGCGGGATGCAGCCTTACATATGAGACCCCATTACAGCTTTTGATAGCTACCCAGCTGGCAGCCCAATGTACCGACGAACGGGTAAATATTGTTACAAAAGAGCTTTTCAAAAAATATAAAACTGCTGAAGATTTTGCTAATGCCGATCTTAAGACCCTGGAGCAGGAAATACGCTCTACCGGATTTTACAGAAACAAGGCAAAGAATATAAAAGAATGCTGTAAAAGGATAGTTGAAGAGTATAATGGTGAAGTTCCCGATACAATGGAAAAGCTGTTAACCTTGCCCGGTGTTGGAAGAAAAACCGCAAATGTGGTTCTGGGCAATATTTTTAATGTTCCTGGAATTGTTGTTGACACACATGCTAAACGTTTATCAAACCGCTTAGGTTTAACAAAGGAGCAGGATCCTACAAAAATAGAATTTGATTTGATGAAAATAATTCCGAAAGAGAAGTGGAGCAACTTTTCCAACCAGTTGGTTTTTCATGGACGTGCTGTATGTAATGCAAGAAAACCTAATTGTGAAGCGTGTTCTGTAAAGCCATATTGCGTTTACGGGCAGAAAAGCTAAAATAATAATGTGGAAAGAGTTTTATTTAATAGAAATATGCAAACTGTTGAACATTTATGGTAAAATTAAAGAAAAAACCTGCAAACTGTAAATGGCACAGAAAGATTGACAGTATATAACAGCCAGCTCTGGCGTGAATGATTTTAATTTTTAGTATCGGGAGAAATACGAGTGTTTAAAAAGAAGTACCGGATACCTTATAATTTGCCGGTTGAATTCAGCAGTTACGAGAAAGTTATTGCAGTCTTTCTGGTGGTAATCATACCTCCGTTAGTCCTGTCTGATGCATATGTAGAATATATTGCGAAGCAGACTATGGTCAATTACAGCAAGATTGTTCTACAGGTAGTTCTATACATAGCCTTAATTGCAACCACTTTATTAAAACTATACCAAATAAAAAGAAACAATCTAAAACCAAGACAGTTATACAGAATTTTGAAACTTATCGATATTTTTCTTATTTCTTTGCTCTTCAGTACACTTAAGTATGGTATGTTCTTTTGTTTTATTGCTTTCGTTCCAATTGTGAGTATTTGCATAACAGAGGGTTTTCGGGCTTCAATGTTGTATGTGCTTTATGCAATGGTAATTCAGTTTCTTTCAACGTTGCTAATACCTGATATTATAGGTACCGAAGCCACTCTGATTAAAAATTTGAATTTTTCACGTGAACTGTTTATCATTACTCTTTATCTTGTATTTATTGTGTTACTTAAAATCCTTGCCATGCATAACGATTTACATACGCTGAGGGAACTTGATAATCAAAAACTGCTGTCCGAGCTCAGGAGGGAATATGAACAGCTTGAACAGGCCAGAAATGAGAGACATGAACAGTTTGAAAAGCTAAAGGAAGTGAATTTTCAGCTCGAAGATATGAACAAGAAGTTAACTGCAAGCCTGGCAGAGTTTTTTACGCTGCAGCAGATATCTCAGTCTATTAGTTCAATTTTTGATATGAATGAACTGCTTCAGTTTGTGAATGATATTATTATAGGAGTTATGGGAGTTGCCACTTCAAATATAGCACTTTACAACAGTGAAGGAAACCGACTTAAAGTGCAGGTTACAAATATAAACAATGCAAGGGAACGTGCACTTCTTACAGATAATATAAATTCGACTGCTCTAAAAGAGTGTTTGGATAGAGGCATGACTATAATTGATAATTCAGTGGATCCGGACAAGTATCCTTTTACCAAAGGCAGAAATGTAAGATCGCTTATTTGTGTGCCTTTACAGGTTAAGAGTAATGGCTATGGCCTTATACTTCTTGAACATAATATCCCAAATGCATTTGATGAGGACAGTGTAAGGCTGCTTGAAGTTATAACCCAGCATATCAGTATTGCCATTGAAAACGCAAAATTATATGAGAAACTTCAGGAGTACGCAAACACCGACGGTTTAACCCAGGTTTATAACAGGGTTTTCTTTCAGAATCGTTTGCGTGAAGAATTAAACTGTGCAAAACAGCAGGGATATGAAGTGTCGATTATATTTTTTGATATTGATGATTTCAAAGCATATAATGATACATACGGCCACCTGTTTGGTGACATGATATTACAGGCTATCGCATTGACTGTAAAGGAATCGGTTCGAAAGGATGATGTTGTAGCGCGTTTTGGGGGCGAGGAATTTGTTATTCTCCTTCCGTACACCGGAAAAGAAATGGCTTATGAAAAAGCAGAAGAGCTACGCAGGAAAATATCCGAGCTTGTTATTTGCGATAAGGACAATAATGTTGCCAGGGCGGTATCGGTTAGTATGGGCGTTTCTACCTTCCCTACACTTGCAAAAAACGAAACCGAGCTATTAAACAGCGCTGATGAAGCACTTTATATAGCAAAAGAGAGAGGTAAAAACTGTGTTGCACTGGCACAGCCATGTACCACCGAACCCTGGTTTAAAGGAGTATAGTCTAATAATAAAATTGCACCAATCATATCCCTTATTTTTAATGATTTTGCCATACGCATTATGATTCTTTTATATACAGGCTTATAATCACTTTTTGGCACGAACATGGAGAATCTGTACATTTCAGAACCGTTTTCAATAAAAATCTCTACTCCTTTAATATCCTGTGTTTTGGTTACAAAGACACACTCCCATAGAATGGCATTCATTCCCTGTATCTTTAGTTTAGACTCGTTAAATTCCGTGAAAGTCAATGAGGACATTTTTTTAGAGTTATTAAGAAGTTCTTCAAGGGATTGGTTAAGATTCCAAACCTGAAAGAAACCTATCATTTTATTGTTACTATGCTTAAAATTAATATGGACGGTTACTTCATGGCCAAGGTTCTGAATTTCACCCATTCTAATTGTTTCGGGGTATTGAAAAGTAATTTCAGAAAGACCATGCCTCTTTATTGTTTCTGTTTTTAAGTTTTTACCCAAAGTGGAGCTTGCCTGAATGTAAGGCTGCCCTGGCTCTGTTGAATAAATGGCCGATACTTCAACAGAAACCGGGAATTTTAATGAAAGCCGGTGTCCCAAAGAAACTTCGGAACCGGGCATTAAAACACGAACAAATTGCAACATGCCTATAAGAATTAAAACAACGCCCATTAGCAAGAAAAGAATTTTCCTTTTTTTCTTTGTAACTACCAAAACATACATATAAACTCCTTACCGGCTGTTAACCCCTGTTAGTATGACCAACAAGGTGCCCGAAAAATATGCCTGTGTAAGTATATGCATGTTTGGTAGTAAAAAGTATTCAAAGTATATTTATTACCTACAAAACCGTGTATTCGTTTTTGCTGATAAATTCTTTTAACTCAGTCTCTTCATCAGGTGACAGTACATTTGTCAAATCTAAAACAAACATCAGTCTATCGTCAAGCTTTACAACCTTTGACAGAAACTTTTTGTCTATATTGGGAACTGATGGAGGAGTATCATCAATATTCTCTTCATCTACCCTGACAATTTCGTTTACCATATCTACAGTAAAACCAACTAATAAATCGTTATGGTATACAGTGATTATTTTACAATTCTCATCAAATTCCTTATCCCGCATGCCAAGGCGTTTTCTTAAATTATAAATTGTTAATACACTACCACGAAGATTCACAAGCCCTTCTATGTAAGGAGGTGCATTGGGTACCTTAAGCATTTCCTGGAGTTTAATAATCTCCCGGACTTTACTTATTTCTACACCAAATTCTTCATCTCCAACAGAAAACTTCACAAACTGACGGATTGCCATAAATTTACCTCCTAATCATTGCAGTTAATTGCAAAGATGAGCGATAAATGCCTGCTCTTCTACCATTTTATCAATAAGGCGAAAAATAAGCAACAAATAAATGGCATCAGAATTCCCAGGTACGCTGTTCAATACCGCAGATAATGTGCAATGCGGAGACAGACGAACAATTTTCAAGTGCTGTGCAGTTCAGCCCGGAAAATTTATGTTCTGTACGCACTGTTGATTTTAACATAATCATATGAAAAATCGCATGTCCACATTATATCTTCAGAATTCCCCATCTTCAAATCCACTGTAATTTTTACCTCGTCCTGCTTTAAAATCTCAAGAGCTTTATCTTCATCAAAGCTAAGACCTACACCGTTTTTACATACCAGCAGATCTCCTATGAAAATGTCGATCATATCCTGATTAAACACAGCTCCTGAATAGCCTGCTGCGGTAAGTATCCTTCCCCAGTTTGCATCATGCCCGAACATAGCTGTTTTCACCAGTGGAGATTTTGCAATTGAGCTAGATATTTTATGAGCAGTATCGTTATCGGGAGCATTTTTGACATGAATTTCAATTAGTTTTGTCGCACCCTCTCCGTCTTTTGCCAGCATCCTGGAAAGTGATACTGAAATTTTCTCCAAAGCAGCGACAAAAGTTTCATAATCCTCGTTTTCCTGTGTTATTTTTTTGTTTGCTGCTTTGCCGTTAGCCAAAATAATTACCATATCGCAAACGCTTGTATCGCCATCGACAGAGATACGATTGAAGGATTTATTAACTACTGCTATAAGAGCATTTTGAAGCATTTCCTGTGAAATGAAAGCGTCTGTAAGTAATACTCCTATCATAGTTGCCATATTCGGATGGATCATCCCTGAACCTTTCGCCATACCGTAAAGGGTAACTTTCTTTCCGGATAAACTTATATCAATGGATACCTCTTTTGGGAATGTATCGGTTGTCATAATTGCACAGGCGGCATCCTTTGAATTGCCTGAACCTAATTGGCTGAAAGCTTCATAAAGCCCTGATTCTATCTTCTCCATTGGCAGGGGAAAGCCTATAACGCCCGTAGAACCAAGCAGTACCTGGCATTTATCACAGCCTGCATGTTTTGAGGTAATATCTGCAATCCGTTCAGCGTCCCTGTCACCTTTTGAACCGATACATGCATTAGCATTCCCACTATTGATTACAACAGCCTTTATTTTATTGTTTTTAACTTTATCCATGGTCCATTTAAGGGAATGACCTTTGACCTGATTTTTTGTAAACACTCCGGCAGCTTCGGCCAGAGAATCAGAAACAATCAGTGCCAGATCCTTTTTGTCGTTTTTCTTTATTCCGCAGGCAACCCCTGCAGTTTTAAACCCTAATGGTATTCTGATTTCACTCATATAATCCTCCACTATGATTAAAAATACATAAATTTTGTATAATTATACACCAGCCGTTACTGTGAAGTCAATCCTGTTAAGTAAGAATTTTACCGCATCGTTGACAAACAAAATTGTTTCGGATAATATTTTCATGGGCATTAGTGTAATTAAGGTTATCAAATATTTAGGAGGCTTCCCATGGGTAATTATTTTGATAAGTTAAAACAAGCTGCGGATTATATACGTCAAAAAATTCACAAAACACCTTATATAGCTATCGTTTTGGGTTCAGGTTTAGGAAATCTTGCAAATTATATGTCTAACACTATTGAAATCCCTTATGAAGAAATACCCAATTTTCCGAGGACCACTGTCATAGGCCACGACGGACGGTTAATTTTCGGTGAGCTGGGTGGAAGAGACATAGTTGCTATGAAAGGCAGGTTCCATTATTACGAAGGATGGGACATGGAAGAGGTTGTATTTCCAATTCGTATTTTTAAGTTGCTTGGTGTGAACAATTTGCTTTTAACAAATGCTGCAGGCGGTGTTAATACACAGTTTAAGCCCGGAGACTTAATGCTTATAAAGGATCATATCGGATTTTTTGCTGAGAATCCATTAAGAGGGGAAAATATAGATGAGCTGGGTCCGCGTTTCCCCGATATGTCCCAAATCTATGACAGGGAACTTGTAGAAATGGCTGCAGAATGTGCAATACGTCTTCGCTGCGACATAAGAAGGGGTATTTATGCCTATACGAAAGGCCCTTCCTTTGAAACACCGTCAGAAATAAGAGCTCTTAAATACTTCGGTGCGGATGCCGTAGGCATGTCAACAGTACCCGAAGCAATAGCAGCAAGACATATGAGCATGAATGTTTTGGGAATATCATGTATAACAAATATGGCAGCCGGAGTTCTTGAGCAAACTTTAAATCATGAAGAGGTTATTGAAGCTGGGAAAAAAGTTGAAGGGAAGTTTGCAGCTCTTGTATCGGAGATTGTAAAGTCATGGCCCTGACACATGTTTTTTCGATCGGTTTATTTTCCTGAAGACAGCAGATACTGTCATAATACCGAATGCTATCAGGCAGGCTTTTGCCACAGCTGATACAGCGTAAGACATAGCAGTAGGGTAATCTCTCTCGGCAATAAGTTGAATGGTACGATATGCATCAACTCCAGGAACCAAAGGAATAATACCCGGTATTAAAAATATTGTGGCGGGTGTTTTTCTGACTCTGGCCATTAGTTCGCTATATACGGCTACTGTTGCTGTACCAAAAAAAACAGCCAGCAGAGCCGTGTTGGGGAACATGGCCAGAATCCGATCATTAATCAGCATACCAAGAGTACCCGATAATCCCGCCCATATCAAATTTTTTCTTTCTGTATTAAGTAGTACTGCAGGGCATAAGCTACCCAGGAAAGAAAGTATTATTCGGCTCATAAAAACCTCCGCTCAAATTATATAATGAACTGTTAAAATAGCAAGCCATACGCCCATTCCAAGAGCAAGCACCGTTAAGAAGGCTTCTCCTAATCTCGTTAGTCCGCTGATGGTATCGCTGGCAAGAAGATCTCTTATACCATTAGTCATTGCTACTCCCGGAAGAAACATAATTATGGATGATATTATTATAATATAGGCATTGCCATTAGGTATTAACAGCTCGGAAATCATGCTTATAAACCCACTGGAAAAGCCAATGACAAAATACATAAGGAAGGGAAAATACCCGGATTTCGCCATATAAAGGTTTAGTAAATACAATAAAGCGCCTATCGCAAATGCGATAACTCCGTCGGTTATTTTACCCCCAAAGATAAGGGCATAGGCGAAAGAAACTGACATTGATGAAATAAGCTGCACTGGTACCGGGTAAAATTTAAGGGCTTTAATACCTTCCAATTCTTTCCTGGCCTCCTCATAAGACATAGTATTATAAGTTATCTTTCTTGAAAAAGAATTGACACGGTCAATTTTAGTAAGATCCAGTGTTCGAACCTTTATTCTCCGCACCGATGTTTCAGATTCATACTCCGAGGAATATACTGTCAGAAAAATTCCTGTCGGAAGTACAATGGCTTCACAGGGGTGCCCATAGGCATTGCATATTTTTGTAATGCTTTCTTCAACACGGTACGTTTCAGCGCCATTGCGCAAAAGTATTTCACCTGCCTCAAGGGCTATATCCAGCACTTCTCGAAGTTTCATACCAAAACCTTTCATTTACCATGATTTTTAAAGCTTTATAAATATTATATCACTTAGGTTTAGCCATGTTTAACAATAATAATAAAAATAGATGGGCAGCAATTTGCCCTCTTGAAAACTTTATTTGACAACAAACCCATTTTTTATGATAAAATAAATATACCACCTTAGACAACCTAATACTTTAGCGCCGGAATCTCTCTCTATTTCTTAAAAATGCATTGCAGTGACTTTATAGATTCCGCAATGTGAGGAGGAAAATCTATGAAAAAGAATATTAAGAGTGGCTTACTAACCAGAAAAATTTTGCCTGTTAATTATCCAATGATAACAACATACACTCAACATGCACATTTGTTGTCAATTCTAACATATTACGAATATACAAAAGGCTGGATATATAGTAACTACATCCAACTTTATATGAATAGGGATTATAAGCATAACTGGGGTGATTTCTACTTCCCGTTTCCGTACGAGTTAAGACCTTCAGATACATGCAAATGGATTTTGAGTCAAAAAATAAAGAGGGACACTGTCATAAAAAAAGGATCGGTAATAGACTTTATTATTGGATAGTATAAACTCCGATAATTATGTTCATACTATGCTGAATTACTATTATGTGCCAGTAAGTGTGCACTATAAAAAAACACATTCACATCATGATATGCTAATTTATGGATATGATCTGGATAAAAAAATATTTCATGTAGCTGACTTTTTTAGGTACGGAAAATATACTATGAAGTTATTTCTTTTTCAAATTTTGAAATGGCCTTTTTAGCATACAACCCTACAACAAACTTTGATTACCTGAATGGATTAATATATTTATATAGTATAAATAAGAGCTGCGACTATGAATTTAGTATTCACAACATTACCAATTCAATTAAAGCATATTTGCATAACAGTATGCCCGAATACTGGGATAAGTACAACTATAAAAACAGTAAAAATATAGTATTTAACAGAGAGGTATATAATACTTTAAAAAATTACGTTACCGAAAAAATGGATGGACAATCTGAAATAGATATTAGGCCTTTTTATTTACTTTTTGACCATAAAAAAATGATGATTTTACGAATCAGATATTTATGCGAACAGGGATTTTATGAAAATAATAATAATGAGAATCAACTTAAAGAAATAGAACAGCTGACTAAAAACATGGTGAACATTATCATAAAATATAATATTGCAAAAAACAAAACTTACAGAAACAAGATAATTACTTTGCTAGATTATATTGATAACAAAGAATATGATGCTTTGCAGCAATATTTATAAGCATAGGTATTCGGAAAGCACTGGCAATGAGTAGTATAGGTCAAGTTGTTTGTTGCATAATAAAAATGGACAAAGGGACATGTGGACATTTTCCTGGGCAGATTAGGCAGCCAATTCAAGGCCCTGCCGATACTCAATTGGGCTCATGGTACATAACGATAATTCAACCCTTTCCTGATTATACCAGACAAGGTGTTTATTAAGAATATTAATAAACTCTTATATGCTGATTCCTTGCCAGGACCTGTTATAAAACATTTTATTACTTAATCAGTCCGAAGAACCCCTCGCAGGCGACGTTATCTTGAGAACAAGCCTTTCGGGACATTGATTGCTTAAGGCCTGCCTTAACTATTCGGAGCTTCTTTACCATTTCCACCGTCCGTTCTAAAACGTCTTTCTCAAGCTTTAGCCTCTTGATTTAATTATTGGACTGTTTTATTATTCTTCAACGAATGTTTAATAATTATAGAAGAACCTGAAAAGTTACCAAAGACCATAGAATATTGTCGAAATTTGTATAAATAAGAAATAAAGACACATATTGACATATAATCTATAGAAAGTTTATAATATAGTCAATAGTATTGCCGTCAAGAAAATACAGTTGTTAATTAAGCATACAAAAACACCTGAAAATACTATTAAAGCGGATGTTTTTATGACTAAACCGGAATATTTCAGCTGGTACCTCACTAAATTAAATAACACAAAAAAAGACAATTATTCATATGCAATTAAGAGAATTCTCCAGGGAGCTGCAGTATATACAGGCGCTTATCGGTTTTTAATCGTTGGTGGGTCACGTTAAAAGCTGATTGGGAACATACAGTAAAGGCTGCAGTAGCTTATCAGATTAGGTAAGTGAATGAGCAAAGCTATGTAAATAGCAAAGCGTAAATTGTGAGGTAGATTAATGTATTGGTATGTACTTTTTGTGCGCACCGTTCAGGAATTCAAGGTTGAGCAGTTGTTGAAAGAACGTTTGGATTCAGATCTATTCATGCCATTTGTGCCATTACGGGAGATTTTTTTCAAAAAAGCAGGTATAATGAAAAAGGAATTGAAACCATTGTTTCCCGGGTATGTATTTGTGGAATCTGAATTAAGTAACCGGGAATTTATAAAAAAAGTTAGAACCTTAATATACAATTCTCGTTCGATTTTCAGTTTACTAAAATATTCAGATACAGAATTTGCAATGAGGGAATCAGAAAAACAGATGTTACTAATCTTATGCAATGACGATCGGTGTATTGAATCATCGAAAGGGATTTCAGAAGGGAATAAAATTTATATAACAGACGGACCACTTAAAGGGCGGGAGAGTATTGTAAAGAAAGTGGACAGGCACAAAAGACGGGCAGAAATAGAATTGGAAATTATGGGCGATATACGGTGTATAAGCGTGTCTCTCGAAATTATAAACAAAGTTCCGCTGGGTTTTCGTTAACTGTTGTACATGGAGGAGAGATTGCCAGTTACATTAAATACATTGTTTTACAATAAAAGTATAAAGAAAAGAGTTTAACAGAGATTTTACTTTCATCAGTCTCCCTCTCAGGCATATTTTTCACGGACTTTGGCATAAAACTTTTGAAAGTATTTTTGTGCTACCTGCCAGAAAATCAACAAACGAGGATACATGACGCGGTTTCCCAAAGTCAGGAACCTGAGTAAATATCCACGACATAATTTCAACATTATGTTAATTGGATTGAACAGTGGTTTGTCATTATTCAATACGATATTAATTGTACAAAGAGGTTTAATAAAAAGTGTGTGAAAAAAGATTACCTACGAATTACCCAATTACTACAACATACCCTGTTGATGCCAATGCTGCTATGATTATTTCTAATCAAAAGGAATATAATGTATGGTTACTTAATAGTTTCATACAAATTTCGTCAAGAGTTAGCAGTCATCCAATTACATATTTTGACTTTCACTACAGAAATTGTCCCTTATTATATTTGCAAAAAATAAATAAAAAGTTAATAAATACTCAGGAATACGATAAGCTTATTTATTTTTTAATAAATGCTATTGATAACGGTTACTACATATATTTGATTATTAACCGTAAATATATTAAAGCTTACCTGACGGAGAAAGACAGCAGACATGATATGCTGATATATGGATATAATTTGGATAAATATATATTTTATATTGCAGATACATTTCAAAACGGAAAATATAGTTTTGAAACCTGTACTTTTAATGAACTGTTTGAAGCAGTTAATAACCTTAGTGAAGAGGATAATTATTACATGGGATTTAATAATAGTATCGAGCTATTATCATTAAAAAAATATCCGGAAGAAGCCCTCTTTAATTTAAGAAGAGTAAAGGAGTCAATAATAGATTATTTGGAATGCAGGCCTACAAAATACTGGTATACGCAACAATTCAACTGGCATAATCCAATGAATAACCATTTGCTTGGATTAGATTGCTATAAGTTAATTTATAAAGAACTGGAATATATAATTGAGAATAGGGTAATCAGTCATACTGGATGGTTGTCTTTTCATGTTATGTGGGAGCATAAAAATATAATGTTAAAAAGATTATACTATCTTAATGAAAATAAAATGCTAAACAACAGTCAAGACGTTATTAGCGAGTATCATGATATTGAAAGAAAAACGTTATTATACAGAAATCAGATCATTAAGTATGCGTATACGGTTCAAAAAGATGATTCAATAATGAAGTCTTTGTTTAAAAAATACAAAGAGATAGAATTTTGCGACAGGAATATAATAGAAACAATAACAAAATGTATAATTGGATAGCAATGGACGACTCAGATAATGTGTGTTTTCATTCTTAGTTAACAGCTTCCTAATTACTGTGCTAAGGAGAGCCTGGTATGACAGAAGCGGACGAGTTTACGAAACAAGCTATTTTTATGACTAAACCGGAATATAAACAGGACTTCCATTATAAAGTGATAAGAAAAAGGTTTAATGCCGATTTTGCCAGTAAAAAAAATACTGGTTATGTTACAGTAGCTGCTGTAAATTTGGTCGGTACCTTGGAGAAAAGTAAATACGATAAGCTACTTACCTATATTTCAGTGGAAAAGCAAAAGAGAATTAATAGATTTCATCGGTATCAAGATGCTCAAAGGACTCTAATTGGCGACATTCTTGTAAGATACTTATTATGCAAAAGGTTAGGGGTTAGAAATAAAGAGCTAATATTTGGTGTAAACGAGTATGGCAAACCATTTTTAGTCAATAGTACCGATGCTGAATTTAATATTTCACACTCAGGCGAATGGGTTGTCTGCTCAATAGATAATATGCCGGTAGGAATTGATATTGAGCAAGTTAAACCTATTGATATAAGCATTGCAGAGCGGTTCTTTTCTAAAGAGGAAGTTAAGAGCCTTATGAGTAAATGCATAGCTGAGAGAGAAGCCTATTTCTATGATTTGTGGACATTGAAAGAAAGCTATATTAAAGCAGTTGGAAAAGGGTTATCAATACCATTGAACTCCTTTACAATACGTATTGTAAAGAATAATATAACTGTTTGTTCTGCAAATGAAACAGATAATTATTACTTTAAACAGTATTATATAGATCAAGAATATAAGATGGCTGTATGTTCAAGTAAAAATGAATTTCCTGATGAGATTAACTTTTTTAATATTGATGAATTGTATGAAGAGCTTTTGTTAATATTGATATAAACAGTACAGATGTGCAGGGAAATGCAAAGAATGCGTTAAGTACTGTCCTGGACATGGAATTAATTAAATTTTGCAAAATTATTAAGGTATCTATATAATAAATATCCTGCGGAAGAATTGGTAAATTTCGCAAATATGTTTGAAAGTCAAATATAAGTTGGGATAAGGTTAGTTATTTGTTACTCGAAGCATGTTACAAGAAAGAAGCTGGTATTATTTTGCAGAGTTCTGCTGAGATTATTAGGGAAATAGCTAGATTTGAAGAATCTATAGCTAATGCCATTCAGAAATATTTAAAGCAAGTCGAAGGGGAAATTACAAATTCAATGCTCCTATGATAGTTCATTTTATCTGTAGATAGTGGCGTGCACGGTAGAGAAGAACAATACATACGTCCTAACTTATTGAGAATCTCATGAGGAGTATACTTATGATAGATCAACCCGGATTTGTATCTGAAATATTATTCAATACGAAAACAAACCATTTGAATCGATATCCTTACAATCTTTATGTTTTAAAAAATTTAAAATCTTTAGCTTTAGATGACAAAGTAACTTTTATTGTCGGAGAAAATGGAACGGGAAAATCTACATTAATTGAAGCGATTGCAATTGCATATGGATTTAACGCGGAAGGCGGCTCAATTAATATTAATTTTTCAACTCGTTTTTCATCATCCGACCTTTATAAAAGCATACAAATCAAAAAAACCTTAAATCGACCTAAAGATGGGTATTTTTTAAGAGCCGAAAGCTTTTTCAATGTTGCAACAAACATTGAGGAATTGGATGCTATACCAGCAACGGCAAAAAAATAATCGAATCATATGGCGGAAAATCACTTCATGAACAGTCACATGGAGAATCATTCCTTTCACTTTTCTTGAACAGGTTCAGAGGGAATGGGTTTTACATTTTAGATGAACCGGAAGCTGCTCTTTCGGTACAAAGCAATTAACATTCGTTGCCCGTATGCACGAACTGGTCAAAAAAACTCTCAGTTTTTGATAGCGACTCATTCCCCGATTATATTATCTTATCAGAATTCGACAATATATGAAATTGGAGAATGCGGCTTAAATACGATAAAATATGAGAATACTGAGCAGTTCAAATTCATGAAATTATTTATAAGCAATTATCCCCGTATCCTTAAAAGAATAATGGATTGAGGGTTTAGGTGTGGATATAATACATTATCTTTAACTAAACAAACCTGGTATTTTCTTAGACATTGAGTTAATTGCTCGGGGGCATACTTACCATCTAAAAAGCCGAAGGATTAATAAAGCGATAAAACATGTAAGAAAGTGAGTTTCAATTTTATGTTCCAAGCTAACGAAAACAGGTCTGCTCAAGGTCACTTTTTGTAATTCTAAAACTATGTTCAATCTCCCAAAGCCCGTGATAAGCCTTGACAACTTCATGGTCAGGCATATCTAATTCGCTGGTTATAATCGCATAGTAACCATCATACTTTTCGTCTTCAACAATCTTTTCCATATCTAAATATGTGACATGCTTAGTAGTTATAAACTCACCAGTTTATGGATCGTATTCAATGTTCTTTACATATCGTAATGCCCCACCTACTTCTTTTTATCATAAAGTTTAGGATTCTGTATGATTTTTTGAGCTTTAGCAATAAGCTCTGCTCGCTTATGCTTTTGACGTCTGGCATAAAGCTCGTTGTAGCAAACAATTTGTTTAACATCTAAGGGAATTCTACGCTTAATATCGTCTGAATATGTTACCCACAATTCCTGCCGATAGATCCTGGATTTCATGCGAAAGACAGGTTTATCCTGATTGCCATCTTTTTCATTCCATAAGTCAGCCTGCTGCACAATTCCTCGTTCTTCTGCATAGCCCTCTGGATCAAAAACATATGATTGGAGGTCTTGAGAAGCTCCTCGTATTTTTTGTGAAAAGATAATTCCGCCTCCTTTTGACATTAGGAATACAACGTTATCACCACTATTCAAAGCCTTATCTGCAACAGTAATAATTCTGCCCGGCCCATAGTCAGCACATGTTTTTTGTAGTAGAGGCATCATCGTTTGGCTATCATGTGTATTTTCTTTAAAAAGGCGATAGATTGTCTTGCTTGTTGGTATTATTCAACTGCTAAACTGGCGACTATAAACGATGGTTCACTGAAAATAAAATGACATTAACTGAATTTAGCTGCAAATTTTCTTGAATGAACCTGGCTTCAAATGATATAATAGTTACTCAAAAGGTAAAAGAATATTTAATAATAATGGAGAATTAGAAACATGAAAAGTATTATTCGAGATATAAATTTAGCCCCAACGGGCAGGCAGAAAATTGAATGGGCAAAAAGAAATATGCCTATTTTAAGTAGTATGGAAGAAGAATTTAAAAAAACACGCCCCTTTGAAGGGATAAAAATATCACTTTCAATTCACCTTGAAGCAAAAACAGCCTATCTTTCGAAAGTGCTTGCAGCAGGTGGCGCCATAATGGCGGTTACCGGAAGCAATCCTCTTTCAACACAGGATGATGTTGCAGCAGCTCTTGCAGAAGACGGCATAAGCGTTTATTCATGGTACGATGCTACCCCTGAAGAATATGATCATTTTATTGATGAAACACTAAGTCACGGCCCACATATAGTCATTGACGACGGCGGTGACTTAACTTATGCCCTTCATACAAGGAAAAAAGAATTGCTTTCCGGAATATACGGGGGATGCGAGGAAACCACCACTGGCATACTGCGCCTTAAGGCAATGGAAAAGGAAGGAACCTTGCAAATTCCAATGATGGCAGTTAATGATGCCATGTGTAAACACCTGTTTGACAACCGCTATGGAACAGGTCAATCGGTATGGGACGGGATTAACAGAACAACCAACCTGGTAGTGGCAGGCAAAACCGTTGTAGTAGCGGGTTATGGCTGGTGCGGCAAGGGTGTCGCAATGAGAGCGAAGGGGTTGGGTGCAAAGGTTATTGTTACAGAAGTGGATCCTGTTAAAGCTATTGAGGCTGTTATGGATGGATTTTCGGTTATGACGATGGATGAGGCGGCTGAATTGGGTGATATTTTTATTACCGTAACAGGGTGCAATAAAGTGATTGTAAAAAGACATTTTCAGAAAATGAAAGATGGCGCAGTGCTATGTAATGCCGGGCATTTTAACGTTGAAATCTGCATCCCTGAACTGGAGGAGTTAAGCAGTAATATACATGAATCACGCAAAAATATAGCATGCTATGAAATGGATAATGGTAAAAAGCTCTACCTCCTTGGAGAAGGAAGGCTTGTTAACCTGGCATGCGGTGATGGCCACCCTGCTGAAATTATGGACATGAGTTTTGCAGTGCAGGCTTATGCTGCACTATACATTTTAAATAACCATTCGGAGCTTAAACCGGGAGTTTTCGAAATACCTGACGAAATTGACAGGAAAATTGCAATGATGAAACTGCAAAGTCTTGGCATCAATATAGATGAACTTACCGAAGAACAGAAAAATTATATAAACAGTTGGTAGTTATTGCCGGATGAGCTGAAACCTGCGTAATACCTGACATTCGGAGAGGGGATAATCTTTCAGTATGTTGACACAGAACCTGTTTTATATATGAAAGGTGCGGTTTTGTTGGAAAAAGAAATTCTTAACATGGAAGAAGCAGCAGAATTGTTTGGTGTAAGTATAAAAACCTTTATAAAACTTTTACGGGAGGAAGATGTACCTGCAAGAAAAATAGGCCGGGAATGGAGGTTCTCAAAACAGGCATTGATCGATTGGCTGGCAAAGGGAAGTTCAAAAATGTATTCATCCAGCGAGCAGGAGGTCAGACAGTTTTTTGAGAAAATAGCTGATAAATGGGAGGAAATAAGTTCTGGAATCTATGATCACTCAATTATTAACAAATTAATTGATTTCGGCCTTTTGAATAAAGATATGACAGTTTTGGATTATGGTTCGGGTGACGGTTTTATTTCCAGGGGTATAGCCTCTCATACAGGCAAAATTATTGCCATGGATATGTCAGTATCCATGCTGGACGAGTTGGACAGAAAGGCAAAGCAACAGGGCATTACAAATATACTGACCGTAGAATGTGAAGAAAGTGAAGTTCCGCTTAGAGACAGCAGGGTTGACATGGTTTGTGCATCTATGATTTTGCATCATATTAAATTTCCTGATGATATTGTGCAGGAATTCTACCGTGTGCTAAGACCAAAAGGTGTTTTGTTCATTGCTGATCTCTTGCCCCATAATGATGAAGAATTTCAAATAAGTATGCATGACTACCACAGGGGCATAAATCCTGTTGCTCTTGAACAATGGCTTTCAGATACAGGATTTTGTAATATTAACATTGAAAAACTGCCCGATATAGGTAAAGGGAAAAAGAATATATTTGTGTTAACAGCAGTAAAGGCAGAACAGGTATAAGTGCCACCTTCAAACAGGGATAATGGTATTTTCGGGAAAAAAGATAAGCATAAGCTTTTGAATATTGAGAAAATTTAAGAATTATTTGAGTATTATAAGGAACAATATAAAGGGTTATAATTTAATAAGGCTGCAGGATGTTTATCATTAACTTAACCTAAGCTCTGTGGTTTTGAAAATTTATATTATGCCAGCATGGAGACCAACTAATGTGATGAATTATTTTGAAAAATTTACAGACCATTTGCTATTTGATGAAGAACCCTCGATATATTTCAGAGAAATTGATAATGAAGATTTTTTTAATAAAGATTATCCTTTTACGCTGCTTAGCCAGTTAAAGCAAACAGAGCAGAACCCTAAATGGCACCCTGAAGGCAATGTGTGGAATCATACTCTGAATGTAATTGATAACGGTGCACTGGTAAGGGATAAAAGCGACGATGAAATGGTATTTATGTGGTCGTGCTTGTTGCATGATATTGGAAAGCCTTCGACAACTAAGGTAAGAAGGGGAAAAATAACAGCTTATGACCATGATAAAGCAGGTGAGAAATTATCTATTGAATTCCTAAGTGCTTTTAATTGTGATAATGAGTTTATATATAAAGTTTCAAAAATGGTACGATGGCATATGCAGGTATTAATGGTAATTAAAAACTTAACCTTTGCCGATATAGAAACAATGGTAAAGGAAGTGTCTGTTCATGAAATTGCATTGCTTGCTATGTGTGACAGGTTAGGCCGCGGAAAAGTAACAGACAGGGTAATATCCGAAGAAAAAAAGAATATGCAGTATTTCCTGAAAAAATGCATGCCTTATATTAATTCTCTGAATTAAACATGTTGTGCTGAAATTAACGGCTGCCTTCAAGAAATAAACTTGCTGCCAGGATCATATCCTGATTAAGGCCAGGTTGAGTTTAGCACAACCTGTAAATTCATATTTTGTTTGGGGGTATTGTAATGCAGTATGGTTATTTTGATCAAAAGGCCCGTGAATATGTTATTACAAGACCTGATACTCCAACACCCTGGATAAATTACATAGGAAGCGGGAAATACGGAGGCATTGTTTCTAACACCGGAGGCGGCTACAGTTTTCACACCGATCCACGAAACAGAAGAATTACAAGGTACAGGTACAATAATATCCCAATGGACAGGCCAGGAAGGTACATCTATATCCGCGACAGAGTGACTGGTGAGTACTGGAATCCCGGTTTCCAGCCGGTACAGAGAAAACTTGATTCATACAGGTGCAGGCATGGAATGGGCTATACTGTTCTAGAGGGAGAATATAAACAAATTGCAGCCGATGTAACCTACTTTGTGCCTGACGACAAAGATTTTGAAATCTGGCTTGTACATATCAAAAACCTTGGTCAAATAGAAAGAAAACTTCAGGTATTCAGCTATGCTGAATTCTGTTTCTGGGATGCTGTAAAAGATCAACAGAATGTTGACTGGGTTCAACAGATAAATCAGGGAAGGTATGAGGATAAAGTTATAACCTGGCATCCCCATCACTTCAATGAAGAATGTACTTTTTTTGCCACAAATGAGGAAATAAACAGCTTTGACACAAATCTTGAATCCTTCATCGGCAGATACCGCTGTGAAGCAAATCCTGTTGCCGTTGAAATGGGCGGATGCTCCAATTCAATATCATACAGAATGAATGGCGTAGGAGCCTTCTGTATTGACCTGAATCTGTCTGCCGGAGAAGAACGGGACATAATATTTATTCTAGGCTTTACCGAAAACAAAAAAGCAATAAGGGATGAGATAAAAAAGTACCTGAATGTAAGTTACGTAAAGGAAGCCCTTGAAAGGTTAAAGTATTCATGGGACAAATACCTGGATAAGCTTTATATTGAAACTCCTGATGATGAGATGGACCTGTTTGTGAATACCTGGAATCAGTATCAATGCAAAATAACCTTCAACTGGTCAAGGTTTGTATCCCTTTACCAGCTTGGTATAGGAAGAGGTATGGGAACACGGGACAGCGCACAGGATACCCTTGGCGTAATGCATTCGATACCTTACCAGGCAAGTGAGCTTATTAAAAAATTATTACATTGCCAGTATACCGACGGACGCATTTATCATCTGTTTTTCCCATTGACTGGCGAAGGAGGTGTTGGTGATGCACCTGTAATGAAATTCGACTGGTACTCCGATGATCATCTTTGGCTTCCTCTTGCAGTTAACTCGTATTTAAAGGAAACAGGTAATTTTGAATTTTTAAACAGTATTGTTTTATACAATGACAATAAAACCGAAGGTACAGTCTGGGAACACCTGGACAGGGCACTGGATTTCACATATCATCATCGCGGGCCTCATGGCCTCGCTCTTGCCGGCAGGGCTGACTGGAACGACACCCTGAATCTGGATGTTGGAAATGGGATTGCAGAAAGTGTTTTTACTTCAATGCTGTTTTGCAAAGCTGTCCTTGAGATGATTCAGATATCTGAATTTTTAAAGGATGAAGACAGTGCACTAAAATACAGGAACATGTATGAAGAAATGAAAAAAGCCATAAATGAGTCGTGCTGGGACGGGGATTGGTACATAAGGGCATTTGATGATGAAGGAAAGGTGCTTGGCTCAAGGGAGAATGAGTACGGAAAGATATTTATCAACAGTCAGTCATGGTCTGTACTTAGTCTTGTGGCTCCTGAAGAATACGCAAAGAAATGCCTGGAGTCGGTATATGAGCACTTAAATACAAAATATGGAATTGTAAAGGTGTACCCAGGATACCCCGAATATGATCCGACTAAAGGCGGAATAACAACATTTCCGCCCGGAACAAAGGAAAATGGCGGTATCTTCTTGCATACAAATCCATGGGTTATGATTGCAGAATGCATTTTGGGCAACGGAAACAGGGCCTACCAGTACTACACAGAGATACTTCCTGCAAGGCGCAATAATGATGCCGAGATACTGGAAGTTGAACCATATGTGTATTGTCAGAATGTTCTCGGAAAGGAACATCCCCAATTTGGAACGGGCAGAAATTCATGGCTTACTGGTACGGCTGCCTGGAATATGGTTGCAGTAAGCCAGTATATATTGGGAATAAGGCCCGAGTATGAAAGCTTAACTGTGGATCCGTGTATACCTTCCGGATGGAAAGGTTTTAAGGCAAGAAGGAAGTTCAGGGGCTGTACTTACAATATAGAAGTGAAAAATCCTGAAGGGGTATGCAAGGGTGTTAAAAAAATAATTGTAGATGGCGATGAAACCGACAAAATCCCTGTAAAGCCCGAAGGAACGGTTTGTGATTGCATAGTTATAATGGGTTAAATTTTATGGGAATAAAATTATAAAATAAAATGTTGCGGGAACTTTTTCAGGTCTTATAAGTCTAAATAATATAACTGGCTAACCCGCAACTACTAACTTCTAAAGCATAGTTCACAACTTAATAGTTGCGGCTATGCTTCTTTTTTTCACAGTTGGCACAGTAGTTAAAACCACCGGTAATAAATTTTTTAAGGAGAGTGTTTCAGGTGAGGAGGATTTATTTTTTAATTCCAGTTTTGATTTTTATATTAATTTTTTCAGCGTGTGCGCATTCTATTGCCCATTCACCGATTTTAAAAGACAAAGACCATTCTGACGTACCGGAAACTGAAGCCCCTGAAAACAGCCTTAACAGAAAAGAATCCGGAGCAGCCGGTGAAAAAGACATCGGGCTGATCGATGCAAACAAAAGATTTGCATGGGACCTTTTTAAAAAAATTAATGAAGAGGATTCAGACAAAGAAATTTTCATGTCTCCCTTTTCGGTCTCAGGCATGCTTATGATGGCTTATAACGGTGCTGAAGGCTCAACAAGGGATGCTATGGCTAGAGCAATGCACTATGAAGGGTTATCGATTGATGACCTGAATGAGGGATATAAGTATTTAATCAGCCGGTTAAACAATTTGGATGAAAAGGTGAAAATAGAAATTGCAAACTCGATATGGTCAAGAAAAGGGTTTGAAATAAAGCAAAACTTTATAGATATCAACAAAAGCTATCTTTTCTCTGACGTGGAAAGCCTTGACTTTGCAAACCCCGAATCGGCCAATGTTATAAATAACTGGGTTTCTAAAAAGACCAATAATCTTATACCTTCCATCATTGACCCTCCAATTGCAGATGATGTTATGATGTATCTTATAAACGCCATATATTTTAACGGTGAATGGACAGAAGCCTTTAAGGTGAAAAACACTTTTGAAACCGATTTTTATTCCTATGACCGAAAGACAGACAAGGTACAAATGATGCAAAAGAATGGCAATGCGGATTTGTCTGAATCGGATGAATACAGGGCGGCAAGCCTTACCTATGGCAATGGGAAAGCTGCTATGATGGTAATTCTTCCGAATAAAGACATTAATGAATTTATCAAAAACTTTGATCATAAAAAGTGGGATGAGATTGTTGAAAATTTAAGGCCGGTCAGAAATGTGAACCTGCAGCTTCCAAAATTCAAAATAGAATATGGTATTAAGGAACTGAACAACTCCTTGGCTTCCCTTGGAATGGAAGTAATTTTTTCAGAACGTGCCGATTTCAGCGGTATATCAGAGAATCTGTTTATTAACAGGGTTCTTCACAAAGCTGTTTTAGACGTGAACGAGGAGGGAACAGAGGCTGCTGCCGTAACAGTGGGTGAAGTAATGAAAACTTCATATTCCGAGCCGATAAAATTTATAGCCAACAAACCATTCTTATTCGTAATCTACGACACCGAAGACGGGAACATACTTTTTGCAGGTAAAAAACTGTTTGGCGACAGGTAGAAAACTATATCCTGTTTTCCAGGAACTTCTCGGCAATGCTGCAAAACTCATTGCAGCATTCATACTGAAGCTCGTGGCCACAGTTTTGTACCCTGTAAATTATTGAGGTTTTGATGAGTTTATGTAACAGTATTGAATTCTCGCAGGAAAGCACCCGATCCTTATCGCCGTACACTATCAAAACCGGAACTTCTGTTTGGCTTAAACCATGCTGAAATGTATTCAAAAGCTCTTTATTAAGGCCTTTAAGTGTCATGCATTCGTGAACTATCGAAAACATGGTTCTTAAAGCTCCGGGCTTGTTTATATAATTGTATGCACGGTTAAGCCAGTTCCCGGTTTGCATGTTCCTGTTGTAAAAACTTTGACTTGTTGTTATCTTAACAATACTGTACGGTATCTTTATATTGATTCTTTGAAAAAAGCTCATGGAAAGAAACCTGAATGAGAAGGGGATTTTTGTAAAGGCACTGTTTACAATAATCAGCTTTTTTACCTTTAATGGGTATTTTATGACAAAATTAAGGCAAACGGCACCGCCAAGGGAATGTCCTGCCAGATAGATTCTGTCAAGTTTCTTTTCGGTAATAAAAGCTTCCAAAAAGTTCGTAAGATTATCTAAAGTATATGGAATATCGGGTTTGTCGCTTAAACCATGGCCTGGAAGATCCAAGGCAATTACCCTGTAATTTTTACAGAGTTTCTCCATTGCAGGCTCCCATTCCTCAAGAAAACCAGCTATTCCATGAACAAGTACAAGGGGGTCCCCGTTGCCGGCTTCCCGGTAACGGACAGAAACTCCATTAATATCCAGATATTCATACATACCGCATCACCATCAGCAAACATTGATAATTTAACTATAACATAAATGTACCTCAATTATGTGTTGATTACTACATAAAAAAGTCCTTGCATAAAACCGGAGGTAAAGGAATCATTACTTTTTAATGTAATATAATTGTCTTTAAGTTGTTATTTTCTTAATAGAAAAGTAAACAGAGTAAAGTGGTTATTTTTACTTGTGCATGGTAAAATACCAATAAGAGTATATGCACTTTTTGGATCGATTAAATAAGCCTTGAAACACGTTATTTTGGAACATAATTAAGCTTTATTCGTCTATAAAGGTGCATATTTTACAAATGATAAAAAAATTATACGGAGGATTTGCGAATGAGATTAAAAAAAGCGGCAGTATTGTTCTTATCATCTGTGTTATTATTTTCGGGAATCATTTCGGGTTCATATGCTTCGGAATCTAAACCATCAGGAAATTCGGTTATTTACCAGACTGTAGAAAGTAAAATCATTACTTCAGGCGTAACACAGGATACCATAACAAGGTATACCGATTTGGGCTGGCAGAAAATTTATGTTCTTAAGGCAGATTTAAACGACTCGAACGTGCATATCGATGCTTTAACAAACAGCGAAACAATTCAGAAACCGTTAACAACAACCGATCATATGCAGGAATGGGGAGCAATAGCGGGTATTAACGGGAGTTTCTTTTTAAGTTCGGATCAGCCCGGCATGCAGAACCTTATCGGACCCATGGTTCAATCTCAGAACATTAAAACTGCTGATGCGACTTTTAATCTGGACAGAGACAATATGGCCACCTTTGCCATTGATGAAGAAAGAAACGGTATTATAGATTACTGGAAAGCTGATATTCGCATTTATGCTCCTAACGGCGAGTACATAAGCATATCAAGGTACAATGAACCCTATTACGGATACACCGATTTTACAGTGTTGGACAGAAAATGGACTACCACTTCAGTGGGTACACGGAATGGATATTATCCCGATATTACAGAGATGGTGGTAGAAAACGGAATGGTTAAGGAAATCCGCATAGATATGCCACCTGCTGAAATTCCACTGGACGGGTTTGTTGTCATAACTAGAAAAGAAAACACGCCTCAGATTTTGGAGAACTTTAATATTGGTGACCCTGTGAGATTTGAAATTACAACCACCCCAGACTGGGCTGGGATGAAAATGGCAGTCAGCGGCGGAGGAATGGTGGTTGTTGACGGGGTTATACCCGAAACATTTACTCATGAAGTGGCGGGAAGGCATCCCAGAACTGCAGTGGGAGTAAGTGAGGACGGAAAGACCATTTACATGGTGGTTGTTGACGGAAGGCAGTCCCATAGTATAGGAATGACGATGGCAGAACTGGCAGAGTTTATGCTTGAAATTGGAGCATACAATGCCCTTGCGATGGATGGCGGGGGTTCATCCACCATAGTTTCAAGAGAGCCAGGCACCAGTAATATACGGGTTCAAAACAAGCCAAGCGACGGTGTTCAAAGAAGAATACCAAATGCGGTAGGCGTATTCTCCCTGGCACCGCCTACGCCTTTGGCAGGGCTTTATATAGAGGCGGAGGAACCCAACGTTTTTGCTAACACAACCAGACAGTTTACTGTAAAGGGCTACGATGAATATTTTAATCCGATACAGATAAACCCTGAAGAGGTTACATGGCACGTGGAAGGCGTGGAAGGCAGCTTTACCGGAAATGTATTCATGCCTGAATCTGCAGGTATCGCAAAAGTAACAGCAACAGTGGGCGATGTGTCTGCTGAACTGGATATTAACGTGTTAAGCGGGCCGGTTAAATTGACCCTCAGCAATGAGGAAATAAAACTTATAAACAAGGAACGTAAGACATTCAAAGTCATGGGTGAAGACGCCGAAGGTTTTACTGCCTCCATTAATCCTTCGGATGTTAACTGGAAGACTGTGGGCGGTATAGGCTTCTTTTCAAACGATACATTTGTTGCAACGAATTCCGGATATGGCTATATTTCAGCATGGGTTGGCAATGTACATGCAAACTGTGCTGTAACCGTTCTGCCAACTGTAAGTACGCTGGTTGATAATTTTGAAAAGCAGAACGCAACATTTTTATCATATCCTTCAACAGTTAATGGTTCCTACCAGATTTCAACAGAGCAAAAGCGCAGCGGTAATTCATCGGGTAAATTGTCATACCGGTTTGAATCTGCTGAAACCAACAGAGCTGTATATGCTGTTTTGAACGGGCAGGGCATATCCTTGCCGTCGAATGCCATAAGGGTTGGTTTGTGGGTTTATAATGACCATGAAAATTCAAACTGGCTGAGAATAGAAGTGCAGGACAGCCAGAACAGAACGCACAGACTTGGAGAACTAACAAAACTCGACTGGGTTGGCTGGCGGTATGTTGAGATACCGTTGAACGGTGTGCCGTTGCCCGGAAGGCTGACAAGAATATACCTGGTACAGGTTAACCCGATTGAAGAGGCAGGGGCAATATATATTGACGATTTAAGCATTATTACCGTAGAGCAGGACAAAATGACCGGCAATACCGATATACAGGGCACCGAAACCATAGTGGTTCATAGTTTTGAAGAAGACAACATCAGTTTTACATCATATCCGTCATATGTTCCGGCGGAGGCCACTATTGCAAACGAATATGCAAATTCAGGCACCTCCAGCGTCCGCCTGGATTATGTTTTCAAAGAGTCCCCCGATACTCAGGCGGCCTATATAGTGATGCCAGGCAATGGAATTAGCGTACCTGAAGGGGCAGAAACAATCGGTTTGTGGGCTTACAGCCAGAGGAACACCAAAAGCTGGCTAAGAGCTGAAATTATAGATGCTGACGGAAAAGTAAATTATGTGATGTTTTCAGAAGGAATTACCTGGACAGGCTGGAAGTACGTTGAGGGGAAAATATCCCACATAAAAAGGCCTGCCAGAGTTACACGGCTGTATGTTGTGAACCCAAGTCCGATAGATGAAAAAGGGCATATATACCTTGATGATCTACAGTTTAATATTAAAACAGGCAAAACAGTAAGCTTTAACAATATACCCGAAGACACCGTTCCTGCCGACAGAAAAAATCAGGCAGTAACTTATGCAATCGGAGAGAACAATTACAGGTTCTCTGTGTTTGGTGAATCCCGCGAACCTGCTAATGAGGTTGAGCAATACCTTACAGATTTCCTGGCCGACAAGATTAATAAATATATAGAAATGGGCGTATTTGTAGGGAACGGTTCTCATCAGGTTACATCCAAGGTTCAAAAACCTGTACTTGCAACAGGTAGCGGGTTTAGATCGATGGATATGCAGGGGTCAAGGTTCATACAGCTTGATATGAGGGCGAAAAGCTTAAGAACGGGAACTACAGGGCAGTGGCAATGGCTGTTGGAACAGCTTGACTCCTTTGACGGGCAGAATGTGTTTTTATTCCTGGAAAACACCCCGGACTCTTTCAGTGATAAGCTGGAAGGGAAACTATTTAAAGATATCCTTGCCGAATACGCAGGAACAAAGTTTGAAAATGTGTGGGTTTTCTATAAAGGCGACAGGAACATGGTAACTAAGGACAGGGGTGTAAGATATCTTTCAACCTGCGGGTTTGACGTGGAAAACCTTACAGCCGACAATAAAGCTGTTGCAAAGTATATCCTTATTACCATCATGGGCGACCAGGTGACCTATGAATATAAACCCATAGAATAAAGTAAAACAGGTGGAGTTAATCCACCTGTTTTATCTTAACTAAAAGCTTGTGGATTCAGCTCGGGCAGGTCGAAACTCGCAAAAATGCTTTTGATTTATTCCTTATTCTTCTGTCTTCAGTAATTCATATAAAGCGCCATTGAAGGTTTTTTTGCCTGATGTCTTAATATTAATATGCTCTATACTGTAATCATCATCTAATATTTTTTTTGCAAGCTTTGCATACTCGTAGGTCTGACCAATATTTTGAACACTTGTTTCGGTGTTACTTTTTACTATCTCGTAAACCTTACCAATCTTATTTAGATTTTTTATATTAACATGCTGCTCAAAAAAGGATTTTATGAAAAGAAAGGTATTGTCTGTCCTGGACCAGGTAATATATTTACCATCGCGGGTATACCCCTGCCTGAATCTTACAAATCCTTCGGCGCTTTTACCGTCGAGACGCTGAATCCCCGGTTCCAGATGGATGTAAAGATCCTGGGTTGGATCCTCATAGTGCATATATATCGGAACGTCAATAACAACACCCCCGAAAAAATCAACTATTTCGCGAAAACCATCGGTTTCAATTGCAATGTAATCATCGATCTCTACGGCAAAAATTTCCCTGATTAAATCAGTCAGAAGGTTAATGCCCGGTTTTCCGGGAAACCTGGCATTATCAGGTGAGTAATTCAGTTTCCTGCCCAATGCGTGAGCTGCATTTATCTTTCTGCTTCCTTTTTCGCTATAAAAGTGAGGCGATCTTTCTTTAAGTTCTTTTAATATATCAGTTGAATAATCAATATAAATGTCTCTTGGTATATCTATTAGCTTAACCAAATTTTTTTCTTCGCTGATAGAAACAATAATCATAGTATCGTAATTGGAATAGGTTGGGTCCTTCCCAATTAAAAGAATGTTCTTATCTCCTGCTCCCGTAATTTCGGTATAATACTTCTGGTTGTTTGTTAAGGCTTTCCGGGTATTTTCTGCTGAATTCCGGGATTTATCATTATTATCTTTAGGAGTTAAAGTTGGCTTAGGCGTTATGGTTTGCTCAACAGGATCTTTATCGGGTATTTTGGTCTGAATTTTCGGTAACTCAGGCAGCTTTTTATTTGCATTTGATACAATTGCATAGATGCATATACCTGATATAGTAACCATCACAATAGTAAAGACTAGAAAAATTTTTTTATTCATGTCATCGCTCCATATTCTATCTTTATATGCTGCACCATGGAATATTTTCTGCAATATATTTATTATTAACCGCATTTGATAAATGGATTTCTGAGATATATATTCCATTTCAAGCAATAATTAATATAATTGTGGATTGTATAAATACGTGGGATGCTGGATTTCCCCTTGCATGCAATAAAATGGAGAATTACCGGATATTACTTATCTTGAACTCCTTTTATGAACATAGTATGATAAACTTGGCATATTTAAGGTAATGTTTTCAATTTTAACTTAGGAGTGTATCATGAAAAACCAACAAGATATTAAACATATAGCGAATTTAGTAAATCTAAGTTTTTCAGATAGTGAAGTTCAAAAATTAATAAAGGACATTAAGAAAGTATCACAATATTTAATGGATAAACTCTCCTGTCTGGATACCGAAAATATAGAGCCGATGGAACATATCTTTCACACAGCAAATATATTTCGCGGTGATTATTCTACTGACTCCTTGGATCGCGAGGGATTGCTAAAGAATGCACCAGTGAAGGAAAATGGTTATTTTGCGGTGCCCCGGATTATGGATGAGAACTGAATGGAGTTGTTTTGTTTTGGATCTTACCCGCTTAACGATTAGTGAGGCCTTAGAAAAAATAAAAAACAAAGAGATTAGTATTATTGAACTTGTTAGGTCATATCTTAAACAGATTGAAAACCTGAATAAAACCATTGGTGCGTATATAACTGTTTGCAGGGAAGATTGCGAAAGGATGGGCCCGATCCTGCAGGAAAAGCTTGACTGCGGGGAAAATATTCCATTGGCCGGAATTCCAATGGCACTTAGCGATAATATTATTACACGTGGTGTTTTAACTACATGTGCGTCTAAAATGCTTCATAATTTTATACCTCAGTATGATTCAACTGTTAATGAAAAATTACGACACAGCGGCGCTATACTGTTGGGCAAGCTTAACATGGACGAGTTCTCGATAGGAAGTTCAAATGAGAATTCATATTTCGGGCCTGTAAAAAATCCGTGGGACCCTGAAAGGGTTCCAGGCGGTTCATGCGGTGGGGCTGCGGCAGCAGTCGCAGCTAATATGGCCTGTTTTGCCCTTGGTTCGGATGCTTGTGGCTCTGTCAGACAGCCTTCATCCTTTTGTGGGGTTGTAGGTTTAAAACCAACTTATGGTCTGATTTCAAGATATGGGCTTATTGCATTTGCATCGTCATTGGAGCAAATAGGTCCAATAACCCGGACTGTTGAAGACTGTGCAATTGTCTTAAATGCTATAGCAGGTTATGATCCGAAGGATTCCACTTCTGCGAATATTAAACACCCCGATTATACCGCTTTCCTTAAAGACAACATAAAAGGATTGAAGATTGGACTGCCAAAAGAATATATTGAAAAAGGTCTTCAGAAAGAAATAAAACAAAAATTATGTGAAGCTTTAACAGTATTTGAATCCATGGGTGCTGTTGTGGAGGAAATTTCCATTCCAATGACCAAATATGCCATACCTGCATATTACATCATAGCATCAGCTGAAGCCAGTTCAAACCTTGCCCGTTATGACGGTATCAGATATGGTTACAGGGCAGAAGACTGTGAAAGCTTAGAGGAACTATACAAAAAAACAAGAAGCGAGGGGTTTGGTTTTGAAGTTAAAAGAACAATTATGCTTGGAGCATATTTTATAAGCCGGAATTGTTATGATTCATACTATAAAAAAGCGCTGAAAGTGAGGCGCCTTATTTCTGAGGATTTTAAGAAAGCCTTCAACGATATTGATGTTATTATTACTCCAACTGTCCCCAAGACTGCATTTAAAACAGGAAGAAAAGACGATCCCATTCAAATGTGCATGAGTAATATATATACTGTGTCGGCTAATCTCGCAGGCCTTTGTGCCATTTCCATACCACACGGAACCGACTGCAACGGGCTTCCTGTAGGGCTGCAGCTTATTGGTAAACCTTTTGACGAGGGAACATTAATAAGGGCTGCATATGCCTTTGAAAAAAATACTTAAGTTAATACCTGATTTATAATGTGGTAATAAGTTAAAATCTGTTATAAAATATACCGGTGGTTTTTGAAATGAAAGACTTAAAGGAAAAACTGATGGAATATGAAGTTGTTATCGGCTTGGAAGTTCATGCCGAGCTTACTACGAATTCAAAAATATACTGTAACTGTGCAACAAGGTTCGGTGGAGAACCAAATACCCGGTGCTGCCCTGTTTGTACAGGCATGCCCGGAGCTTTGCCTGTTCTGAACAAAAAAGTAGTGGAGTATGCCGTAAAAGCAGGTCTGGCAACAAACTGCAGCATAACGAGATATTCAAGACAGGACAGAAAAAATTACTTCTACCCTGATTTGCCAAAAGCTTACCAAACCTCACAACAAGACAGGCCTTTGTGTACCAATGGCTATCTGGAAATAGAGGTTGATGGGCTTTTAAAAAAGGTTGGAATTCATAGGATTCATATAGAAGAAGATGCTGGAAAACTTATTCACAACGAATCCGGTAACAACACCCTGATAGATTATAACCGCTGCGGCGTGCCTTTAATTGAGATTGTAACCAGACCTGAACTCAATTCTTCAGCAGAAGTTAAAGTGTTTATTGAAAAGTTAAAAGCCATACTTGAGTACACAGAAGTTTCAGACTGTAAAATGCAGGAAGGCTCACTGCGGGTAGATATAAATTTGTCGGTAAGGCCAAAGGGCGAAAGTACTTTGGGAAATCGTACCGAAATAAAGAATCTGAACTCGATTAGTGCAATTGTCAGAGCCATAGAATATGAAGCAAAAAGACAAATTGATGAAGTGAAAAAGGGCAGAAAAATTATCCAGGAAACAAGAAGATGGGATGATGAAAAAGGTGTAAGTTTTCCGATGAGAGAAAAGAACGAAACCGTTGATTACAGATTTTTTCCTGAACCTGATTTATGCCCTATAATTATTGATGAAGCCTGGTTAAATGAAATTAAATCATCTGTCCCTGAACTGCCTGACGAAAGAAAAAACCGCATTATTGCAGAATACAAACTACCTGAATATGACGCGAATTTCATTACAGGTTCGAAGACATTAGCAGACTATTTTGAAAAGGCGGCATGTAAAAGCAAAAATCCTAAAGCAATAAGCAATTGGTTAATGGGCGACCTTTCGAAAAAGTTAAAGGAGAATAATGTTGAAATAACAAATATACCGGTCACCCCCGAAAACCTTGCGAAACTTGTTGAGTTTATAGATTCGGGTGTTATAAGTGGTAAAATAGCTAAACAGGTATTTGAAATAATGTGGGTTACAAGTGGGGATCCCGCTGAAATTATAGAGAACAAAGGACTTAGGGTTATAAACGATGCAGACGAAATCAGAAAGGTGGTTATAAAAGTTTTTGAAGAGAACCCGAAAGCAATAGAAGATATTAGAAAAGGGAAAGAAAAATCAATCGGATTTTTAATAGGTCAGGTTATGCGTAAGACTAACGGAAAAGCAGCCCCGGATATTGCTAATCAGCTGATTCGCAAGGAACTGGATCGGTATTTCGATTCTTAGAAATATCGGTCAGGGTAATCGTATATCCTTGAATACATAAAACTCTTAAATGTTTTTTTCCAGCTTATTAACTGAAGATTTATAAAAGAAGTATGCAAAAAATATGTATCCCGAAGCTTTAAATATCAACGAGACAATAACTGCTGCATTTAAAGTGTTAATTCTTGGTATCAGTAATGAAGCACAGAGAGAGATTATGCCTGAATATAGAACCAGATAGAAATATCTTTTTTTCAGCATACATAAAATAATAACCGCGAAAATAATTCCAATATAAACAAACAGACCTGCATTAAGTATAACGTGTTTATGTGAAATACCGAAGCTCAGATTTGAAACTGCAATAATAAGAGGGAAAGTATAAAGCAGAATATTAATTAAAGAACTTAAATCTTTGTTATTTTTAAAGGCAAGGATTATTAAAACAGCGGTTATAAGGAAAAATTCCGAAAAGAAAATGTAGGATTCTGACAACGATGTATTAAGCGTTAAAAATGACATAACACAGAGAATTAACGGCGTTAAAAACGAGGTGCCGAAGTTTTTAACGAAAGGGTCATGTCTTATTGTCAGTGATGACAAATATATATATGCGGAAAAAATCAGAACAATCAGTAGGTGTATCTGGTTTTCAAGCCGAATATAATACAATTCAACATTCCCCCAAGTTTTTTCATACATTTAAAACTAAATTACCCCTACTATATACTATATCGGGAAAAGTTAGCTTTTTCAAAATTAATTAAAAATTTTTCTGTATAATTATAAGATGGAACGCCGAATGTATTTACTATATAAAAATGGGTATGAATATAACGGATACTGAAATTGCTAAGCAAACTACTTTGGCTGTAGTGGCAATAAATCCTGAAAAAGAAAGGATGAAAGAAAAGTGAAAAGAGAAGAAAACTCTTCTTCGGTAATTGAACTCGGTCAAAAACACGGAATTTCCTTTTTCCATGTAAAATCAGAAAAATTTAAAACAGCCAGGATTGATATTTTTGTTTTAGATCCTCTGAATGAAGCAAACGCTACTCAGAACGCATTAATTCCTTTTATTTTGAAAAGAGGATGCAGGCGTTACCCAACACAACAGGAGCTTTCTTTAAAACTTGAGGAGTTATACGGGGCGGGTATTAATGTTGCAGTATACAAGAAGGGTGAGTACCAGTTAATTCATCTGAATGCCGGGTTTGTTTCCGACAGGTTTACTGTAAACGGTACAAAGCTTTTCGAAAAAGTGGGCGGACTGTTACTCGAGATTTTAACCGATCCTGTTACTGAAAATGGAATGTTTATCAACGACTATTTTGAGCAGGAACGGGAAAACCTTATTCAGAGAATTCGCAGCCGCGTAAACAATAAAATGTATTATGCATTTCAAAGGTGCATGGAGGAAATGTGCAAAGATGAACCCTTTGCAGTTTATGAAGATGGGGATGAGGAAAGTGCAAAGGCTTTAACAAATGACCGCCTTATGGTACGTTACAAGGAGCTATTATCCCATAACCCCGTTTTTGTGTATATATCCGGTAATGTCAGTGAATTAGAGCTGAGAAATTTCATCGAAAAATTTGAAGTAATTGAAAGGAGTAACATAGTATCCCTTCCAAAGATACAGGTTAAAAAGGAAATAAAAGAGGTACGGCGGATAGAAGAACCAATGGACGTCAGCCAGGGAAAACTCTGTATTGGATTCAGGACCCAGATTGAAGCAAACAGCCCTGAGTATTATCCTGTTGTTATTTACAACGGAATTCTTGGTGGAGGAGTTCAGTCAAAATTATTTCAAAATGTAAGAGAAAAGGAAAGCCTTGCTTATTCTGCATTTTCGAGTCTTGAAAAGTTTAAGGGCCTGCTTGTTGCCGTAAGTGGAATTGAAATCTCAGAACGGGAAAGGGCTGAAAGGATAATGATGGAGCAGGTTAAAGCCATTGAAAATGGTGATATAACTGATTACGAGATGGAGGCTACAAAAAAAAGTTTTATTACGGGCCTGAAATCAATGCAGGACAGCCAGGGTGCCATGGTAGATTTCTACCTCAGCCAGTATTTGTCTGGAGAAAATGACAGTGTTAATTCTTTTATTGATAAGCTTTTGGCGGTAACAAAGGAAGATGTTATAAGGGTATCTAAAAAAATATCCCAGGATACCGTATACTTTTTAACGTCTCTGTCAGGTGAAGGGGAAAGGAGAGAATAAAGTTGAAAACGTTAGAGTTCAACCGAATACAGGAAAAAATATTTATACATGAGCACTCAAGCGGATTAAAAGTTTTTGTGATTCCCAAAAAAGGCTATAACAAAATTTACTCGGCATTTGCCACCTATTATGGTTCTATTAACAATACTTTTATTGCACCTGATGAGGAAGAAGAAACCAGGGTACCGGATGGTATTGCCCATTTTCTGGAGCATAAACTTTTCGAGCAGAAAGATGGCAGTGTGATGGATAAATTCTCAAGATTAGGAGCAGATTCTAACGCCTATACCTCCTTTACCCAGACGGTGTACCTTTTTTCATGTACCGACCAGTTTAATGAAAATTTCAGGCTTCTTATTGACTTTGTTCAAAGTCCTTATCTGACCGATGAAAATGTTGAAAAAGAAAAGGGGATCATCAGCCAGGAAATTAAGATGTATAATGACAATGCCAACTGGAGAGTATTTTTTAACCTGCTCAATGCCATATACGTGAACCACCCGGTGTCAATAGATATTGCAGGTACGGTAGAAAGTATCTCAAAAATTACGAAAGAAACATTATATAAATGCTATAATACTTTTTATCATCCTTCAAACATGATAATAGTTACAGTGGGGGATATTGAGCCCGGGTCTGTCTTTAACATGGTTGAACAGGGTATAAAAGCGAAAGAGAATCCCGGCAGTATAAGAAAAACTTTTCCGGAGGAACCACCGCACCATAACAAAAAGTATATTGAGAAAACTCTTGCCGTAGCGATGCCCCAGTTTAATATGGGCATCAAAGACAACTCCTATGTTTCAGGTTATGAACTGTTAAAAAGAAAAGTAGCTCTTGAAATTGTTCTTTCAATGTTGATGGGCAGAAGCTCGGTATTATATAATCAATTATACAATGAGGGTCTAATAAACCAGAGTTTCGGAATGGAGGCAAGCCTTGAGGAATCCTTCGGATATACTGTTTGGGGTGGTCAGTCAAAAGACCCTGAAAGGGTATCTGAAAGAATAATTGCTGCCATAAGTAAGGCGCAGAAAGACGGGCTTGATAAAAAAAGCTTTGATCGCATTAAAAAAGCTCATGAAGGCAGATTTATCGGAAGTTTGAATTCTCCTGAAAACATCTCTCATGAATTTATACCGTTGTACTTTAAAGGTGCATACTTTTTTGAACTTACAAAGGTGTACGAGGAACTTACAATAGATGATGCAGAAGAGATATTCAGAGATCATTTTTCTATTGAGCCGGCTTTATCAATTATTTGGCCTATGAAAACTTAAGCTGGTAATAGATAGGGTGTATACAACTTTCAAGGGGGCTGGAATATTTGACCTTTCGTCAAACTTTATTGTAAAAAACTCGTAAGTACTGTATAGAAACCAAAAATGTGTTACTATTTTGACTAGAACAATTTTAAATATCATATTATAGTATCCTTATTAGCATATATAAGAAATGTGAGGGATAAGTATGCATAATATTAGTTTTCCAAAACTGGGCCTTGAAATCAATTTAGACCCGGAGGTGTTTTCTCTCGGACCGATAACTGTTTACTGGTATGGCATAATTACTGCACTGGCATTCCTTGTTATCATAATTGGTATACTGAAAAACAGCGAAAAATACGGTCTTAAACAGGACGACCTCATTGATCTCATGCTTATAACCACACCCATTGGCATTATATGCGCGCGGATTTTTTATGTCCTTGTGAATTGGGATTTTTATAAAAACAACCTGAGTGAAGTTTATAAAATATGGCATGGCGGTCTTGCTATATATGGCGGAATTATTGGCGGTATTATTACTATTTATTTATTCTGCAGGGCAAGGAAAATAAGCACCTTGAAATTGCTGGATCATATTGTTGTGTATCTTGTTCTTGGACAGGTTATTGGAAGATGGGGCAATTTCGTTAACCAGGAACTTTTCGGCCCAAATACAGATCTGCCATGGGGAATGACCGGAGATATCATTCAGAGGACCATAGCCAATTCTCCATCACAGTTCCCCGGTGTGGATCCGGATTTGCCCGTTCATCCGCTTTTTTTATACGAATCCTTATGGAATCTGGTTGCATTTTTTGTACTGATTTGGTTTAGAAAACGAAAAAAGATGGATGGGGAAGTATTTTCTCTGTATATGATTTCATATGGTATGGCCAGGTTTGCTATAGACAGTCTTCGTTTTGATTTGAAGGTTGGAGATGTAAATGTAAACCGGGTAATCGGCATTCTTTTTGCCGTTGCATTTATAATAGTTCTCATAGTACGGCGTGTCCGCCAAAAAGATGTTGCAGACAGTGAAGAAGTATATGAACCCAGTATATACAGAGATATTTTAACTGAAATAGAGGACAAGTCCTTGGACAGCGGAGACGAAGATTCAGAAATGAGGCCCCGTACCAATGCAAACGATGATAATAACAATCCGGATGCAGGGAACGGGGCAGATGAGCAAGAATCAGAAGGTGTGGTAAAAGCTGAAGAACCTGAAAATTCTCGAAACGCAGAATAACTTGATGATACTGAAAAAACCTGAGCTTGAGGGAATCCCCGAGGCGCGGCAGGTATCGAAGAAACAAACCAATATATATAAATATTATTATTAGGGAAGGTTAATTCATGCTTCATGTAGAAAAGAGTCAGGGATTAAACAGAATAAAGCACTACGACTGGATTATGGCAATACTTACAGCAGCCTTGTGTTCTTTCGGGCTGATAGTAATTGCAAGTGTATCGAAACAGTTGAACAGTCCTGGACTTTTATTAAAACAGGGCATTGGTGTTGCTTTAGGCACTGTGGCAATGGTAATCCTCAGCCTTTTGGACTACAAGGACTTCAGAATGCTGGGTTATGTTGCCTATGCTTTTTCAACGCTTCTTTTGGTTCTTGTTCTTTTTATTGGTGAAGGATATGAAGAAACCGGTACCAGGGGGTGGCTTGTATTAGGACCGGTATCCTATCAACCTTCCGAACTTGGAAAAATTACTTTTGTCCTTATAGTTGCGTTGTATTTAGAGCGTATTGTTACGAAAACCGGGAAATACAATTACATAAAACTGATTTTCTTTGCTGCATTGCCAATCGCCCTTGTGCTTTTGCAGCCTGATATTGGCACAAGTCTGGTTTATGTATTTATTTTTATGTGCATGATCTTTTTTGCCGGAATACCGTACAAATACATTTTTGCCGCGGCAGGGGCGGGAATTGTTTCTCTGCTTGTATTTTACTTTTCGGGTTTATACAGCCGCCTCCCTGAACACCTTTTAGACCGTTTTTACAGTTTTTTCAACAAGGATGCCGATCCGTTAGGGAAAAACTATCAGGTGAGACTTGCAATACAATATGCCGGGTCGGGTCAGTTATGGGGACGTGGCTGGGGAAAAGGAATGGCAGCCGAGACTGTACCTTACTCATGGACCGATTTTATTTTTTCTGTTGTAGCAGAAGAGTTTGGTTTTTTCGGTGCTGCTGTTTTAATTATTTTGTTTCTTGCATTTTTTGCAAGATGCATTTATATAGCATGGTATGCCCGTGACAAATATGGCTCTTTTGTGGTAATGGGTATAGTAGCCATGATTTTTGCACACTTTATGGAGAATATAGGAATGAACATAGGGCTTCTTCCTGTTACCGGAATACCTCTGCCATTTATAAGTTATGGTGTCAGTTCGGTAACAACGAACCTTTTAGCCGTAGGTATTATTTTAAGCATTTCGCTTAGGAAAAAAAGACCAATGTTTGAGTAACATTTGTGTTACAAATATTAAATTTATATTACAAAATATTATTTCTACTAAACAAATACTTTTATTATTTATAAGTATAGTATGATATGATTTATTAAATACAATATATTGTGTTTTTTCAAGGCACCTCAGTTCCTTTAAGGAGCAGAGGTGCCTGTTATTTTTATTTTACATTTTACTCCAGGGTTGACTAGTAGTTTAATTTTGGAGTAAAATATAAACTAAGTGGTGGGAAGTGGGGGAAAGTGGAGGATAAATTCTAATATTAAGAAAAGAGGTGAAAACGGTGCTAATCGGTAAATACACCAATACATTAGACCCGAAGGGCAGGGTAATAATACCGGCAGCATTTCGTTATGACCTCAAGGAAAAGTTTATCCTCACAAAGGGAATAGAAAAATGTCTTTACATATACCCTGAAGAAGAATGGATCGACTTGGTTGAAAGATTAAAAAAGGCAATGCCTTCTTCCAAAGAAGCAAACCGTAAAGCATTAAGGTTTTTTTCCTCCAATGCCACTGAATGCGAATTGGATAAACAGGGTAGAATATTAATACCTCAGCATCTTAGAGAACATGCATCTTTGAATAAGGAACTGCTGTTTGTAGGCAGTTTAAATAAAGTAGAAATCTGGAGTCCTGACCTATATGAAGATGCAGATGCGGAAGAAGTTGGAGCCATGCTGGAAGAGATGGACATAGAGTTTTAATTTTGGGAATGTAAAATGGAATTTTCACATGAACCGGTTTTACTGAAAGAATGTATAGAAGGCTTGAATATACGTGCTGATGGAGTGTATGTTGATTGCACCATCGGAGGTGCGGGTCATTCGGTGGAAATCTTAAAGAGGTTGGGACCCGAGGGCCTGCTGATTGGCATAGATCAGGACAGGGAAGCCCTTGAGGCTGCTGAAGCAAAACTTAAAAAAGTAGACAGCAAAGGAAACTTTATTACAATACATGAGAACTTTGAAAATATAAGACGAATACTTGAAGCACAAAAGATAAAATGGGCAGATGGCATACTTATTGATCTTGGAGTATCATCCTACCAGTTGGACACCGATGAAAGGGGTTTTAAATACCTCAGTGATGCCCCGCTGGACATGAGAATGAACCAGGATTGTGAATTTACAGCAAAAGAACTTGTTAATACCTGGTCCGAGAACGATATTGCAAGAATCATCAGAGACTACGGGGAAGAAAAATGGGCGGCACGAATTGCAAAGTTTATATGCAAAGCCAGGGAACATTATGTAATTGAAACAACATCGCAACTGGTAGACATCGTAAAGGCTGCTATACCGGCATCAGCAAGAAGGGAAAGACAGCATCCTGCCAAAAGAACTTTTCAGGCAATACGCATAGCAGTTAACAGAGAGCTTGAAGTTTTAGAGTCAGTACTGCCTAAGATGCTTGAAAGTCTTAACAGTGGTGGCAGGTTGTGTGTCATAACTTTTCACTCGCTTGAGGACAGAATTGTAAAACAGTTTATCCGTGACAGGTCAGGGCGCTGTAAATGCCCGCCCGGCTTTCCGAAATGTGTGTGCAATGCGGTACGGGAGCTGAAAGCAATTACATCAAAACCCATAGCACCTTCGGAAGAAGAGCTTAGACGAAATCACAGAGCACGCAGTGCAAAACTACGAATTATTGAAAAAATTTAATTAATACAATGCAAAGGATGAAGAGATTAATGCACAAAAGATAAAATTATCCGGCTACAAAGGAAAAGACCAAAAGTTACAAAAGATATCCAAAATATTCGCTTTAAATTTATATACAGTGAATATAGAATACAAAAGATTAATTATTTAGCTACAAAAGAATTATATATTTACTAATGATAAGAAATAAAATATTACAATTTACAAAAGAAAAAAACAAAGAATACAAAAGAAATAAATAAAAATACCACAAAAGATAAACCAAATTTTGTAAGAGTTTTTTATATTTAGGTTAATTCCCGCGGCCAATATTAATCTTGGCCCGGGAGTCTATTGTTTTAAAGAACTCGTTCCGGGGAAAAAGGGGTGAAAATAAATGAAATACAGATATAATTACGTTTATGGCTCAGCGGCTCCGAAACTTAATGAGCAACCATATCAACAGAAAAGGAAAAGTACCAGAAGAAAAACTACCCCTGCGCCCAAAGTGGTTATAAAACCCGAAATAGAGTCATTTCCTTTGACACAAATGATTATCTGTATAATAATTGTATTTGCTGTTTTTTCCACCATTATCTACAGATACAGTACCATAACAGAAATGAACTATGCACTTTCTGCTTTAAACAAGGAATATGAATCCTTAAAGGACAGTAACCGTAAGCTTCAGGTTAGTATTGGCTCAAAAATAAACCAGGAAAATATCAGAAAAATCGCCGAAGAGCGTTTGAATATGAAAATGCCTGACAGTTATCAGAAAATACCCGTAAAGGTTCAGAAAGTTAATTACAGTACACTTAATATTGAAGCGCAGGAAGCGAAAAATAGCACATTAAAAGCTTTGCTATTGTTTTTTGGTTTTGAATAAAATTTTGACATTTAAAGTATTGGAGTCAAGATGGGGGTATGTTCCGAATATATATTAAATAAGAAAATCTGTGGGACAATGGATTGAATGGCAGAGGAACGAGTTTTCGTGAAGGCAGCAATCTATAGTCCTTTTTTATAATATAAAGCTTTTTATTGCCCGGTGTGAAGGTGGGGTTCATTTGGCTGCAAATATGATTAAAGTGAAAAAGAGGTCACTTGCGTTATTAATTACATATTCCATTTTAATTATTGCACTTATTTTCAGGGTTGGCTACTATCAAATTGTAAAAGGTGAAGAATATTCAATTAAAGCATACGAGAGGCAAACCAGAAGCAGGATAATCAACCCGAAAAGAGGGACAATTTACGATCGCAATGGAAAAGGGTTAGCAATTAGTGCATCGGTAGAAACTATTTCGGTAAATCCGCCCGATTTTATGGATAAAATGAAGGATACCCCTGAAAAGATAGACCAGATTGCTTATGATCTTGCTCAGATGTTGGATATGACCCCCGAGAGTGTGAAGGAAAAATTAACTTCTAATTTAAGCTGGGCTTTTATAAAAAGAAAAGTTGACAAGGAAGTGGGATTAAAGGTTCGTGAATATCTTGTGGAAAATAGCATAGACAGTATTTATGTGGATGAAGATTCGAAAAGGTATTTTCCAAACGGAAATCTTGCATCCCATGTTTTAGGTTTTACCGGTGACGACGAACAGGGACTGAATGGTATAGAGAAAACATTTGATGAAATATTAAGCGGAAAACCGGGTATGGTTATGAGCGAGTTTGATGCCGGAGGGCGTCAGGTAAAATACAGCCCCGAAACTTATGTTGAACCGGTGGATGGGTATAATATATATCTGACGATAGATGAAACAATCCAGTATTTTACTGAAAAGGCACTGGAAAAGGCCATGCTGGACTATAATCTGAAAAGAGGTGCTGCAGCTATTGTAATGGATCCAAAAACCGGAGAAATCCTTGCAATGGCTTCAAAGCCCGATTATGATCCAAACGATCCTTTCGCAAAGCCGGACTTTTTAGAAACCGGTGAATGGAAAGGCAAGTCCAGCAATGAAGACGTAGACTTCCTCTTTCAGACAGTTTTCAGGAACAAAGCGCTGATGGATACATATGAACCGGGTTCTACCTTTAAAGCCGTTACAGCAGCCGCCGCCCTGGAGGAGGGCGTGGTTACTCCCGACACTGAATTTGTTTGCAGCACCATTCATCTCGCAGGGCATAATATTAACTGCTGGAGACCCGGAGGTCACGGTGCCGAAACATTCCGACTTGGTGTGTATAATTCCTGCAACCCGGTATTTGTAAAAACTTCCATGGCTCTTGGGTTGGATAAGTTCTATAAATATGTGAAGAGTTTTGGCTTCATGGAGAAAACAGGCATAACATTGAATGGCGAACCGTCAGATAACGAATACCAATGGCATAAGGACCCGAAAGAGATTGATATGGCAGTCAGTTCTTTCGGTCAGCGTTTTACAATTTCACCACTGCAGTTGATTACTGCATATTGTGCAATTGCCAATGGCGGGGACTTAATGAAACCAATATTGGTAAAGCAGATAAGCGACAGTGAGGGAAACATAATAGAAAAGACAGAGCCCCAGGTAGTGCGAAAAGTTATCTCCAAACAGACATCCGACACTTTGCGTGATATACTTCAGGGTGTTGTATCAGAAGGAACGGGAAGAAACGCATATATTAGCGGGTACAGAATTGCAGGAAAAACAGGAACATCTGAAACTGTTGAAACAGATACAGAGGGCAGATACATCGCTTCTTTTGCATGTTTTGCACCTGCTGATGATCCTGTAATAGCCCTTATTGTGGTACTTGACCATCCCCAGGTTTATCCCCACACTGGTGGTACCATTGCAGCTCCCGTTGCAGGGAAGTTGGTCGAGGAAATACTTGATTATTTGGGGATTGAGCGGGAATATACTGAAAAGGACAAACAATTAATGCTGAAAGAGATGTATGTACCCGAAGTCAGGAAGATGAAGCTGTCTGAAGCAAAGGCGAAGTTAAAGGCCTATGAACTTGAGTTTACAGTTGAGGGTGAAAATCAGGAAGATGACGCAATTGTTTTTGAGCAGACACCAAAACCGAACAGCAGTGTTCCAAGTGGCTCTACAGTAATTCTGTATACTTATGACCCCGATGACGAGATTAAAGTAATAATGCCTAATGTTCTGAACAAGGAGATAAATGAAGCTGCTGAAACACTAAGAAAAGCAGGACTGAATATTAAAGTTGAAGGAATTGGGCAGGCACACAGACAAGAGTTTGAACCAGGCGTAGAACTTAATAAAGGCCAGGTTGTTACTGTATGGTTTGAATTAACCGAAACTGATTAATTACGGAGGTAGGACCATGAAGCTTACAAAATTAATTGAAGGATTGGATATTTTAAAAATAGAAGGTGCAGTTGATAAGGATATCTCACGAATTGTATACGATTCGCGGCGGGCGGTACCTGGCTCCCTGTTTGTGTGCATAGATGGTTTTAAAACCGATGGCCATAAATATATACAGTCGGCACTGGATAATGGTGCCACTGCATTCTTAGTGGAAAAGGATGTGCCTGTTTTAGAAAATATGACTGTGGTAAGGGTCCCGGACACGCGCTATGCACTTGCCCATGTATCGGCCGCATATTTTGAATATCCCTTTGAACACTTTACACTTGTAGGTATTACCGGAACAAAAGGAAAAACAACAATAACGTATATGATAAAGTCCATTCTCGAACAGGCAGGCCAAACTGTAGGTTTAATAGGAACAGTGGCTAATATTATAGGAAGTGAAAAAATACCTGCCCAAAGAACCACGCCCGAGTCATTGGACCTGCAGGAAGTGTTCAGTAATATGAAGGATAAAGGTGCAGACGCTGTGGTTATGGAAGTTTCGTCCCAGGGCCTGAAGCTGAACAGGGTGGGAGCTATAACTTTTGATATTGGTGTATTTACCAATTTATCTGAGGATCACATTGGGGGCAGTGAGCACCCGGATATGGAAGACTATCTGAAATCAAAGATAAAGCTTTTCTCAATGGCAAAGCAGGGTCTTGTAAATATTGACTCTGAATATGCAAAAAGAGTTTTGGACGAAAGCAAATGTCCCTGTATAACTTTTGGAGTTAAAAACAAAGCAGATATATATGCAGAAGATATTGTTACGTATGCTGACAGGGTGGAATTTACTGTGAAAACACCATGGTTCGGTGGCCCTGTTAAGGTGTCTGTTCCCGGCAGATTCAGTGTATACAATGCCCTCGCCGCAATCGGAGTTTCGGGAATACTGAGTATTGAGCCGGAGCATATTTCAAATGGGTTAAAGAACATTCATATACCTGGCAGGGCTGAAATTGTGCCAACACCTGGTAAACAGTATACTGTTATGATAGATTACGCACATACTCCGGATAGTCTGAGAAACATTCTTTCAACTGTTAAAGAGTTTGTACCAAACCGTCTTATCAGTGTTTTTGGGTGCGGTGGTGATCGCGACAGAACAAAGAGACCACAAATGGGGAAAATATCAGGTGAGATTGCAGACTTTACCATCATTACATCCGATAACCCAAGGACAGAAGAACCAATGGCAATTATAAAGGACATAGAAGAAGGCATAAAACAAACGAATGGGCAATATATTATTATTCAGGACAGGACTGAAGCAATTCGTCATGCAATGAAGATAGCTCAGGAAGGGGACATTATTGTATTAGCGGGGAAAGGCCATGAGACTTATCAAATATTCAAAGACAAGACCATCCACTATGATGAACGGGAAATTGTAAAAGAAATCCTCGAAAGTATGGAGTGAAAAAAATGGAAAAATTACGAGCCGATAAAATATCCACATGGGTCAATGGAAGGCTCACAGGCAACGAATCTGTTACTGTTGACAAAGTCAGCACCGATACAAGGACTCTGGTAGAGGGGAGTCTGTTTGTTGCTATACGGGGTGAAAATTTTGACGGTCATAAGTTTATAGACGAAGCCTTCAAAAAGGGAGCTGCAGTAGTTATCTCAGAAGAAGAGTACCCTGCTGATGGAGGTTCGGCTGTAATTGTTGTTGAAGACACCGTTAAAGCCCTTGGTGAACTTGCAAAAAACTATATAAAAGCCTTTGATATACCCGTTATAGGTATTACAGGAAGCGTAGGGAAAACTACAACAAAGGAAATGATAGCCCAGGTTTTATCAACCCAGTATAATGTACATAAGACTATGGGTAATTTCAACAACCATATCGGGCTGCCATTATCTGTACTAAACTTAAACAGAAATCACACGGTGGCAGTATTTGAAATGGGAATGAATGCTTTAGGCGAAATTGATTATCTTTCAAAGATTATCAGGCCCGATATTGGAATTATTACAAATATAGGTATTTCACACATAGAAAAGTTAGGTTCAAGGCAGAATATTTTAAGGGCTAAACTTGAAATAATTAATGGAATGAAGGAGAATGGTGTATTAATACTTAATGGTGATGATGAACTGCTGTCAGGACTCGAAGGTCTGCTTCCAATGCCTGTCACTTTCTACGGTATTAATGAAAATTGCAATCTGCAAGCCTATGGCATTGAATCCATGGGAGAAAAAGGGGTGCATTTCACTGTAAATATCAGAAACAGGGATGTTGATATATTCCTTCCCGTTCCCGGTATCCATAACGTGTCCGATGCATTGGCAGCAGTAGCCTGCGGTTTGGAATTGGGCATCACAAACGAAAATATACAAAAAGGATTAATACAGTATTCTCAGGAAAAAATGAGGCTTAATATAATTCAATATGGTAATGTTAAAGTTATAAATGATACCTATAATGCTGCACCTTCTTCTTCCATTGCTGCTATAACGGTTTTAAGAGAAATTGCAGGATTAAGAAGAAGTATTGCAGTTCTTGGTGATATGCTGGAGTTAGGCGAATACTCAGGTGAGGCTCACAGAAATGTTGGAGCCCGTGTTGCCCATGAGAAAATTAACTACCTGGTTGCAATAGGAGAACTGGCTAAAGATTACGTTTTAGGTGCAATTGAAGCCGGAATGGATAAAAATCATATAATTCATTTTCCCGATCCTGAAAGCGCGGTAAATTCTCTTAAAGAACTGATTCAGCCAAATGATGTGGTGCTTTTTAAAGGTTCGAGAGGAATGCATCTGGACAGGGTTATAGAAAATATCTTTGAAGATATTAAATAAGCACAGGGAGTATTATACTTAAGCTAACCTCAGAGGTTATACTTATTCAGAAAAGCTAAACTCAGTTCCGGGAGGATAAAGATGAAGATACCAAGTCATATAATTGTATTTGTTGCTGCTTTTGTAATTGCCCTGTTATCGGGAATAATTTTAATACCTTTGCTGAAAAGATTTAAGTTTGGTCAAACAATCAGAGACGATGGTCCTAAAACCCATCTCGTTAAGCAGGGAATACCTACAATGGGTGGTTTAATATTTCTTACTCCACTCGTTCTGATTGGCGGGTACTATGCAATTAACGATAAAAACATGGCGGCTTTACTTTTGACCACATTGGGGTTCGGTTTTGTTGGATTTATAGATGATTTTCTGAAAATTAAAAGACGCAATAAGGATGGATTAAAACCCAAACAGAAAATGCTGGGTCTATTGATTGTAGCTGCATGTTTTACAGCCTATGTAGTTACTATGACCGATGCAGGGGAAAAAACCGTTATTCCGTTCATAGGACTGGATAACCCAATGAATCTTCAAATGGTTGTATTTATACCATTCTGTATTTTCATACTTCTTGCATATACCAATGCGGTGAATTTAACAGATGGTCTTGATGGCCTGGCAGGGAGTGTTACAATGGTTGTCCTGGTTTTCTTTACCCTGGTTGCAATGCTGAATGATGAGTGGAATACAATAAAACTTTTTTGTGCAACATTAGCCGGGGGTTGTCTTGGTTTTCTGACGTTTAATTTACATCCCGCAAAAGTATTTATGGGTGACGTGGGTTCTTTAGCACTTGGTGGTGCGGTTGCGTCTGTGGCGATATTACTCCAGATGCCTTTTATTCTCGTTATTGCCGGGATGATCTATTTTATTGAAAATGTTTCGGTTATCCTCCAGGTGGCATACTTTAAGAAAACCGGGAAAAGGATTTTTAAAATGGCCCCGATTCATCACCATTTTGAATTAATGGGGTGGAGCGAGACAAAAATTGCTATTGTTTTTCTTATAGCAACTATAATTTTTTGTACAATAGCTTTTTTGGCTTTGAGGTGATTATGAGACGAAGGGATTTTGATTTCTGGATATTTGTTACAGTGTTGCTGCTTCTGGCTTTAGGTGTGAGCATGGTATACAGTGCAAGCTCCTATTATGCCAGCCGCAAATTTGGTAATAAGGAGTATTACCTGATTAGGCAGCTTATTTGGGCTGCAATTGGAATTGTTGCCATGCTTATTGTATCCAGAATAGATTACAGAAGACTTGCCCAGTTTTCCCCGATTTTAATGCTTGTAAGTATTATTCTTTTAATTTTGGTTAGAATTCCGGGAATAGGTTCCAATGTAAATAATGCATGGAGATGGTTTAATTTCGGGTTTATGTCATTCCAGCCATCAGAGATGGCTAAATTGTCAATCATTTTATTCTTTTCATTCAGTCTTTCAAAAAAGAACGAGATGCTTCAGTATTTCTGGAAAGGGCTTGTACCTTATCTTTTAGTGATAGGGATTATTGACGCTCTTTTAATGTTGCAACCTCACTATAGCGCCACCATTCTTATAACCGGTGTTTCGGTAATAATACTTTTTGTGGCAGGAGCAAAAATATGGCATCTGATATTGCTTGCAATACCCGTAATACCTCTTGGCATATATTTTGCCGTATCAGAGGAATACCGGCTTAAAAGAGTGCTTACCTTTCTTGATCCGTTTGAGGATCCTACCGATGCAGGATACCAGATTATTAACTCACTGTACGCAATTGGGTCGGGCGGAATATTTGGCAAGGGAATTGGACAAAGTATGCAGAAACACCTTTATATACCCGAGCCGCATACCGATTTTATTTTCTCAATTGCTGCAGAAGAATTGGGTTTTATAGGTGCCACCACCATTCTGCTGCTGTTCCTTGTTCTTATCTGGCGCGGAATCAGAATTGCAATGCATGCTCCGGATACACTCGGAAGCCTTATAGCAGTTGGTATTACATCCTTGATATCCCTGCAGGTAATTGTGAATGTTGCGGTTGTAACGTCTTCAATGCCTGTTACAGGAATGCCTCTGCCGTTTTTTACCGCCGGCGGAAGTTCACTGGCTTTTCTGCTGGTCGGAATAGGAATGCTTCTTAACATATCCAGGTACTGCGGCAATAAATATCGTTTGAAAAGAGAGAAATACTGATTTTTTGAGGTTGCCGGAATATAATTTGTTTATTTTCAGCTTGTAATTATATCTTCAATTTATCTGAAATATTCTTTTTCGCTCTCTTATGCCAGGTTCGTATTGTGCTGTAGTTCTGATTTAAGATAACAGCTGCTTCTCTAAACGACAATTGCTTATAATACCTTAATAATATCAAATCTCTATAGTTATCAGGAAGCTCATTAATAAGGTTTAACAATTTTTCTTTTTTCTCATTTTCTATTACAATATCATCAGGAACTTCAATGGGATACTGTATAATATCAACCACCTCAGATGTGTATGCTACTTCCCTCTGATATGTTTTTAACAGTCTCATGGCTTCCCTTTTTCCAATTGTAAAAAGCCAGGACCTGGACTTGCTAAAATTATGCAAAGTATCCAGCTTTACCAAGGCAATTAACAGAGAGTTTTGTCCTACGTCATCAGTTAATGTTTTATTACGTAGTATTGAATATATGAATTTATAAAACTCATTATAAAGAGGTAAAATCAGGTCATTAAATTGCTGTATATTTTTATCATGTACTTTTTTTATTTTTAAATTTGCCAACTACATCACCCAAATAGTATGGTTTTTGTATTATTTCACAAATCCCCTTATACATGAAAAGAGGAGGTTGTAAACATAAATGTGTTAAACAATTCCCCCTAACAGACTCATTCCTTTATTTAATGGAATTATTTCTGATTAATATTTCAAATGTTTTAAATTTTTAACTATAAAATATACTGTGATTAGGAATGTGCACTAATCTTCTTCAAAGAATAAACCTATTGCGATCAATATTATACCAATAATGCCCATTATGGAACCAAGCCAACCCATGAAATTATTACCACGGTTAGTAATGTGAAGTGCTGCAATTGTTATGCTTCCACTTAAAAGAAAAAAACCTCCTGCCAATACTGATTTCATATATCCTCCTTCATTTATAAAGTAAAATTTAATTAATTCTGATAGAATTATTGGAATAACATTTTTGTTTTCTGGTGGAAAATAGTCCAGAAGCAGAAAGAGAGAAAATTCTCTTTCTGCTTGGTAAAATCAATTAAGGTTTATATTGCCATAAGCTTTCATCAACTACTTTTTCAAATTTTTTCTCGGGGTTAACTGTGAAACTTACTCCCCATGGATAGCTGAACGAAACATTTTCCCATAATGATAAGGCTACTGTTTGATGGGCATACGTTCCCCAATGATTGATGTTTGACGCTTGATCGGGATGCGAAGGCACACCATCGTACTCTATAGCTCCATATGCAGCTTGTGGTATATAACCTATCGCAAATGTTCCTGCTACCATACCGAATGGCCAATAATCAGGCGGCATAGGTACAGACATGATGTATGCACTGCCCTCGTTTATTTCAAGCTCATTGAAATCTACTGTATCATTGTTATACTTCAATGTTGAATTTAATATTGAAACTCCTCCGGGCCCAGCATATAACGTACATTGTAAATACTCATATACCCAAGCTCCACCTGCGGAGTTTTCGATAGCTGAACTCATGCTATCCCTGCTGATTCCGACATAATCTGTATAGTTGTTATCCGGCATATCAGTCCATTCATATGTACATACTGCCCAAAACTGTCCCTTTAAAGCACCACTGCCTGTGACTTTATAGACATCCATTGAAACTATCAGAGATCCACCATCTAAATCTTTTGTATTACTCATGATTACAACGTCGTTTTCTTTGTTTTTGATACTGCCATTACCGTCATAGACATTGATTTTTGAAAGTAATTCAGTTATTTTTTTATCATGTCTTTTCGCTTCATTTTTTATTTCGTATGTTGCCTTATCAACTTGTTTAAACTTTAAACCATCTGAAACAAAATATCTTATTGTTCTATGAACTGATTCAGCATTTTTTGCTTTAAGTAACATTCTTTCAGGCATTGCATCAATAAGTTTATCAGGATATCCTGCTTTTTTAAGCTTCATTCTTCCGATTTCTATGTCACTCATATTTTCAAAACCATTAATTCTAAGATCTACTTCAATTATTTCAGCCATAGGATCTTGCTGGATAATTTCAGCATGGACGCCGTATGTTACAGATACTGATAATGCTACAATAAATAAAAATATTAAAATTTTTTCATAGGTTTTACACTCCTTTCTTTTAAAAATTCAACAGACCAAAAATTACCATATATAGTACTATAGCACTATAACAAACACATGTGTTTTCACTTAATTAGAGTAAATTTCATGTAAAAATGTTTCATTTTATTATAAAAAAAGTTTTTATTACTGATATAGAAAATTTATTCATTTAAATGAATTACTCATTTATTTCTATATCGCTTTCATTATTTTCTATAATTTTGATTTGAGAGAGCAGTTCTGCTATTTCCTCATCAGGATTTTTTGTTTTCTTATTTTCCTCATTCGCTGTTTTTTCTTCCTGCAAATCATCCGATGCGGGATATCTTACTGTTCTGTAAAGTGTTGTGGCATTTTTTGCTTTAAGAAACATTCTTTCAGGCATTGCATCAATAAGTTTATCAGAATATCCTGCTTTTTTAAGTTTCATTTTTCCGATTTCAATGTCGCTTAAACCTTCAATATCATCAATGTCAAGATCTATTTCAATGGTTTTGACTTCATAATCAGTTTCAATTTCTTCAGCATTAATACCTGATAATAGACATAACAGCAATGCCGCATTTAATGCAAACATTAAAAATTTTTTCATGTTCATCCCCTCACTTATTAATATTATCAGCTTAACCTTATTCAATAAGAGATAGCGTCGGCTTTAGTTTTCTGCAAATAGTTTACACTACTATTATATAATAATATATACATGAATTTCCATATATAATTTAATCTTTACACAAAAAATTCAGCAAATATTTTTCCGAAATAACATTTCTGCCGTATGACAGTTCAGGCAGAGGATGTTTATGTTTTGCGCATGTTCCGGACAAACACGGGTATTTGCTTTTGCTTTATGTTTCTCCGAACAATAAGCGACAAAGCCTCAAAGTAACAGAATTTTGCGATTCGCATAATATAAACTATGAAAAATCAGGAACTCATTCAACAGACATATCAACTTATTATATGAGTAACCCCGTGAAGTTTAAAACAAGGCGGAGGTGTTTTTCTTGAACAGGTTTATCATTGAAGGTGGTAACCGTCTGCATGGTGAATTAAGGATACCAGGGGCAAAAAATGCTGTTTTGCCAATTCTGGCAGCTACTATTCTTAACCGCGGAACAAGTATAATTAAGAATTGTCCCAATCTTGAAGATGTTAAGACAATGCAGGAAATTCTTTCTTCATTAGGTCTTGAAGTACAGCGCGACAACCAAAGTATTATAGTATGCGGGAAGAATCTTTCAGCCAATGCAATCCCTGAGTCCCTTGCCGGTAAAATGCGGAGTTCCATAGTTCTTATGGGAGCAGTTTTAGGGCGCATCGGAGAAATTTACATAAGTTATCCAGGGGGCTGCGCAATTGGACCAAGGCCTATTGACATGCATTTAAGCTCTTTACGTAAAATGGGAGCGGAAATTGATGATTTATATAAAGGTATATTACATTGTAAAGTTAAAAGATTTCAGGGAACAGAAATATTACTGGATTATCCAAGTGTTGGAGCCACAGAAAATATAATGCTTGCTGCCTGTCTGGCCGATGGTGAAACGATAATCCGGAATGCTGCTAAAGAACCTGAAATAGTGGACCTTCAAAATTTCCTGCAGGAACTGGGGGTAGAAATATACGGTGCAGGTACAGGGGTTATTCATATTAACGGGCGCAGGGAAATAGAAAAAGATATTACATACAGCGTTATTCCCGACAGAATTGTTGCAGGAACATATATGGCATGTGTGGCTGCAACGGGTGGAGAACTTGTTCTGACCGGAATTGATTATGAACCTGTCAGCTCAATTGCCTATTTGCTTAGAAACTGTGGTGTGTCTATTGAACGGCTTAACAGCAAAAATATGAGAATAAAATCCGATCTGAACCTGAAAGCCATTGAAGTTATACGCACTTCTCCTTATCCTGGGTTTCCAACCGATATGCAGCCCCAATTCGTATCTGTTTTGTCAAAAGCATCGGGTACCAGCGTCGTCATTGAAACGGTTTTTGAAAACCGCTATGGATATGTTGAGCAATTAATGCGAATGGGAGCAGATATTACTGTCAGAGAAAGAGTGGCGGTTATTAAAGGCGTTAAAAGGCTTACAGGGGCTTTCCTTGATGCCAGTGATTTAAGAGGAGGGGCTGCTTTAACCATTGCTGCACTTTCTGCTGAAGGAACAAGTATTATAAATAATGTGATGCATATCGACAGAGGGTACGAGGCGTTTGAAAAGAGTTTGAGCATGGTTGGTGCAAAAATAAAGAGAGAATGAGTATTGCCGGGGAAAATGCCTTTCATTGCAGACAGATAAACAGTATGCTATAATTTATTTGATTATTTAGCCTAAGTATCTTCCGTTGTTATAACCAATTCTTTAACCGGTATGGATAAGGGGTGCTAATGAAAAGGACGGAAATAAGTAATAAAAATCTATTACATAGCAGGAAAAAAGGAAAAGGCAGGTTAATTAAATCCATATTTATTTTGCTTGTTCTTATTGGCAGCCTGGCAGCGGTATTAATGTTTTCTCCGCTGCTTTTGTTGTCGGATATACATGCAGATGAGGCAGTTAATTATACTGCTGATGAAATAATTGAGGCATCGGGTATAGAAATAGGGGAAAATGCCATAAATTATCTTGGAGGAAGCCTTAATCATTTAATTCACTTGAGAATGGGAAAAGCTGAAAGAAATATAAATAAACTGCCCTGGGTTGAATTCTCTGAAGTTAAATATGTGTTTCCCGACAAGGTTTACATAACTGTAACTGAAAGAAATGCCATAGCATGGATTTGTTATTTTGGAAATTATCTGCTTGTGGATGAAGAAGGTTATGTTCTTGAGGTAGCCGGCGTATTAGATGACAGGTATCCTGAAATCAGGGGGGTACAACTCAGCAAGTTTACACTTGGCGATAAAATTCAAACAGAGGAACCAGAAAAGATTACTTTACTGGTCCAATTGCTGAAAAGTTTAAATGTTGTGGATATGGATTCACCGCAAAAGCTGATCGAAGTTTTGGATTGGGTAGACATTCCTAAAAATAAAGAATTGTATTTATCCCTTGATAACCGGATAACTGCGAAAATAAAAATGGACGATGAATTAATATACAAGCTTTCTTATTTGAGGGAATTATATTACAATTATATTAAGCCGGAAGAAAGAGGCATGATAGATTTTTTTGATAATAAATATGCACGTTTTGTAGCCGAATGAATGGTATTTCATGTACGAAAGTGAGGAATAATGAATGATTCCATTACTTGGTTTAATACTTGGTTTGATAATAGGTATTTTGATCCCGTATAATATCCCAAAAGAATATTCAAATTATGCTGCTGTGGCTATACTTGCAGCTTTGGATTCAGTTTTTGGAGGCCTTGCAGCATCAATGAACAATAATTTCAGAATAAGGGTATTTTTATCAGGCTTCTTTGGAAATTCCTTACTGGCTGCATTATTAGCATACATCGGAGACAGGCTGGGGATTCAGCTGCATTTGGCTGCTGTGTTTGCATTTGGCAACAGAATTTTTCTGAATTTTGGCTTAATACGCAGGAAGCTTATTGAAAAAAACACCGAAAAATCCTAGCACTATGCTTGATTTTAAAGTTCATTAATATATAATAAATGTATGAGAAGTGCTGAAAGTTAATTCTTCACATAAGATAAAGGTAGTTAAAGGGGGATATGGGTTTGCTGGAATTTGATATTGATATGGAGAATTTTGCCCGGATTAAAGTTGTGGGTGTTGGTGGCGGCGGCAATAATGCAGTGAATAGAATGATTGAAGCCGGCCTCAGAGGGGTGGATTTTATTGCTGTTAATACCGACAAACAGGCATTGTTTTTATCGAAAGCTAACACCAAAATTCAAATAGGGGACAAGCTTACAAAAGGACTTGGAGCAGGTGCAAACCCAGATATAGGAGAAAAGGCAGCAAATGAAAGCCGCGATGAAATAGCCATGGCAATTAAGGATGCTGATATGGTTTTTGTTACAGCAGGAATGGGCGGTGGCACAGGTACCGGAGGTGCCCCGGTAATTGCTCAGATAGCAAAGGAAATAGGAATTCTCACTGTTGGTGTTGTTACCAAACCATTTATGTTTGAAGGCAGAAAAAGAATGCAACAGGCAGAACGCGGTATTGAGAATTTAAAAGCTGTGGTTGATACACTTGTTACAATTCCTAACGACAGGCTTTTACATATTGCCGACAAAAAGACATCCATGCTGGAAGCATTTAAAATAGCTGATGATGTACTACGCCAGGGAGTTCAGGGCATCTCAGACTTAATAGCCGTTCCCGGGTTAATTAATCTCGACTTTGCCGATGTGAAGACAATTATGCTGGAAACTGGGCTTGCTCATATGGGCATTGGAAAAGGAACAGGCGATAACAAGGCTGAAGATGCTGCTAAACAGGCTATTTCAAGCCCTCTTTTAGAAACATCCATTGAAGGTGCAAAAGGCGTATTACTTAATATTACCGGCGGATCTGACCTCGGCCTGCAGGAAGTTAATACAGCTGCAGAACTGATACAAAACTCAGCTGATCCCGAAGCAACCATTATATTTGGTGCGGTAATAGATGAAAACCTTAAGGATGAAATAATAATTACTGTTATAGCAACAGGTTTTGATAAGACACCTGAACTTAAAAAGCCGGGTAAATTATTAGATGCCAGCGAAGCAAGTGCTGCAATGAGAAGTTCTGTAAAACCGGCAGCAGAGGAAGATGATGATGGCCTCGACATTCCGATTTTCTTAAAACGAAACAGGTTCAGATAATAATAAATTAAAAATCATAAATTTTTTAATAAATACCAGATCAGCTTATGGTCTGGTATTTGTTTTATAGTCGCCTCAGAATTTGCAAGCGGATCCTGCTTCGGGTGTTTTGCCTCCTTGACCAACAAAGCACTTACCGAGATTTACGCTCCTCAGTATAAAAATGATCCTGCGATGAGGTCTACATATCCCGGGTCGCTCAGCTTCACGCTCTCAACAGACTGGTATGCAGCATGGCATAGAAGTATGTTGCTCTGCGTCGACAAAATCACCCGAATCACCCGCGGTTTAAACCTCTGAAGGCTTGCTCATCCTCGCTCTGACTGCTCATCTCTACGCTGCACTATGCTAAAAGTTTCGGTTATTGCACGGTAGCTGAACACTCGGACTAGTTATCTGTTTAACCTGTCCCGGGAATGCAGCCTGACATAGAAGTGTGTTGCTCTGCGTTGACAAAATCACCAAAATCACCCGCTTTTTGGACTTTTGCAAGGAAGTTTCCTTGCATTGTATAATATTCGTATGGTATTTTCTTGCTATGGATGATTAACTCTGTATTGTTTTAATCAGTGAGATGAAGTGACTGATAAGTTATGCTATCATTAAAAGTGTAAAAATCAGAATATATATTTAATTGTAAGTTTAAAAGGGGAGTTGCAGGCATGACAGGTATAGATAATATTTTAAAACAACAGAGAGAATATTTTGCGAAGGGTGAAACACGGGATATAAATTTTCGGCTTAAAGCTCTCAGGACCCTTAAAGAAACTATTAAGAAGTATGAAGAGGAAATCTGTGAAGCGCTCAAAAAGGATTTAAATAAGGTTCGGTTTGAAGCATATGCAACAGAAGTTGGTTTTATTTATACCGAGTTAAATGATGTGATAAGAAAACTTCCCGGATGGAGCAGAGTAAAAAAAGTAAAAACACCTGTTGCACAGTTTAAATCCACTTCATATATTGTGTCCGAACCGTATGGAGTGGTTTTGATAATGTCGCCCTGGAATTATCCCTTTCAATTATCGATAGCTCCCCTGATTGGCGCCATTGCCGGAGGGAACTGTGCAGTTGTAAAACCCTCTGCTTACTCCTCCCATACATCCTCAATTATAAAGAAAATAATAGAGGAATGCTTTGAAAGCAAGTTCGTAAGCGTAATTGAAGGAGGCCGGGAGGCAAACAGTGAACTACTTAGCAAAAAATTTGATTATATTTTTTTCACAGGAAGTGTTGGTGTTGGGAAAATAGTTATGGAAGCAGCATCAAAACATTTAACTCCGGTAACGTTAGAGCTGGGTGGAAAAAGCCCCTGTATAGTTCACCGCGATACGAATATTGATGTATCTGCAAGAAGGATCATCTGGGGAAAAACCATAAACAGCGGTCAAACCTGTGTTGCTCCTGACTATTGTTTTGCCCATAAAGATATAAAGGGCGATCTGATTACTGCAATGAAGAAATATATCAAGGAATTTTACGGTGATGTACCCTGCAGAAATCCCGAATACCCTCGAATAGTCAATGAAAGGCATTTCAGCAGGCTTAAAGGTCTTTTAAGCAGTGGTGATATTGTTGCCGGTGGGGATTTTAATGAAGAAACCCTGCAAATATCGCCTGTTATATTGGATAATGTAAGCTTAGATTCACCTGTCATGCAGGAAGAAATATTTGGACCAATTCTTCCCGTTATCGAGTATGATGATATCGAACAGGTTATTTCTTATATAAACAGTCGGCCAAAGCCACTGGCTTTATATCTTTTTACAGGCAGTAAGGAACTGGAAAAAATGATTGTTAAAAGGGTTTCCTTCGGCGGAGGTTGCATAAACGACACGCTGGTTCATCTTGCAACATCGGAAATGCCTTTTGGCGGAGTGGGTGAAAGCGGAATGGGTGGGTACCACGGTAAGTGGAGTTTTGATACCTTTACCCATAAGAAAAGTATCATGCGGAAATCATTTCTAATTGACATTGAACTAAGATATCCACCTTACCGAAACAAGTTGAGCATGCTGAAGAAAATTATGAAGTAGGCGCATCCATACTTTTAATTTTTCTTATTATGCAGGTCGGATTTTTAATATACACCTTAAAGGGAGATTTCTTATGAGTTTGCGTTTTGTATATGGCAGGGCAGGATGCGGGAAAACGCGTTTTTGCCTGGAAGAGATAAAAAACAGGATTGAAAGCGGGCATTCCGGCAGGTTATATCTGCTGGTTCCCGAACAGTATACCTATCAGGCTGAAAAAGATCTGATTGATATGCTTGAATCGGGAGGTATTCTGAAAAACGAGGTACTCAGCTTCCGCCGCCTTGCGTATAGGGTTTTCAATGAAGTCGGGGGAATAACCTATCCCCATATTCATCCTGCGGGGAAAAGCATGATTTTATACCGGATACTCGATAAAATGGACAAAAGTTTTAAGTATTTCAGGAATTCGGTGGAAAAACCAGGTTTTGTCAGCATGTTGTCCGATCAGATTAAGGAGTTCAAGCATTATAATGTGACCTTTGATAAACTGGAGGAAGTTTATAACAAAATTGATGATAATACTCCCTTAAAGGATAAAATGATTGAGCTTAAAAATATTTACGAGATTTTTGAAAAAACACTGGAGGAACGGTACAGGGACGCAGATGACGATCTTACATTAGCTTCAGAAAAGATGAAGAACTCTAAACAATTTGTCGGCTCTGAAATCTGGATTGATGGTTTTACAGATTTTACACCCCAGGAATATAAAATAATAGAGGTTTTATTAACACAGGCCGAAAGGGTTACCATAACCCTTGTATGTGATAACCTGGATGGAGAGACTTCAGAGCTGGATATTTTTTCACCGTCAAAAAAGGTTTACCGCAAAGTGTTGAATCTGGCGGTTAAAAATAATATTAGATACGAACCTCCTGTTTTTCTGAACCCAAAGCCTTTATACCGCTTTAAAGATAATGCAGAACTTGCCCATCTTGAAAGCAGTTTATATTCCTATCCGTATGGGGTTTATCCTTATGAAACCTGTAATGTTACGCTTTTTTCATCGGTTAATATTTTCTCAGAAATTGAGGCTGCTGCAAGAGATATTCTCCGGTTATGCCGGGAAAAGGGTTACAGGTTTCGCGATATAACGGTGGTAACTAGGAATCTTAAGGATTATCAGAAGCTAATTGAGGCAGTATTCAATGACTATGGCATTCCCTGCTTTTTGGACAGAAAGCTGGATATTTCCAATCATCCTCTTGTAAGACTTATTTTATCGATGCTGGAGATTTTTACAGATAACTGGTCTTATGAATCGGTTTTCCGTTACCTTAAATCGGGTTTGACAGGATTAGAGCAGGACAGAATTGACAGGCTGGAAAATTATGTACTGGCTTGCGGAATACGCGGCAACAAGTGGACGAGTGATGAAGCATGGGATATGACTCCTGTGCTTTTCCCGGATGACAGAAACACCGAATATGGTTCTGCTTATCTTGAAGAAATAAACAGAACACGGATGGAGATAGTTAAACCCCTCATGACATTCAGGTACAAAACCAAAGGTCGAAGGACAGCAGAGGAGTTTTGCTCGGCACTGTTTGATTTTTTATGCTTTTTGCAAATTCCGGAACAAATGGAGACACTTATTGAGGGCTTCCATAGAAGCGGAGAAATAATTCTTGCCAATGAATACTCTCAGGTGTGGAACATGGTTATTGAGTTAATGGATCAAATAGTTGAGGTAATGGCAGGTGAAACCTTTGGTATTGAACGTTTTAAAAATCTTCTCAGTATTGGGTTTTCCGAATACAAAATAGGATTAATTCCAGCCTCTGTTGACCAGGTGCTTGTGGGGAGTGTGGAAAGATCAAAAAGCCATGCTGTAAAGGCGCTGTATATACTGGGAACAAATGACGGTGTTTTTCCATCAAAGGGCGGTGAAGAAGGAATACTGACCGATGATGAAAGAATTAAGCTGAACAGTATGGGAATGGAGATTGCCAAAACCACCAGAGATAAGGTTTTTGACGAAAATTTTCTAATATACAGAACTTTAACTACCCCGTCGGATTATTTGCGTATCAGCTGGCCAATAGCCGATCAGGAGGGAAGAACCTTAAGGCCTTCCATTATTATATCGCAAATAAAGAAGATATTCCCGTTATGCAAGCAATACAGCAATATTTTGCCACCTCAATCAAATGAAGAGGTATTGGCTGAGATAACATCAAGACATGCGACTTTCGGTCAGCTTATAACTGTTTTGCGCCAAAAGGCCGACGGAAAGGAAGTACTGCCTGTTTGGCAGGATGTAGCACTGTGGTTTTTGAATAATGATGATTGGAGCAAAGAGTTTGAAAAAACCCGGGAAGCACTTCAGTATCGGAATATAGCACAGCCGGTAGACAGGGATATGATAAAAAAACTGTATGGCGAATCCTTTGTGTCGAGCGTTTCAAAGTTTGAACGGTACAGTGCATGCCCTTTTTCTTTCTTTGTACAGTATGGGCTTGGAGCAAAGGAAAGGAAAATTCTCGAATTTAGCCCGCCAGATGTGGGTACTTTTCTGCATACAGCAGTGGAGCGGTTTTCAATGGCTGTAGATAACAGTCAGAAGTCAGCTTCAGAGCCTGTAACGTGGCGTACCTTCGACAAAAAATGGTGCGAGGAAAAGGTATCTGAGATAATAGATGATATGCTGGCCAAAATGAGGGGGTCCAGCCTTTCATCGTCAAAGAGGATTGTTGTACTTGCAAACCGTTTAAAAAGAGTTGTGGCGAGAGCTGTATGGCTTATTGCCGAGCATATCAGAAGAAGCAGCTTTAATCCGGTTGACTATGAGGCCGGGTTTGGCGATAACGAAAAATACCCTCCCATTGTCATTGAGCTTGATAATGGAGAAAAAGTCTCTCTGTATGGACGTATAGACCGTATTGACGCAATGGACACACCCGATGGCAGATACCTTCGCATTATTGATTATAAGTCGGGAACAAAGGATTTTAAGCTGGATAATGTTTTCTATGGCCTTCAGATACAACTGATTACATATCTGGACGCGATATGGGAGCATATGTCGGGCAATAGTGATAAGCCCGTGCTTCCCGGTGGTATGCTTTATTTTAAAATAGATGATCCCATTTTAAAGACAAGGGAGCGCGTATCTGAGGAAGAAATTGAAAGGGAGATTATGAAACGCCTTCGTATGAAAGGGCTGCTTTTGGCAGATGTGAAACTTATCAAGGGAATGGATCATACTATTGATGGTACATCATTGATAATTCCGGCTACTATTAATAAAAGCGGCGCCCTTGGTAAAAACTCTTCTGTTGCAACAAAAGAACAGTTTATTACTCTCAGGAATTACGTGCGAAAACTGTTAAAAGAGTTAAGCACCGAGATTTATAATGGTTCGGTTCCAATCAGACCGGTAAAAAGCAAACACGATACTGCATGTAAATTTTGCAGTTATCTTCCTGTATGCCAGTTTGATACTGCACTTGAGGAAAATAAATACCGTCTTTTACATGAAAAGAACAGAGAAGAAATATGGAAACTGATGAAAAGGCAGTGAATATTATGTCGGATGAAAGGCTGAGTATGAATATAAAGAATGAAAAAGAAAGTCTGAAACAGGACAACAACGAAATTGCAGCAGCGCTCCAAAGCTCCGGACCAAAGTGGACAGCCGAGCAACAGGAAGCAATAAATGCCCGTGGCTGTAACCTGCTTGTTGCTGCTGCGGCAGGTGCCGGGAAGACAGCTGTATTAGTGGAAAGAATAATTAAAAAAATAACCGATAAAACCAATCCTGTTGATGTAGACAGGATGCTGATAGTAACTTTTACAAATGCTGCGGCTGCTGAAATGCGTGAACGTATTGGGGAGGCCATCTCAAAAGAACTGGATAAAGACCCTGGCTCGGAAAATATGAGGAGACAATTAAGCCTTCTTTCAAGAGCAAGTATTATGACAATTCATTCCTTCTGTAAAGAAGTTATTACAAAACATATAGAGTTGGTTGAAATAGATCCGAACTTCAGGATCGCGGATGAAACCGAAAGCCACCTGATGCGAATTGAGACCATCAATGAAGTTGTTAATGAACAGTATGAGCAGGATAATAAAGATTTCCTTGAACTTCTCGACTGGTATGGAGGCAACTTAAACGATCAGAAAATACATGATATGGTATTGAGTATTTATAACTTTATCCAAAGCAGCCCATGGCCCGAGCAATGGCTGAAAGATAAAATTGAAGCAATGAAAATTGATGAAACTTATGACTTTGCCAAAACTTTGTGGGGCAGGGTGATCCTGAAATCATGCCGGATGGAACTGGACAGCGCCAGACACATGTTGCTAAGAGCAATAGATATGCTTCGCCACGCCGAAGATCTTGAACAATACATACCTGTATTTGAGGAGGACTTATCAAATATTAGCAGGCTCCTGAATTTAGTAACAGATAGTGAGCAGGACAAAGAGGCTGACACCTCCTGGGATGTTTTATATGATTGGGTTCATGAACTGTCTTTCTCCAGGCTTCCAAGGGCAGGGAAAAATGCTGATAAACAGAAACAGGAGATTGTTAAAAAGATTCGTGATACCGTTAAGGAAATTATTAATAAAAAAATTAAAGAAAGGCTTATAACCGATAAATCTTATAATATCATAAGGGATTTTCAGGAGGTTTATCCTGTAATAAGTTGTCTTGGAAGGCTTGTTAATGAATTTACCGCACGCTATAACGAGAAAAAGAGAAGCAGATCGGTCATTGATTTTAACGACCTTGAACATCTGTGCCTTAAAATATTGACCCAAACCACCGATAAGGGGATTGTACCTTCTGAAGCAGCCCTGGAATACAGGGAATATTTCGATGAAATAATGGTGGATGAATATCAGGACAGTAACATGGTTCAGGAAATAATTATACGAATGATCTCAAGGTATGATTCAGATAACCCCAATGTATTCATGGTTGGAGATGTTAAACAGTCTATTTACCGGTTCCGCCAGGCAAACCCCGAACTGTTTCTGAATAAATACAATACCTACCGAATGGATAAAGAGAATAAAAACCGCAAGATTCTTCTGTATAAAAACTTCCGCAGCCGCAGTGAAATAATCAATGCTGTAAATTTCGTATTCGGTACAATAATGTCTGTTGATGCAGGTGAGCTTGACTATACCGGTAAGGAAGCCCTTAACGCAGGCGCAGATTTTAAAGAATGTGATGCAGAAAATGCCAAAGTGGGAGGCTGTGTTGAATTCCATTTAATACAGACCAGCGAGGAAGCAGGTATTGGTGATACCGATACCGGTGAGGAAAATTTTAGTGGAAGTGCAGATGAAAATGAAACTGACGAGATAATTGATAATATCCAAAGTGAAGCAAGGTTAGTTGCTGAAAAGATTCTTGAATTAACGGGACAGGACAGTGAGGGCAGGTACTTTTACATTTTTGACAAGACCAGAAAGGAGTATAGAAAGGCTGAATTTAAAGATATTGTAATCCTCCTTCGGGCAACAAAAAACTGGTCCGATGTATTTATTGACGAGTTGGCAGCGAAGGGGATACCTGCCTTTGCCGATACAGGAACGGGTTTTTTCAAAACAATAGAAGTTCAGGTGGTTCTGTCTCTGTTACAGATCATTGATAATCCCCTGCAGGACATTCCGCTGCTGTCTGTACTGCGTTCCCCTGTTTTTTCATTTACAACGGCAGAATTAGCGGCCGTACGTATAGCCGACAGAAAATCGTCAATATATGATGCGCTTAAAACCTTGGCAAATAGGCACCCTCTTGATAACCGAACCCGAAGTGACAAATCTGCAGCTAAAAAGGCCACTGTATTTATAGAGAAACTTTCCATGTGGAGGGAGAAAGCACGCTATATGTCGACAGATCAATTGATTTGGTATCTTTACCATGACACAGGGTATTACAATATGGTTGGTGCAATGCCACAGGGAGAACAGCGCCAGGCCAATCTCAGAGTTCTGTACGACAGAGCCAGGCAGTTTGAGGAAACAAGCTATAAGGGACTGTTTAATTTTATAAATTTTATCGACAAAATAAAAAGCAGCAGGGGCGATATGGGAAGCGCAAAAATTCTGGGCGAAAACGACAATGTAGTCCGTATCATGAGCATCCATAAAAGCAAAGGTTTGGAGTTTCCGGTTGTTTTTCTGTCAGGGTGCGGAAAACGTTTTAATTTAAGGGATATAAGCAAGGATGTACTGATGCACCAGGAATTGGGCTTAGGTCCCGACGTTGTGGATCTAAAGCTTCGCCTTTCACGTCCATTGGCAGCAAAAACAGCAATCAGCGAGAGGCTGAGAATTGAAACTTTGTCAGAAGAAATGAGGGTACTTTATGTGGCTATGACAAGGGCACGGGAAAAGCTTATTATAACCGGTTCGGTGGCAGATATCGACAAAGCCGTATCAAAATGGGCTGAGAATTCATATGGAGAGGGAAAAAAGATTTTCAGCAGCAGCGTATTAAAATGCTCAAGTTATGCTGACTGGATCGGCGCTACTTTGTTAAAACATAATCCTGATTTCCTGAAAGACCATAAAAATACGGCATATGTATATACTCCCTGTAATGATAAGGCAGAGGATTCATGTAAATGGCTTATACGGGTATGGAATAAAAAAGATATGTTAAATTCCGATCCACTGGTTGAAGACAATGAAAACAATTTTCTTTGCTGGCTAAATGATATCCCGGAGGAAACAGAATATACCGAATACCGGGATGAAATAGAAAACCGGCTTAACTGGGAATACCCGTATATTAAGCTGGGCAGAGTTCCGGCAAAGGTCACTGTAACTGAATTAAAGAGAAGATTTGAAGCTGAGGTTTTGGAAGAGGTAGGGCGATTGCCCGTTCAGGTTCCTGCTCTTATAAAAAAGCCGCTGTTCCTTGAAAAACGAAAGGGCTTAAGCCCGGCGGAAAAGGGAACTGTGCTTCATTTTGTAATGCAGCACCTTGATTTTAAAAATGCGGACATTAAAGGGCAGATTGAAGAAATGATTAAAAATGACTTATTAACCGAGCAACAGGCAGAGACAGTAAAAGCAGAAAAAATAGCACTTTTCCTTAAGTCCGAATTAGGGAAAAGGATGCTTGCATCAAATAATGTTCAAAGGGAGATACCCTTCAACATTGAAATACCCTGCCATGAATTATATCTTGAAATGGTGGAAGAAAAATATCAAAATGAAACAATACTGCTTCAGGGCGTGATTGACTGCTATTTTGAAGAAGCAGACGGTTTGGTTCTGATAGATTATAAGACCGATTATGTACCTTTTGGTGAAAGCAATGTAATCATTGAAAGATACAGAGTGCAGATAGAGTACTATGCAAAGACGCTGGCCATATTAACGGGTAAAAAAGTGAAGGAAAGGTACATATACCTTTTCTCTACAGGAGAGATTGTGGAAATGTAATTTGCCGGTTACATTTGATTTAATAGAGCAGAAAATTATTATACGTAAACCATGAGCATAAGAGATAGACATCACTGATAAAAGAAACAAACAAATAAAAACCTCTTGTATGCACAAGAGGTTTTTATTTCATAAATCATGGTGTTCCCTGCCTGATTACACTGCAGCAGACAGCCTCTCAATACCTGTATTAATTCTTCGTATTGTTTCTTCCTTACCAAGAACCGCGGCAATCTCAGCTGCGCCGCCCGGAGTTACAAGCTGTCCTGAAACGGCTATTCTCACCGGCCAGAACATCTGACCGCTTTTAATTTGAAGTTCTTCAATCAGAGCTGTCAAAGCATCGTATATACTCTTTTCATTCCAGTCTGAAAGATTTTCTAAAGCCGGAACTGCAGCTTTAAGACTTTTTAATGAAACCTCCAAATTGGTTTTCATTTTTTTATGTGTATATATTTCCAAATTGTATTCATCGAGCTGGTTAAAGAATCCAAGCTTTTCGGGTATTTCTGACAGAACCTCGGTACGGGGTTGAATCATCCGTGCAATTGGAAGGGTGGGCAGGTCTTTTTCCAATCCCTTTTTAATCCAGGGCAGTGCAATTTCATGGAAATCTTCAAGTGACATAGCGCGAATGTATTCACCATTAAACCAGCGTAGTTTCGCCATATCAAATACAGAAGGTGATTTACTTATACGCTCAACCGAGAAAATTTTTTCAAGCTCTTTGAGATTGAAAATTTCCTGGTTACTGTCGGGAGACCATCCAAGAAGGGCAAGGTAGTTTATAATTGCTTCTACCAGGTAGCCTTCTTCCAGAAGATCCTCGAAAGTAGCATCCCCTTTGCGTTTTGATATTTTCGAACCATCGGGCTTTACAATTAACGGTAAATGGACATAGGTTGGTATTTCCCACCCAAAAGCCTCATATAAAAGATTATACTTAGGTGTAGATGACAAATACTCAGAACCCCTGACCACATGTGTGATATTCATCAGATGATCATCAATAACATTGGCAAAATTATAGGTTGGATAGCCGTCAGACTTAATAAGTATTTGATCCTCCAGCTCACTGTTTTCAACTGTTATTTCACCATAAACCACATCATGGAAGGTTGTGGTTCCTTCTGTGGGCATTTTCTGACGTATTACGTAGGATTCACCTGCTTCAATTCTACTCCTTGCTTCTTCTTCAGATAATCCCAGGCAGTGCCGGTCATACCTGAAAACTTCGCCCTTTTCCTTATACTGTTTTTGAAGGGATTCTAACCTTTCTTTTGAGCAAAAGCAGTAATATGCATGGCCTTTTCTTACAAGTTCTTCAGCAAAGGGAAGATACATGTTTTTACGCTCACTTTGAATATAAGGTCCATAAGGGCCACCAATATCCGGACCTTCATCGTGTTTTAACCCGCATATTTTTAAAGTGCGGTATATAACATCAACAGCTCCCTCAACAAGGCGCTCCTGATCGGTATCTTCTATACGCAGAATGAACTTGCCACCATTGACACGGGCAATGAGGTACTCATATAGTGCAGAACGTAAATTCCCTATATGGATATAACCTGTTGGACTTGGAGCATAACGAGTGCGAACAACAGATGACATATTAACTCTCCTGACATTCTTTTATTTTAAATGAGGTTTAAATATCCCCTGCTCAATAATTCCAAATGCCTGCAGCGATAAGCAATAACTTTAAAACTGGAGCTGGTGAGGGGATTTGAACCCCTGGCCTATTGATTACGAATCAATTGCGCTACCGCTGCGCCACACCAGCATTGTAGAGCATCAGGAATTGAGATATATTTATTATAACAGTATTATTTATAATTTCAAGATTTTCAATTTCATTAAATTTTCGTCTATTCCATTATAGGCGAAAATATAATAAAATATAAATAAGTTTATTTTCATGCCCGCACAATTTTGCATTGTCAAAAGCTTTTATTTATAGAAGGGAGGAAGTATAAAGTGAAATTAATATTGGCTATTATAAGCGATGAGGACAGCAATTCTGTTATAGGTGAGCTGGGAAAAGAAGGGTTTGGGGTTACCAAACTGTGTTCAACCGGGGGGTTCCTAAGATCGGGAAACACCACAATAATGGTGGGTGCAGATGAAGAAAAAATACCCGAGGTTATCGATATTATTAAGAAAAAGTGTAAGACAAGAAAAAAGGCAATGCCTAATCTGGATATGTCCAGTGGTGCAGGTGTTATGAGCATGGCATTTCCGGTTGAAGTTACAGTTGGTGGCGCCACAGTTTTTGTACTGAATGTGGAGAGGTTTGAAAAATTATAAACGACATTGTTCATCTTTACCGGATTAAATTCTTGAATGGCTATTAGCGATAAGCTTTACTGTTGTACAGTAAAGATTTATTTTACTACCGATTAATCAATTAGTAAGGAAGCATAACAGGAACAAAATATGGACAAGCAGTATAAAAATAATACAGCACAGAATAATTATTCTCTGTCAGTGAACGACTATGAGAAAAGCCGTTTAATGGTAATACTTGAGGGGATTTCTGCCAGAATTATTTTCGGGCTTACCACAGGTGCATTTCTAACAGGATATTTAAAGTTTCTTGGAGCAGATGATGAGCTCTGTGGGCAGATAGCCGCCATCCCGGTTTTATCCAGTGTTATACAGTTTTTTACTCCGATGTTTCTTGAGAAACTTAATCGTAAAAAGCCCATCGTAACATTTTTCAATGCTTTTCACAGGATATTACTTGTACTACTTGTATTTGTACCCATTTTGCCCGTATCGGTAGCAATCCGTCTATATATAACAGGTGGGCTGTATTTACTGTCAAACCTTATGGTGAATATGGTTGCACCTGCTACTACCACTATGTTTATAAGCCTTGTACCGCAGAAAATGCGGGGAAGGTTTTTCAGTATCAGAGAAAAATATCTTATATTTATTTCAAGTGTGGTAAATGTGGTATTAGGTGGCATTCTTGATAAATTTGAGTTACGGGGTAAAACATACGAGGGCTATATTTTAATGTTTGCCATTGTATTTATTGCAATGATTATGAACCTTGTTTCATATTTGGGTATAAAGGAGCCACCTTTATCGCGTACCAAAAGTAAAATCAGCCTTAAAAATTTATTTACAATGCCCTTAAAAGAAAACAGGTTCAGAAAAATAATTATTCTGTTTTTTTTATGGGGGTTATCGGTGAATTTTTCCAGTCCGTTTTTTTCTGTCTATATGGTTTCAAAGCTTGAACTCAGCTATACTTTCATTACAATTTGCGGACTTGTGAACTCACTTTGCTATGTCATAGCTGTAAGCGTATGGGGCAAAATGGCCGATAAAAAATCTTTTACATATACAGCTATGATTTCAATTGCATTGCTTGGAGTTACGCATATAATCTGGTTTCTTGCTGCCAATGGAACCTTTTTAACATATTTGATCATTATGCTTGTTCATATAACAGGAGGAATATCATGGGCGGGAATTGGTATATCCCTTTACAATATACCATACGAATACACACCCGAAGAGGGACGTACTGTTTACCTGGGATTTAATGCTGCTTTAAGCGGACTTATAGGTTTTATTTCGTCCATGCTTGCCTCCTATATGGTTGGAGCGATGTCAGATTTCAACGGCATTTTTCTGGGTTTGTCTGTAACTCAGTTTCAACTGATATTTTTAATATCGGGATTACTTATATTAGTTACATCAGCCTATATCCGGTTTGCGATAAGGCCTGAGAAATAACGCCATCTATATCTTTTGATAAAACAGTTTGTAAAAGAGGTTGAGATACCGAACCCGACCAAAACTTAAGATACTTTGAGGTGTTTGGTTGTAAAGTTGAAATAAAAGATTTATTTACCCTGAGGGAGTACATTGCTCAGATGTGTTAAATTATGGGTTTTAAGGAGAGGGTCAGTAAGCATTTACTTTTACAATTCTAATGTTATAATAAAATTTGCATGTAGATTACAAAGTTAGAAGGGAATGATTGGATGAGTCTGATTCTGTTAGAACAAATAAAACCACAGATTTCAGAACAGCTTCAGGATATTATTGATTTGAGGGATTCTCTTTGACGTTCCTGCAATAGAGAAAGAATTGGAAGAACTGGATCAGAAAGCACAGGAACCTGGTTTCTGGGACGATATAGAAAATTCACAGAGAGTTCTTCAAAAAAGCAAGAATCTCCGGGATAGGCTCAATGAGTTTAATAAACTTAAAAGCGATTGTGAAGATCTTTTAACCCTTATTGAACTCGCGATGGAAGAAAAGGATGAAAGCATAATTGAAGATGTTACCAATGGTTTCAAAGATGTAAAGAGCAGGTTTGAAAAATTAAGACTACAGACGTTGCTTAAAGGCGAGTATGACAGAAATGATGCAATTTTTACCCTCCATGCCGGTGCCGGAGGTACAGAGGCAATGGACTGGGTACAGATGCTGTTTCGCATGTATACCCGGTGGGCTGAAAACAATAACTACCAAACTCGTGTATTAGATATACTTGAAGGTGAAGAAGCAGGCATAAAAAGTGTTACTGTTGAAGTGACAGGTGAAAATGCCTATGGCTTTTTAAAATCTGAAAAAGGTGTACATCGCCTGGTCAGAATATCTCCCTTTGATGCATCGGGTAGAAGGCATACCTCTTTTGCTTCCATGGAAGTAATGCCTGTTATGGATGCATCGGTTGAAATAAACATTAATCCCGATGATATAAAAATGGACGTATTCAGAGCCAGTGGGGCTGGTGGACAACACGTAAATAAAACATCTTCGGCTGTTAGAATTACTCATATTCCAACAGGTATTGTTGTTTCATGCCAGAGTGAAAGGTCCCAGCACCAGAACAGGGAAACTGCAATGAAGATGTTATATGCCAGACTTCTGGAATTGAAGGAACGGGAAAAACAGCAAAAACTCAACGAGTTGAAGGGGGAACAAATGGATATCGCCTGGGGAAGCCAAATACGTTCCTATGTTTTTTGTCCATATACTCTGGTTAAGGATCATAGAACTGGGTATGAAGAAGGTAATGTGGATAAAGTAATGGATGGAGAAATAGATGAATTCATCAGCGCTTATTTAACATGGAGGGCGAGGAAATAGAATACTCTACCTCCTCTTCCCTTTTTGGGAGATTGTTTTGCTGTATAAAAGTTTAAATAACTTTGAAAGAATTAACAGTATTTCAATTGCAATTAGACCTAATATAATATAAAAAATTTCCGGGTATTCCATTAAACGTTTTTTTATCTTTTCAAACCTGGTCAGCTCGGGAAGTATTTCTCTGTCAGGAAACAGGTCAACGGTAATAATGGTTCCATCGGTAAGTGTAAACTTAACATTTCCCATAAGAGTGCTTCTATACAAGGGGAGTTTCATACTGGACTCAATTAAATCGTATTGAATCTCCTGGATATAATTATCGCCCACAGGGTAGGTGTAATACACATCGCTTCCTGAAATAAGGGTTATGTCGTGCCCTTCTACAGTGATATTGTCTAATGGCTGTCCTTTGTAAACAAGGGGTCCCCTTCTGAAATTATTAAACCCGTGATCAAAAAGTTTCATGCTGTCGGTATACATGCTTTCAGCAGGTGAATCCAACAGCAGGCAAACAAGCCTTTGCTGATTGCGGGTTACCGATGTAATTACAGTCTGGTATTTCGGATCATTAAAATCAACCTTTCCGCCATCCACACCGTCATAACTCCAGAACATATCATTAAGGTTTGTTAATACTATTGTTTTATCTTCATCAAACCAGGGCTTTGCCTGTGATGAAAATACCCTTTCAAAGCTTGGGTTGGTGGTTAGGGCATGCCTAATCAACTTCGCTAAGTCCGAAGCGGTGGTACGCTGATTTTCGTCATAGGCTCCTGTAGGATTTGCAAAAACAGTGTTTGTCATGTTTAAACTAACAGCATAGTCATTCATCAGGTTTACAAAATCTTCCACGGTACCCCCCACAGCCTCTGCAAGGGCAATTGTTGCATCATTGGCATTACTAAGCATGGAAGCATAAATCAGGCTTTCGGCAGTGTATTTTTCACCAACTGTAAGCTCCAGCAACGCGCCCTCTGCATTAACTGCTTCCTTACTGGCCGTTACCATGGTGTTTAAATCAAGTTTTTCAATGGCAATATATGCAGTCATCAGTTTGGAAGCTGCAGCAATATGTAACGGTTCATCAGGATTTTTCGAATACAATACCTGACCGCGTCTGAGTTCTAAAAGTAATGCAGATGGTGCTTCCACAACAGGTTCTGTAGGAAGGGAAGTACTTATAACGGGTATAATGCATATGCCGATTATTATAAAAACCCATACCAGCTTTTTATACATAAGACCTCCGGAATAATATTGAATAATCTATAAAATCATTTTATCGTTATCAGCATACCTATGACTGGTCAACAAAATTCGGGTACCTGCCACCCATTCATTATAATTATACAATTAGTGGCAAGCAAAGTACACAATTTATGATTAACTGTTCAGGTTTTTTCACAAAAAACACTATCAGTTCTAAGAATTTTTATTGCCGTTAATGTATTAAGCTTACCTAAAATTCCCATAATAAAACTAATTGTATATATTATTACCTAAAACTGTGAAATTAACTACAGTATCGTCTATAAATAATTATGTACGGGAGGAAGCAGATTGTCAAAGGAAAAAGTCCAAATTTCCCCGATTCAGCTAACTTTTTTGATTATTACCATGGTTATTTCTACTGCAGATATATTTTTACCCTCCTTTGTAGCTAAGGAGGCAAAGCAGGATTCATGGATTTCTCCCATTTTGTCTACTTTAGTCATGATACCTGTTTTGATAATATATATAACATTATACAAACACCACAGGGGAAAAAGTCTTATTGAAATGTGTACCGAGATTGCAGGGAATTTTTTCGGACGAATAATAGGTTTATTATATGCTTTTTATTTTATGTTTGTTGCTATAGGGGCTATAATGTCCATTTCTATAGTGTTAAATATTACATTCCTGCCTTTAACTCCTCTGTGGGTTATAGTGGTAATATCTGTTCTTGTGTCACTGTACGGTGCTTACAGCGATCTGGAAGTGATTGCAAGAGTTAATGAAATACTTTTGCCGGCAGGGATGGGGGCGCTGGTGTTTCTGATTCTCGTAAACATTAACGAATACGATTTCAATTTTTTCAGGCCCATTTTAGCTGAGGGAGTTCTTCAGCCTGTCAGAGGCAGTATTGTTATTTTGGGTCATCTGTGCGAGACTGTAGTAATTCTGCAGATGCTTCATTTTACAAGTAAGCCCGAAAAAATTAATATTGCTATTTTTGTGGGGCTGCTAATCACTGGAACAGGGATGTTGGCAGGTACTTTGATATATGCCGTTTTTGGCCCGTTAACCGAGATTTTTATAATACCTTCACTTGAATTTGCCAGATTCTCATCAATAGGGAAATATATTCAAAACCTTGATGTTTTAGTTTTAGCTATATGGATCACAGGTATATATGTAAAGATTATGATTTTTATGTATTCAGGCTCGTATGCGATGTCACAGCTTTTTAGTATTAAAAACTACAAAACGATTATTTTCCCGATAGGTTTTCTGTCATTCAGTATAGCTGTTTCCAGCGTAGGTGATTATATTAGGGATCTGTATTTTATGCACTACATACTCCCTGTTTATTCAACGGCTATGGCCTTCGTTATACCCGGTATATTACTTGTAATCTGTATTATTAAAAGCAAAACAAAGGGAAGAAGGAGAAAGAGAGAAATAAATGGGTAAGTTCTTTTTTTATGGCATTATTATCACATTAACAGCCCTGTTTTTATTAATCCTCGGAAAAAAGCAATTCGGGATACGACATATATTTTTGATGATGAGTTATAGCCTGTACAATCTGATTTTTGAGCTTATATACGGTGAAATATTTGGTTTATACTATTACATCGAAAGAACTCATTCACTGATTTATATTATAATTGCGTCTGTTTTCTTATACCCTGTGATAGCTGTTTTGTATGTATCTTTTTTACCCGGAAGAAAAAAAGCTCTCTGGTTTACGTTAGGAGCTATAGTCATTATGCTGTTCCTTGAGATGGCTTCACTGAATACCCGAACAATAGTTTTAACGGGATGGAAGGTCATACCGTGGTCTGTTATAGCCTACATTGTTTCTTTTGTTTTTATAAATATCATTAATAATTCTTTACTGAGGGTGTTACCCGATCCTTAACTGTCTCCTGTTAATTTTTTTAATTACCGATGAACCTAATGGAATCCAGTTAATAGAAGTTCTGTAAAGCAGAGTCATGACACCTGGTATTCCAATAGATGCGATCAAACTGTCATAACCCTTATTATCGAGCTTATTAAACCCCTGCCTAAATTCTTGTAAATACAGATTTTTTTGGGTAATGTATTTACACTGCCTGTGATAGTCTAAACCCTGTGCAATGGTCCGGGCTGCGAAAACACCCATACTTAGAGAGTTAAACTGGCCAAAACCCAGGAAGGGATCGATGCTTCCACCGGCTAACCCTGCAAAAATAATGTTCTCAACGATTTTAGGATAAACAAACCCGCTTACATGATACTGGGTAAACTCTTCTATAATTGGATATCTAAGATCTTCATAGTATAAAAAGGCGTTCCAGTATTCATTTATATCCTTTTCAATACAATCTGACACAACAAGAATAAGAGAGGCCTTCTTTTCGCTGAAGGGAGTAAGATACGCATAGCCGTTTTTGCAGTAGTGCTGGTTTATCCACATATCAATTCTCGAGGTATCAAATTTTCCATGGACAACTGCTGCCCTCACATATCCGTTGAACCATGTTTGCCACAACCCATATTCCTTTGCATACAAATTATTGCCATTGGCAACCACTACAAAATCGTATTTTTTTTTCAGCGTGGTCAAATCTGCAAGGTTATTAAGAAATACTCTGGTTTTGCTAAGGGATGCACAGAGCTGATTTTTCAAAGAATCCCGTGTATTGGAGCGCAGAAAAAAGTAACCCAGTTTTTTTCCTGTTACCATAAGCTTTCTTGTAGGCGCAATATGCATCATTCTTTCAACAGGTGCCAGGGGTGTTATGTCCAGATATAATTTCTCTTTAAAATATCTCATATAGTCACCATGGGGAGGGCGATCTATAATTCTTAACATTGCAGTGGAATGATTAAAAGCTTCGCCTATAAAACTATTTTGTTCGTATAAATCGGGTACTATCCCCAGACGTTCGAGTTCATGGGCACATGCTAAACCGGCAAGTCCTGCTCCTATAATTGCAACTTTCACAAAAACCTCCGTTAGTAATTAGTATTTTTAAATTTATTATTATGGTCTGGATCTGGCAGGAAATATTTTGTGTATTATTTTACCGGGTGCTCCTTTCCTTAGAAGTTTTTGCTGTATGTTTAAAACAGCCCTTGTTTCATCGTCACGCAGTCGTGTAAACAACGCTTTGGCCTCTGGATTAACTACATTAAGCAGCGCATGATTGTACCATTTCTGTAGCATCATTCGATATTCAAGAAGATCATTCAATATATCCAACTCTGTCATATTAATAACTCCTGTAAAAAGCTATTTATAGAATTCCAAGACTTTTCATCTTGTCATTAAGATCTTTTATATGCTCTCTGTTATTTTTTTTAAAATCATTTATCATATCCTTTATAGTATTATCTTTTGTTGTCTTTATAAATAGTTCATATTTTTTCATAAGATTATCTTCAAGCCTGAGGCTTCGGTTAAAATAAAAAGAAAGCATATCTTCCTGATGCAGTTTAAACAATATCATCACCTTTTTCCGGAGCTATAGGCTATATTTTTAGCAAAAAAAAGAATAATATACATTATAAAACACAATTTTATTGGATAGAGCGGTGGTGAATGAAGGTAAACTAAATAAGGCAAATTAAAAGGGACTAAAAATTTACTTACGGAGGAAACCAATTTGGAAGTTGCAATTATAGGAGCTGGTGTTTCGGGTTTGTCATGCGCTTTTCGTTTGAACCAATTGGGTATAAAACCAACATTGTTTGAAAGACGCCCGATAATAGGTGATGTTATAAATCTATATGGTATACATTTAAACTGTTTTAATCTGTTTTCCGATAATCCGCTTACTTTTTTTAGAAAAAATTACAATCTAATAATAAAGCCTATGTGTCCTATTAAAAAACTGACCATGTATTCTGCGAATAAAAAGGTTTCTGTTAAGGGCAAACTAGGCTATGTTTTTAATCGTGGCCCGGGAATGACTTCTCTTGAAAGGCAGTTGCTTAATCAGATAGATGCATATATTTATATGGATACCTATATTATGGAATCCCTTATTGATGAAATCAGTAAACAATTTGATGCTGTAGTAATAGCAACCGGGTGTACAAATATCCCGAAACATCTTGGAGTTTTGAAAGAAGTTTCAATAATGCAGGTTAGAAGCGGTCTTATTGACGGGCACTATGAAACAGGGCAGGTTTTTTCATGGATGAAAACAGAGTATTCAAATAATTCGTTTATATATTTAATTCCTGCTTCTGAAAACAGGGCTGTTATTACACTAATAGCAGATAATATTACACCTGCTGAATTGGATTATATGTGGAAACAGATGCTCATATCAGATAATATTATCAATAACATTATAGAGACATGGGATCACGAATACCATGGCGGGCGATTAAATATAGGCCAGGTTGGAAATATCTATTTTGTTGGCAATGCCGGTGGTTTAACCGATGATTTTATGGGTTTTGGAATAGTTAATGGTATTGCAAGCGGGATTTTTGCTGCAGATGCTATTGTTAAGGGAACAAATTATCAAAACAGTATTGAAACAATGTTAAAGCGTTTGGATCAGATCCACAATTTAAAATTACTTGCAAACAGAGTGGAGAAAAACACCTGGAAATATATGACCCGGATAATCGGATTGCCGGGAATCCGTAATATAATTTATAAGGCATCTTTTTTGAAATTTCATCACATAGGGGATTTTATGGGAAAATTTATAAAGCAATAATCAGTATCGCTTTATATCAAAGATCAGTCTGGACACCGGGTTAAAAATAAACTCTACTATATCAACAGGTTTGGGAACATTAATATCTTTTACAAAAGCAATTAAATATAAAACTGAGACAGAAGTTAAAACCAGAAATAAGAATATTTCTTTAATATATTTTTTTCTGATATAGTAAGCTATTTGAAATAGCGAGTATATTACCGTTATTATAATTACAACTGTCATACTACCAGCCTTAATCATAAAAATTTCTGCTCATAAGACCTCTGTGGCGGATTTTTAAATCAACATCGTAACTGACTGGAATTCTGCAAAATATCTCACACCAGTTTCCCTTAAAATCTTCCCACTGTTTTGGATATTTAATACTGAAAGATTTATGAAAGCCCGTAAAATCGGTTCTTAAATCGTCCTGTGCTCTTTTGACAACCGAAGATAACTCTGAAGCTATTTCATTGGCGAGTATATTTTCAATTTTATTATAAAGTGCGTCATCATACTGGGGTGCTTCCCCCTGAATCTCAGTTAAGAATCCCTTTGCCTTAACTTTTACAGTTGCATGAATCTCTTCATCTGAGACAAACCGAAATAATATTTCTGTTTTCACTTCTGTTATATCTGCTGTTATCTGATATCCTAAATCATAAATATCTTTGTATATACTAAAAGTTTTATCTATATTATTATTCAGAATCAGGTATCCTCTCAGTTCTGTTGGTGACAGCCACCCTACAAGCCTGTCCTTATCAATCACCGCGCCTCCGCTTACATAAGCAATTGGCTGTTCGGTATCTTTCCAGAAAAGTTTCAGATATTCCTGAAAATCAATAGTAAATGGTGTCTTACTGGTGTAATAGAACCCCATAGTTCCTATTACAAAACCGTGCTGATATGATGCAAGGGAGTTCAGTGAAAGATCCTTCACATCCAGTGCAAACCCTTTCGCCCATTCTCCGGCGCTTTCAATCATACCTAACAGTTCACGGAAAAGGCTTTTTTCAAGGTTTGAAGGCACCTGCATCATCTCATGTGCTTCTCCCGGGGTTATAAAGATTACATTATCATACCGAAATTCCGCATTCCGGGTAAGAATGTCCGTTATGTTTGAAATGCCTGCCATAGCCTTTTTTTCACCAATAAGTATTATTTTGTTATGCCTCCAGATAAGGGATCTTGTGGAAGTACGCCTTAAATTTCTGAACGCTTCAAAGATCGATTTTCCCGACGCCGTTCCTATCCATGTTGTTGCTACATTTTCCTGGTTCTGTGTTTGTCCGAAAGGCTGAACTGACAGAACTGTAACTCGCTCAAGCCCATCATCGTCCAAATCAAAACCGGTCATAACAACTAATCCGATGTCACTTAACTCTTTTGAATCCCAGCATGAGCTTAAAAAAATACACATAAAACATAGTATAAAAAGCAGGTATTTTTTCATTCTAAACGTCCTTTCTTACCAGGAGTGTTTTTACTGCTTTTTCTTGATGTATGAACAGGGTCTGTCGGTTCAAGAAAAGAAGGCCTATATACCTGAAGTTTTGGTGGACCGTGAAACAATATATTCTGGATGTCTTTTATATTAATTGGAGTTATTGGTGAAAGGTATGGTACACCAACAGAACGGATTGAAGCCATGTGTATCAGCAATACGATAAGCAAACTTATTATACCGTACATACCTAAAAAAGAAGCAACAATCATAAAAGGAAATCTGATTAATCGCAAAGCAGAATTTGTAGTATATCCGGGAACAGCAAATGCTGAAATTGCAGTTAAAGCAACTACTATAATCATTGCCTGGGATACAATACCGGCCTGCACTACACTTTGACCAATAACAAGACCTCCGACAATACTTATGGAAGGCCCTATTGGTTTTGGTATGCGTATATTGGCTTCCCGTATTATCTCGAAGGTAAATTCCATAATAAATGCCTCAATGAAAGCGGGAAAGGGCACACCGGCTCTGGAACTGGCTATCGTAATCAACAACTGAGTTGGTATCATTCCAGGGTTATAAATAGTAAGGGCAATATATAAGGCCGCTCCAAATGTTGAAATTAAAAACGCAACAAAACGTAATAACAGGAGGAACATTGACATGTAATAACTCATGTAAGCTTCATCAGCAGTTTTTAAAAGATCTATAAAAACCGAGGGATATATCAGAGCGAAAGCAGAACCATCCAGCATAACAACAACTCTGCCTTCTAACAGATGGTTCACACATCGATCGGGCCGCTCTGTTATTATTTCCTGTGGAAAAATAGTTAATTTATTGTCACTGATAAATCTTCTAAGGTGTCCCGAATCAATAAAACCATCGGTATCAATTTGTTCTATTCGATTTTTTAGTTCTTTTACAAAGTCATTTTTTGCAATTCCTTCAATATACATAATGGCAAAGGTGTTTTTTGTTATACGGCCGTTAGTGCTAAATTCAATTTTATACTTTGATGTTTTTATTCTTTTACGCAGCAGAGCAAGATTTAAATGAAGATCCTCAACAAAACCCTCCTGAGGGCCTATTGCAGATACTTCAATCAATGGATTGCCGACTGTTCTTCCTTTTGCAACACGTACGTTAACAATAAGAGCTTCGTCAATACCGTCAATGAAGATGATACAATCACCGTCATACACCGCTTTCAGTAGCTCGTTGGTGTCCTTCGAGATTTTTACATCATGGGAGGGCAAAAGTTTATTTTTTATACTCTCTGCATTTTTTATCGTACCCCTGTCCATGTCAATCTCCATTAGCTGCTCAAGAATAAACCGGCTTATATTTTCCGACGAAACCATATTATCAAAATAATAAAGGCATGCCCTGCGATTACGCATAATCGTAAAGTCACGTTTTATAAAATCGTCACATTTATCAAATAAACTTTCAATATTTTGCTTGTTTTTATCAAGTGAAGTAGTTAATTTAAAAAGTTCTTCACTGCCTAATTTTTGATTTTTTCTTTTCAAAAGGCTTTTTAAGAATATCATGGTACTCCTTTCCATAATACTAATATTTTCCTTTATCATTTGCTTTACCCGAAATAATTATTCACAATCAATCTAATTTAAAGTGAAACTTGAATGGAGAAAGGGAAATAACAAAAAAGACGGGCTAATTACACCCGTCTACAGAAAGCTTATATGTAAACATAAAATTATTATTGAATAGTATTAAGTAAGCCTTTTTAAAGTGGATATATCTTAATCCACAATAAAAGGTTTAACTTCTTTTATAAAAGAATCAACATCGTCCGCATGAGCTTCAACCTTAATAGGCTTACTCAAATCAAGACTGAAAATACCCATAATAGATTTTGCATCTACAATATACCTACCTGATGTAAGGTCTACATCAAAATCGTATTTGTTTACGATATTCACAAAATCCTTTACATCATTGATTGATTTTAACATAATATTAAATGTTTTCATCTATAATACACCGCCTTTCATGCGTTTTCTGCAACAAAGATTTGTAGATCTGCAGAATAATTTATCTGTTTTTCCTTTAATTATATATATATTATATATTTAAAAAGTATTAGTCAATTACAATTCTGTTAAATTTGTTACAGGTATTTTTATCAGCATTGCACATTTATATGCATTCTGAGAAAATAATTAACATGATAATATATTTTATAAAATAACATGGGAATAATTAATTGTAAACAGGATGGATAGATATGAAAAAGGTTGCATTTTTAACTCTCGGATGCAAAGTTAACACTTATGAGACCGAGGGGATGAAAAGATTGTTTGAAAAGTCCGGATATTTGGTTGTTGAACCTGAGGCTTGTGCAGATGTTTATGTGATAAATACCTGTACTGTTACCCACCTGAGTGATAGAAAGTCAAGACAGATGATCAGGCGGGCAAGAAGATTGAATCCTGACGCTGTAATAGCTGCTGTTGGCTGCTATGCTCAGGTGGCACCTGAAGAAGTATCAAAGATCGAAGGTGTAAACCTGGTTATAGGTAATAACCGAAAAAGTGAAATAGTAGATTTAGTTGAGGAGCTTTCCCGGGATGAACAGAGAATTGAAGTATCATTAAGGAAAGAGCTAAAAAATTATGAGGAGCTGTGGGCAGAGGCTTATACCGGTCAGACAAGAGCTTTTTTAAAAATTCAGGACGGATGCGATCAGTTCTGCAGTTATTGTATTATCCCATTCGCCAGAGGTAGAATACGAAGCAGAAGCATAGAAAGCATAACGCGCGAAGCAGGGAAACTGATTAACAACGGTTTTAAAGAAATTGTTCTGACAGGGATACATCTTACATCATATGGAAAAGATATTGGTATGAGTACATTAATTGATGTAATAAAGGAATTGGACAAAATTAACGGACTGGTAAGAATTCGGCTTGGATCGCTTGAACCTCTTTACATGACAGAGAAAATGATAAAGGAAATGTCAACGATAGAAAAACTGTGTCCTCATTTTCACCTCTCTTTACAGAGCGGATGTGACGAAACTTTATCCAGGATGAACAGGAAGTACACTACAGCTGAGTTCAGAGAGATAGTTGAAAACATAAGACAATATATTGACGATGTAGCAATAACAACCGATATAATGACAGGCTTTCCCGGTGAAACCGAAGAAGAATTCCGAAAGACCTGCAGCTTTGTTGAAAGTATAGGATTTAGTCAGGCTCATATTTTTCAATACTCTGTAAGAAAGGGAACTAAAGCAGCAGAAATGAAGAATCAAATTCCGCATCATGTGAAGGAAGAAAGAAGCAAAATATTGATGGAGATATGTGAAAGATCAATGTTGAAATTCAGAGAAAATCAAATAGGTAAAACTACCGATGTTTTATTTGAGGAGAAAATTGAAGGGTACTATACAGGGCATACGGGGAATTATATACCTGTAAGGGTTTTAAGCAATAAAGACATATCCGGAGAATTGTTGAATGTTAGGCTGGTGAAAAATGGAACCGATTTTGTAATCGGACAAATTGTATAATGCAAATTGTGAAATTTTTGTAAAAAGAACATATTGTAATGTTTGTCTTAATATATTACTATTAGGTTAGTTGTTTAATATTTATGGGTATAAGTAATATATACTGTATACTAGTTTTTATTATGTACTTAACTGTAGTAACAGGGAATGGAGTGATGGGGTTGAACAACGAAACAATGATGTATAAAGTAGATAAAGATAATACAAACCAGGCACGTGAAATCCTGTTAACCGTATATGATGCATTGAGAGAAAAAGGATACAATCCAATAAGTCAGATTGTAGGATATATTCTTTCAGGCGATCCCACTTATATCACAAATCATAAGAATGCCAGAAGTGTTATAAGAAAGATTGAACGGGACGAACTTCTTGAAGAACTGGTAAAGGCGTATCTCAGTGAGAAATGATTAGTATAAATCAGGGCTGCCTTAAATTAACTAAGGTAGTCCTGTCCTAATTCAATGCTTAATAATTCTCGTATCTATCCGCTCTATTAATTTCACCATGTTATTGCACTTATAAATGCCCTGTCATGAAAAATATCCTACAGCTCTTATAGTAATCTACATAACATCATTGATGAATATTTCACAAAGTCTTGAAAAGCACTTTACTTTTAATAAAAACTGGGGTATTCTATATTATGGTTATAATATGGAAAGTTACGGATATAATATCCGGTGTTGTTTAAAATATTGAATAGCCACCTTATTTTTAATAATGGAAGGAGTTTGAGATATGACACAGTATTTAGAAATTGAAAGTGTTTATGGCAGGGAGATTCTTGATTCGAGAGGTAATCCAACTGTTGAAGTTGAAGTAATTGTAGAAGGCGGTTTTGTTGGTCGTGCAGCAGTGCCTTCAGGAGCGTCCACCGGTGCATTTGAAGCGGTTGAACTGCGTGATGGCGATGAGGGACGTTATCTGGGTAAAGGTGTTCAAAAAGCCGTTGATAACATCAATAATATTATTGCACCCGAAATTGAAGGAATGAACGTTTTCGATCAGGTTCTTATTGACAGAACAATGATTGAACTGGACGGAACAAAAAACAAGGCAAAACTAGGGGCTAATGCAATCCTTGGTGTTTCCTTGGCAGTTGCGAAGGCTGCTGCAGATGCTCTTGGGTTATCTTTATACCAGTATATTGGCGGAACAAACTCAAAGGTTCTACCAGTTCCAATGATGAACATAATAAACGGTGGAAAGCATGCTGATAACAGCGTTACAATTCAGGAATTCATGATTATGCCTGTTGGTGCAACCAGTTTTAAACAGGCATTACAATGGTGTGCTGAAGTATTTCATAACCTGAAAAAGGTACTCAGTTCAAAGGGCTATAGCACAGCAGTAGGTGATGAAGGAGGCTTTGCTCCAAACCTTAAATCTGACGAAGAAGCTCTTGAAGTAATTGTTGAGGCAATTAAAAAAGCAGGTTACGAACCAGGTAAAGATTTCAGGCTGGCTATTGATGCTGCTGCAACAGAAATGTATGAAGAAGCTAAAGCCAAAGGGGAAGAGGGTAAATACTATTTCTGGAAGACCGATGTTATGAAGACCAGGGAAGAAATGGTTGCCTTCTGGGAAGAACTTGCTTCTAAATATCCCATTATATCTCTTGAAGACGGTGTTGCAGAAGACGATTGGGATGCATGGAAGCTTCTCACGGAAAAATTAGGAAGTAAAATTCAGCTTGTTGGTGATGACCTGTTTGTTACCAATACCGAACGGTTGGAAAAAGGAATAGATCTTGGTGTTGCAAACTCCATTCTTATTAAAGTTAACCAGATTGGTACTTTAACAGAAACCCTTGAAGCTATTGAAATGGCAAACAGAGCAGGTTATACCGCTGTTACTTCCCACAGATCGGGAGAAACCGAAGATGCCACAATAGCAGACATAGCTGTTGCAACAAATTCAGGACAGATCAAAACCGGAGCTCCTTCAAGATCAGACCGTGTTGCAAAATACAACCAGTTGTTAAGAATTGAAGAAGAACTGGGCGAGGTAGCAGAATATCCTGGCTTAAAAGCATTTTTCAACTTGAAAAATAAATAATTATATTAAATAACAAAGAGGGCTGTTTCAAATAAAAAACTGAAATAGCCCTTTTTATTCGGATATAACATTTAATAAGCTTTTAAAAATATACTTTTTAACCACCGGAATTAACATACACTCTTTATTTGTGGCATGCAAAGGCTGTCATTAAGCCTGATTACAGTTCGGATATTTCCTGTCCTATTGTAAAATTGATTGATGAATGGGGTGTTATATAAATTACAAGTTCAATGCTAAATTCGTTTTTGCGGTTTCCAGGATCGTAAGACAGGTCAAAGGGTATTTTAAACTTTATTAACAAAAAGATAAGTGTTTGTAACTGAGATAATTTAACTCCACTCGACATAAACCGCTTGAAAGCTTCACATGACAGTATATTAATAAACTCCTTCTGCAAATCATTCATTCTTAGCAACCGCGTTACAGGTTTTCATAATGTATATTATGAGTTAGAGGGTTGATAAGTGAAATGTATACGGAGAGATACCGCTGGCCATCGCAAGCCAATTGATTGAAGGATTTTAAAGCAACTGCTTAATTTGTGTAATATGAACAAAAGATGTGAAAAAGACAGATTCTCTGGCGCAAAAAAACCTTTTGAAGCGTGTCTTATTGAGTGTTGACGAATTATGCTTTATTATTAAAAGAAAAAGGCAAGGAAATGAGGAAACATCAATGAAAAAAATCTATACCGCGATTCTATTGATTACAGCCGTATTTCTCTTATTCAGCGTATCGGCAGATGCTACAGTCATGCGGGACGTCATCTTTGTTCCGGACTACACAAGCAGCTATGATTTAATCGGAAAACCCGATGTCATCTACCAAAACAATATGGCTTTTATGGAAAGCCGGACGATGGAACCTGAAAAGATTAAGCTATTTTTAAGACCCTCGCGGCAAATACTAAGTGAAGATGAA
>JAAYNA010000002.1 GCA_012521105.1 Clostridiaceae bacterium
ATTCCGGTTTATAACGTATCTAAATCAAAAGCAGAAGCAGGTGCATGTAAAGCAAATCGAAGGATGATTGACAGTGCAATACAACAGTACATAATGCTCGAGGATGGAGAGATAAATGAGGGAGATGAACTCAAAGGAAAATTAGGTAAATATTTTTCGGATGATTTTCCAAAATGTCCTACCAACGGAGACTATACATATAAAGATGGTTACGCTACTTGTGGAGATGAAAAGCATGATTACAGAACCAGCGATGATAGCGGTAGCGGTGGTGGCGGTAACGGCAGTGGTGACTAATCTTAACTATAAATAACAATTCTACAATAAAAAATAAAGGAGCCTGTTTTATACCGGCTCTTTTTTACCTACAGTAAAAATGTGCATTGTCCTTAATATAGTTTCATAAAAAAGATTGTATTTACGAAAGAAAGTAAAAAAAAGAACTATCTTTAAATATCAGGATTTTTTTGATTTTAGATTGGTCATAAAAGGGGATAGAATATGTTTGATAAAGGTCGAAAAGGCCGCAGAAAAAGCAATTTTACCGATTTTTTTAATAAAAACAGGTCTTTAACTATTTTATTACCATTATTATTGGTTTCAATAATAGCACTAATTATAGTGTATTCAACAATGGGCAACACAGCAAAGCCGTCATCATCACAAATCAGCTTGGAAAATGGCGAAATGTCCGGACAGATAGTTGATGTTCTTCCCCAAATTGAAAGAGTGAAAAATACAAATATTAAAATTAACGAAAATGTTAAAGATCCTTTTTCGTCAGAGGGCATGACCATGCAGCTTAAGGGAATTACGCTGTACGAAGACAGAAATACTGCTATTTTGGAAACCCAAAACAATGCTTATGTTGTTTCTGAAGGAAATAAAATAGAGCAATGGACTGTTCAAAGAATAGATATGGACAGTGTCTTATTAGTTGATAGCCAAGGAAATGAGTTTATTTTGAAGTATGAATAACATTACATAAATATATCACCAAAGGCAGCAGGCAGGTATTAAACATCGCTGGCAAAATAAAGGGGAGATGGCAATGTTCGGTGTGAAAAGGAAATACTGTTTAATCCTACCATTATTAATAATAGTTTTGCTTTTTTCAATAAATTCATTTGCTGCAGAAGAAGGTGAAGTTAGAAGCAAGAATATTACAATGGACATACGCGATGCCGATATCAGGGATGTTTTATCTACGCTGGCTATAACATTGCAAAAAAATATCATTTATACTGAACAACCCGTTAATATCTCTTTCAGTATAAATAATGTTTCTCCAAAACAGGCGCTGCAACTTTTAGTAAACAGTGTGGATATGGAATTTTTAGAAAGTGGAAACATAATTCTTGTTGGAAAAAAGGAAACAATCCATCAAAACTTTTACACAATGCTTCCAATTACACGTTTCGAACTTCACTACATAGATCCTCAGGTCATTACCCAGCAGGTTAATAGGCTTGCAATACCAGTTCAAAATGTGATACTTGATTCAACAAAAAAATATATATGGGCACAAGGTACCCCACAGGCACTTTCGAAAATGCGGGAATTAATTTATGTACTTGACAGGGAAGAAAACATTGATCCCGAAATCCAGACTGTAAGGTATCTTGAACTTGTTTCTATTGATTTACAGTTTATCACTGCAGATATTTTTGCAAGCTTAATTCAGCAGCTTGATATTCCATGCAAACTAATTTTTATTGATGCAAATCCAAACACTGTATGGGTTAATGCCGATGAGAGTGCAATTACCGATATAAAAACTCTGGCTGAAAGTGTTGATATTGAAGATAATAAGCCGCCCGAGGAAATTATAGAAAACACTAATCGGATAATGGCAAAGAAAATGAGAAATATTACTGCAAAACGTTTGTTAACTATGATAAGCAGTGTTGATATACCTGTTCAAATCTTTTCAATCGACACCAGTGGATACAGCATATGGATGAGAGGGGATCAGCATTCTATTAACCTTATGAATGATCTTATAAATAACCTTGACGCCCACTACTCCAGAGACGACGTAAATTTCTTCACATATACACTTAACAATATAAGGGCTTCATATGCTGCCAAAAAACTTGAATTCATAGGGCTTGATGATGTTGAAGTTTTTTATTTAAATTACCCGGAGTTTAACAGTGAACTTTTTATAAGCTGCCCGGCTGATAGAATTAATGACGTGGAAAATTTCCTTAGAAAAATTGACATACAGGAGAAAAAAATTAAGGCAATTGTTGATTATTCAGATAGTCCCAGTGCGCAAACACGCCTTGAGAGAAGAAGAGATTTGATAGTTGCGCTGACAGGTATTCCAAAAGAAAGCTTTAAAATATCAGGAAATGTATCAAGGAATTCAGATATTCACTATGTTCTATGGGTTGACGAAACCCCCTCCAATATAGATTGGATAAAAGCAGTAATTAAAGCAATTGATGATCCGCTAAATTAAAGAAGGAGTAAAAAATGCTTTTAGATAAAGATTATAAGAATAAAATTGATGCTTTATTAACTCTTATTGTAGAAAAGAATGCATCCGATCTGCACCTTATTGCAGGTTTCCAGCCTGCTATGCGAATTAATGGTGAAATAAGACCAATAGATTATCCAACCCTCACGCCAAAAGATGTTGAATGTTTAATTGCATCTGTTTTAACTGAGGCGCAGCTTCAAAAGCTTGAGACCAATCTTGAGCTTGATTTTTCATACTCAATTCATGGAGTTGCGCGGTTCCGCGGCAATATTATGAAACAGCGGGGAACATGGGCAGCCGCTTTCAGAGCCGTTCCATTTATTCTGCCAAGTTTCGACTCCCTAGGCCTTCCCGGCGAAATAAAAAAACTCTGTGATCTATCAAGAGGTCTTGTTCTTGTAACAGGTCCTACAGGTAGCGGCAAATCAACCACCCTTGCAGCGTTAATTGACATAATAAATACCAACAGGGCGTTGAATATTGTAACAATTGAAGACCCTATAGAGTTTCTGCATAAGCATAAGAAGTCTACAGTGCGGCAAAGAGAAATTGGAATGGACACCCATTCATTTGGTGAAGCGCTGAAACATGTACTGCGCCATGATCCCGACGTTATACTTATTGGAGAAATGAGGGATTTGGAGAGTATATCCATTGCATTAACTGCAGCAGAAACAGGGCATCTTGTGTTTTCCACTCTGCATACTCAAACTGCTCCATTAACCATTTCAAGAATTGTGGATATTTTCTCCAGTGACAAAAGAGAACAGATACGGCAACAGCTTGCCGGTTCACTTAAAGCAGTTATATCACAGCAATTATTGCCCAGAGCAGACCGGAAAGGCCGGGTGGTAGCGGTGGAATACATGGTTAATACACCCGCAATTCGTAGTCTGATTAGAGACGGTAAAGACCACCAGTTATATAGTGCTATTCAAACAGGTCATTCATATGGTATGCAGACCATGGACGCAGCGTTGGTTAAGCTTTATCAAAGCGGTAAAATAACAAGGGAAATTGCTTTAGAATACTGCATTGATGCCGGTGAAGTGCAAAGAATGATGCGAAACTGGATATAGAATAATTAATATCGGTAAACAGGAGGAGTGGGTGTATGGCGTTGTTTAACTACGAATGCCTGAACAGACAGGGAGAAATAGTTAAAGGTCAGTTAAATGCCGACGATATTTCTGCTTCTGTTAACAGATTAAAAAGCATGGACTTAACTGTATTGGATGTAAAACAAGTAAGTAAAGGCGGTACATCCTTTTTGACCAGCGAAAAAAAAGTAACTCTCGGCGAACTCAGCCTTTTCAGCAAGCAATTTTCTTCCATGATATCTGCAGGTATTCCGGTAACAAAAGCATTGTTTACGCTAAGTAAACAAATTGCTAACCCTACACTAAAAAATGTATTAGCAAAGACTGCACAAAATGTAGAAGATGGAATGAGTCTTACAGACGCCTTCAGCGCATATCCGGAGGTTTTTCCTGATATATATGTATCAATGCTTCAGTCAGGAGAACTGGGCGGAACGCTGGAATTATCCCTTATAAGGCTTTCTGATCAATTACTAAAGGAAAAACAGCTTCAGGATAATATAAAGTCTGCAACATTTTATCCCCGTATCCTTCTTGGATTTGCTGCGGTAATTTTCATTGTTATGCTTGTTTTTCTGGTTCCTGTATTCCAAACCTTTATCCCCGAGGGAACACCTACTCCTGCAATTACACGGCTTATTTTCAGCATGTCGGAATTTGTTCGAAGTTATTGGTACATATGTTTATTAGGTATCAGTGTAATTGTTCTGGCTTTTATTGTATTTATTAAAAGTACTGCCGGCCAAATGGCATGGGACAGAATTAAGTTTAAATTGCCTGTTTTCGGTGAATTAATTAAAAAATCAATAATCGCACGTTTTTCACGTACACTGTCTACACTAATGGCAAATGGAATTCCTGTTGTTCAGGCTATGTTAAGTGCAGGTCCGACATCGGGAAGCCATTTGCTGGCAAATGCAGTAAATGAAGCATCAAAAATGATTGAAGAAGGAAAAAACATATCATCCCCTCTAGAAGAATGTGGTATTTTTCCACCAATGGTAATTCAAATGATTGCAGTTGGAGAAGAAACAGGCCAACTTCCTGAATTGCTGGACAAAATCGCTAGTTTCTATGAAGAAGAAGTTTCGATCATGACAAAAGGTTTGTCTTCAATGATCGAGCCATTAATGCTTATACTGGTTGGCATAATTATAGGGGGAATGCTAATCTCCTTATATTTACCCATTTTTTCATCAATAGCTTACTCTTATTAACGTTATTACAATGTATTAGGGGTTTGATTATGAGTATTTTCAGAAAATCAATAGTTGGTATGGAAATTGATTCAACGGAAATTAGAGTGGTTAACCTCCAGGGGGCTTCTGATAAACCAATGCTGGTTACATGTGGACGTATGCCGCTTCAGAAGGGGGTTGTGAAAGATGGAAGAGTTCAAAACCCAAAGCTGCTTTATAAGGCGATCTTACAATTGTGGGAAAAGAATAACATAAAATGCCGCAATGTTATTCTTGGTCTTAATAATCAGGATATAACTGTTCGATTTGCTGTTTTCCCTAAAGTACCTGAAGACAGGATTGACAGTTTAATAAGATTTCAATCAGAGGACTATATTCCAATACCTCTTGAAGAGATTGAACTGGACTATGCAATTTTGGGAGAGGATTCAACGGTTCAGCCCGCCTTATTCAGGGTTTTACTTGTAGCAGCACGCAAAGAAATGCTTTTCGATTACATAAGTGTTTTACAGGAAGCAAAGCTTAATGTTATTGATATAGGTGCTTCAATGCTTTCTTTGGAAGCAATAATTCCCAATACACTGAAAAATGTACCGCTGGCAATTATTAACCTATCCAACGATGCAGGAAGTATTGTAATAAACGATGGGAAAGAGCCGGGATTTGCAAGAATATTCTCCTATAACACAGTTATACATGAAATAATAAAAGAACATCTGGATAACAAATCCTCATCTGAGTATAAAATGGAAGAAAATAAAGTTGAAGCCTTATGTGAGTATATTGCAGAAGAAATCCGGTCGTCGGTTTTATACTATCAAAACCAGCAGCCCGATGTTAATTTAAATAGCTTTGCAATAACTGGTGGAATATCGTGCATTATCGGCTTAGCTAAAAAGCTGACGGATAAGCTGGAAGCAGATGTTTCTATGTTTGGATATTTAGATGATATAAACTTGAATTACTCCCAGAACGATAGAAGCCAACCTTATGGACCTGATTTCGCAGTATGTACAAGCCTTGCACTTCGAGGACTGGAGGAATAAACAATGAGTCATATACACATTAGTCTTCTACCTACTGAATATAAGAAGCAAAAGCAATTAAGAAGAAAGTTTGGGATTTATACAATTGTAATGTGTACTTTTATTAGTGTGCTTATATTTACTTATATTATTGTGCAGATTTTGTCTACCATACCCAAGTCTCAGCTTATGGTTATAAATAATGAAATAGAAATATATAACTCAGAAATTAATTCGTTAAAAGAGTACAGCGATTTTAGAAATAATTTAAAAAAGATGGAAACCCTTGTAATGAATGCAGCATCAGATCAGCCTCACTGGCTTGAATTATTTATTGCCATTAGCGAGAGCGCACCAGAAGGATTACAAATCACAGAAATAAGCACAGACTCAGATCAGGAAAGGTTTTTTACCATTCGAGGTAACGCCGAAAACCATGAAATGCCAGCTGTTTGGGTTCAAAATCTTAAACAAAGCAAAGAATTTTCAGATGCAAATCTCAAATTCTCACACACAACAGCGAAGGGAACAGTGGAATATGAAATTAAAGTGATTCCGGATAAAGACATACTTTTTAAACTACTGCAGGAGGTGGAGAAATGAATGTAAGTAAATCCACCCGGATAGTTATTGTTATAGTTTTTTTGTTATGTACTGCTGTATTGGGATATTTAATAATATCCGAAGTTTCAGGCATCCAAAAAACAAAAAAAACAATAGAAGAAATGGAACACCAGCTTTTAAGCAAACGAACCATTCTGATGAGATCTAGGGAAATAAAAGAGAATATCCATTCTCTTGAGGATAGATATAAAACTATCAGCGGGCTGATTCCCAACTCTTTATCCGAAGAAAGTATAGTAATAGAGATACAGAATTATGCAGCTGATGCGTCAGTTACTATGTTATCGGTTACTTTCGACCCAGGCATAAAAAAGGGGGACTTAATTGAAATGCCTTTAAATATGTCGTTTAAGGGTACATATAAAGGCTTTCTAAGCTTACTATCAAACATATTATATGGAGAAAGGCTTATAAAAATAGATAGTATTCATATAAAAAAAGAAAATGACGGTTTGTTTATAGATTTAACAGCAAAAGCATTCTGCGCTGGAAAATAATAGTATAAAAACTTATATCGAGGTGAATTGTGATTAAAAAATACAGAAGTTATTTAGGCAATCAGTTAATTAAACTTGGGAAAATAACCCCAGAGCAGTTGGAGTTTGCCTTATCTGAACAGAAAAAGCTTGAAGAAAGCGGCACTAAGGGAATGCTTGGTCAGATTCTTGTTGACATGGGATACTGCACTCAGGAAGATGTGGCAATTGCCATGGCTGAAAAATCGGGGTCTACTTTTTATAACCTTAGCTCTTACGCAATAGACATAAGGGCAATGAGCCTGATTTCTCCTGAAATGTCACAGAAATACCAGGCTATTGCAATAGGTTTCGAAGATGAAAAACTTCTTGTTGCACTGATGAATCCAAACGATATTATTGCAATCGACGACCTTCGAATTCTTACAGGTTATGAGATAAAACCAGTTGTTGTGCCCGACAGGGAACTAATAAAAGCAATAAAAAAATATGCCCATGACAGCACTGACATCGAGCAGGAAGATAATCCGGATGAGATTGAAATAACCGATGAAAAAGAAGAGGATGAAAAGCCTGCGGTAATGCTTGCAAATCAAATTTTTAGCATGGCTGTGAACTCCGGTGTGAGTGATGTGCATATTGAACCCCAGGAAAAGTATACCCGTATCAGGTTCAGAATTGACGGGGTTATGCATGAGGTAATGCAGCAGCCGCTAAGAATCCATGCCTCCCTTGTTTCAAGAATAAAGGTTCTTGCAAATATGGATATAGCAGAAAGACGTATACCGCAAGATGGTCGTATTACATTAAAGATTGATGGAAAAACAGTTGATATAAGGGTTGCATCGCTGCCGTCGGCTTTCGGTGAAAAATTAACACTTAGAATTTTAGATCGAACAGCCAAGCTTATAACTTTAAGTAAACTGGGCTTTCCAAAAAACCAGTTAAAAAGGTATAACGAAGCAATAGATAAACCCTATGGCTTCATTTTGATTACCGGACCTACAGGTAGCGGGAAAAGCACCACTTTATACGCAACCCTTGCCAAATTAAATTCGATTGATAAAAACATTATAACCCTTGAAGACCCAATAGAAAGAAGAATGGAGGGGCTTAATCAAATACAAATGAATGTAAGGGCGGGAATGACATTTGCTTCTGGTCTTAGAGCAATTTTAAGAAACGATCCGGATATTATTATGGTAGGTGAAATACGAGATTACGAAACAGCAAAAATTGCTGTGGAATCAGCTCTTACAGGCCATTTGGTACTATCAACCCTTCACACAAATGATGCTGCTGGTGCAATTACCAGGTTAGGCGACATGGGTGTTGAAAGATACCTTACAGCATCGGCTTTATTAGGAGTGGTTGCTCAGAGATTGATGAGAATTCTTTGTCCAAACTGCAAAAAGGCATATACATTAGCAAGGGAAGAAATACTGTCATCAATCCCCGATTTCCCTATTGATGACAGTGAAAAGGAAGTGGAGCTTTTCCAGGCAAGGGGTTGTATGGCTTGTAACAGAACAGGTTATAAAGGCCGCATTGGAGTGTACGAGTTTCTATATATAGACGAGACTATACAAAGATTAATAGTTGCTAATGCCCCGGTAAATGAGATTAAAGAATACGCAGTAAAGCAAGGCATGGTAACAATGCGTCAGGATGGTCTTTTAAAAGTTAAAAAAGGAATAAGTTCCATCGAGGAATTGCTGCGCGTTATTAATTAAGTCCGGGAGGTGTAATGGTGTTGCTTAAAGTAAATGAAGAGGGCTTTTCTGTTGTTGAAATTATAGTAGCGATAGCAATTATACTTATTATTGCAGCATCAATATTGCCTCTACTGCACTATAGCTCAAGAAGTACATTCAGCAATCAAAACTTAATAACTGCCAGCAACCTTGCTTCCAGTATCATTGAGGAAATAAGATCGCTTGACTACGATTCCATTGGAACTGTGGGAGGAAATCCCGAAGGGCCAATAGAACAAATTCAAAGGCGTAGTCTAAACGGATTCGATTATAAAATTGAAACACTGATAAGCTGGGGTTCAGCTAAAGGAAAAAATGAAGTAAATCCCGTCGCTTATAAGAACATACGTGTAGTGGTGAAAGGCATCGATCTTTACTCTAAAAATGAAACAGTTTTAGCTGAACTGCATTCAATAGCCGCAAGGGATGGTGAAGAGCCGCTTGTTGAGGAAGGTCACCTAAAAGTTCAAATAAGGGATATTAATAATTCACCAATTGAAACTCCATTGCTTGTAAGCATATCAGGAGCTGAAACTTCAAGTTTGTTTTCCGATTATTCCGGTCAGGCTTTTTTTGGTATGCTTAATGAAGGATTGTACAATGTATCTGTGAAACTTGCCGATGGCATGTATGCCATTGGTGGAGATATTTTCGATTCAAATTCCAATATTGCTGTAAAAAATAATGTAAGGGTGTCCAATTATACAACAACAGAAATTACATTTGTTGTAGACAAAAAGGAAAATTTAAGCGGTATTGAACTGCAATTTATCGACTCTGAACGTGAAACACCGATAACCCGTAAAGGAAGAATATCAACAGATATATATTTTAATGGTTCAAGCTATACAATGACAAAGGAGTTTAGTTCTGCTGATTTTACCGATGGAGTTCTTAATAAAGAATTCCTTGGTATTATGCCCGAAGGTGCTGAAATCACAGACATCAGAATTGACGGTGTAGCCGGATATAAAAACTACATGATGAGTTCAGACCGCCCACCTTTAACAAGCAGTAGAACGCCCTGGGATTGCATAATTCCAAAGAAAGATGTTACCGAACGTGTGTTTATACCCTTAGACAGCGTATATTTCTATCAGGAGAGTACCAAAGAAGATTTTAACCGATGTAATTTTATGACCCATACACTATCGGCAAATGATAACGATACTCTGTCTTTAAAAATGTTTCAGCCTGATATTAATCTAACAGGGTGTGAATCTGATGCAAGTTCAGTAAGATCAATTTGGAGATGGTTTACAATAGAAAGGTTTCCGGATGATAATGCCTTTGACGGTAATACAAATACTTACTGGAGAAGTGGGGATCAAAATAACAATATTTACTGGATAAGGGTAGAACTAAATGAAACTACTGCATTAAGAGGATTTAGTGTTTTTTCTGAATATAACAAAGGTCCAAAAGATTTTAGTGTGGAAGTTTCAACCGAAGGTATAAACTGGACAACAGCAAAAACAGGCAGTCTGGAAAACACTACAGGATGGAAAACCGTTGAATTTGATTTTCCTGTATCATGCAAGCACTTTAAATTAAATATTTTCAGTAAATGGACATCATCAGAGGATGTGCAGATTAATGAAATTGAGCTTTTTTCTTATGACGGTTATGCCCCGCTTGGTTACCGCATTATTGGGCCTTTAGATATTTCGGCCTATGAAATAGCGCCCTATTTCAAGGTCGAATGGGATGCAGAAATACCACCTGGAGCTTCTTTTGAGGTTAGAATGCTGCTGTTAGACGAAGGGGTGGAACCTGAACCAGAAGACTTCACCGATAATACAATTGTATCTGAAATTGATGGAAGAATACCGAATATCAGTTGGGGACAATCTCTTTTGGGAAAAAGACTTTGGATTATGGAGTGGTTTACTCCCAATGAAAACAATGATGCTACACCTGTGTTGCACTACTTAAATATAGGCGAGCTTTTTGCAAATGAATAGCATTTATTTATTCATACCGTATATAAAAGTATGAGGATAAAAATGAAAAGTATCTTAGCAAAGAAAAATGGATTTACGATAATGGAATTGATAATAACGCTGTCATTACTTGGGATTGTTCTGGCAGTAATTTATGCACTGTTTTTTTATGTTCAGTCAAGCTTTAATAATGCCAATGCCCATTTGAATATCAATCAGCAGCTTAACATGGCTTATATGCAAATGGAGCAAGACATACGATCAGCTATGAAACCCAATTACCTGACTGATGCAATAATAATTTCAGACGATAGAGAGATGCATATTTACACTTATGACGAGGCGAAAAACAAGTATATTCGGATTGCCTACAGACTGGATTTCTCAAAAAACGCTGTTCTTGAGCGCGGTTTGGCGATCTGTTCAGACAACATTCCTCCAGCGGATGAAAATCCCGAATATGAAACAATAACAGATTGGGAAACACTTATAGATGGTGTTATAGAGAGATACAACGGCAAAAAATCTGGTTTTACTTTAATGTCTGCGGCTTCACCTACTGAATACTTAAAACCTACTCCAACACCAATTGTGCGTAAAACTATTAACATAACACTTATAGTGAATGATCCTGACAATCCTATGAATGAGCCGGTAATTTCTGAAAAGGTGTTAACATCAAGATCAAATAGTAATCCAAAGTAAGCTGAGAGAGAAGCATCAGTGAAAAGAATTGGTAAATTAAGGAGTGTATTAAGCATGTCTTTTAACAGTGAAAGAGGAAGTTCATTGCCTATCGTACTTGTGCTTGTGGCAATAATGCTGATACTGGCAGTTACTCTTGTCTCTGTTGTAGACTTTAATACAAAAACAGTTTTAAACATAAGTAATCACGAAACTGCACTGCACATAGCAGAAGCAGGATATAACAAATACTTATACATGCTGAATCACAATACATATTTTTATAAAGACGGTGAAAATCAACAAGAAGGGTTTATTATTAAAGAACGGTATAAAAGTAGCGATAATCCTGAGTGGGATGGTTATGTTAAAGTCTATGAACCTGTTGCTTACGAAAGCGGTAATAAAATAATTGGATATTATCAGATCACTATAACTCCGCCAACAGCCGATACCCCCGTTCTTGGAATTCAATCCACTGGCTGGACTGACAACAAAGAAGCTAAAAGAACAATATATGTGGAAGTACATAAAAGAACTTTCACCGACTATGTTTTGTTTGAAAATAACGAACATGAATCAGTTCCTTTTTCATCGGATTCTAAAATTAAAGGGCCCTATTTCACAAATGGTGATTTATATGCATTAGCCGGTGCCGAATTTTTTGATGATGTAGGGTATGTAGGAAGAAACAGAGCTTCCGGTGCTATATTCAGAAAAGAAGGTCAGCCGGTAAAAATGAACCCAATGGGATTACCAACTATAAACGAAAATCTTACCAAGTGGGGTAGAACAGAGAATGGCGGATATACATATAATAAAGAAACTTATATACTTCTAAATGAAGATAGAATGAATGTAAGACTTAAAGGTGAAGAAAGGCAGACAGATGTTCCATATCCCAAAAGCGGTGTTATCTATGTTAACGGAGATGTTTATATCTCAGGTGTGCTGGACGGCAGATTAACCATAATAGCTGAAAAAAACATATATATATGCGCAAAGGATCCTACGATAGAAGTTTCAACGCAAAGGGATTACAACCAGCTGTATAATTACCGCGGCATTACCTACAAAAATCAGAACATTCCTGTATACAACAAAAAGGATGTTCCTAATTCTTCTGACGACATGCTAGGACTAGTTGCAAAAGAAAATATTATAATCCATAACAGAACGCATAAATGGCCGCAGGCAACAAAGGGGAATATTAATACTACTGTCGAAAACATTCAAGTACAGGCGGCTTTGTACTGCAACTCAGTAACCGTTCAAGATTTAGATTATATTTCCTATAAAGATTGGGGACAGATAAAGTATCTTGGTTCAAGGGTGGTAAAGCAAGACGGTGCTACTGGAATAACTTCAATGGACAGAAATTATGGCTACAGCTCAGATAATCTATATGATTACAGAATGCAGTATGAAGCACCTCCTCACTTTGTAGAACCGACAAATGCAGGTTGGGAAGTAGTGACTTGGAAGGAAGTACATAATAATTAGTATGTAAACTTACATTTCAGTTATGTTTCATAAAAGTATCAGTTCTATGACAGTTTAGGTTTTGCCCCAAAAATTAACTATCTAAATTCGTATCGTTATATTGGAAAGTGATGGAGTAGTTTTTGGAGGTGAATTCTAAATTGCTTGTTTTTATTAGTTCTATTTCTCTCAATTAATAATATGTTTTATCTGATTAATTTTTTGGTTAAATAAAGGTTTGAAATATGGAGGGTATCATGAAAAAGTCTAGAATTTTATCAGCATTATTAGTCACATGTTTGTTAATGTCTGTGTTATCAGTTCAAAGCATTGCAGCTAATGCTTATTCAACAATAAGCGGTGTAATCTCTTTGCCTGACAACGATGTTGCACCTTCAGGCGGGGTTAAAGTTTTATTAACCATTGCAACAGACAATAATACTTCAAACAATAAAAATGACGATAAATCAGTTACAACGGAATTAACAATTGCAAAAGGCAGTAACTCAATAGCTTACAGCATCCAAGTGCCTAGAAGCCAGAATTCTAAAGCAAAATACACTGTATATTATACCGTTGAAAAATCTTACGCACCCTTTGGATGGTATAGTAAAAAAGGAACTACAGCGATAAAAGATGATAAAACAATGGTAGATCTTAATGCTGGTGATGTGAGGGGTATTGATATTGAGCTTTTACCGGGCAGAGCTATTTCAGGCAGCATAATACTTGGCAACAAATCCACCAAACCTTTAAATGATCTGAAATATACAATAACTGCGATCCAGGAAGGTTCAAATGTAAACTCAAAGGATGATGACATAATAATAACTAAGGAGGTAACAGTAAAGGCAAACAACTCTGAAGCAGCATATGAACTTATTGTGCCGATGAATTCAGTTAAAAAGGGATATAAAGTTTATTACACCTATGAAAATGAAGGTTATAAGGAGACGGGATATTATAGTAAAAACGGTACCTCCCGGGATGCTAATAAAGTGACGCTGATAGATGTTGCCAATACAGCAAAGGATATAAATTTAACCACATTACCATTCACAAACATTAGCGGAAAGGTATATTTGCCAAACAACGAGAAGGCACCAGGAAACGGCATTGAAGTTGAAGTAACAGCGTATAACAAAAATACTAAGGCTTCTAATTCCGATGACTTCAGCTTTAAGAAGACTGTAAAAATAGCAAAAGGCTCAAACTCAGCAAACTATGCATTAACTGTACCTGTAGCATCAACAAATTACATTGTATTCTATAAGGTCATAACAAAAAATACCAGTTATATTAATGAAGGTTATTATAATGAAGACAGTACGGAAAAGGATATTAAGGATGCAACACCAATTAAAACAGACAATAAAACTGTTAAGGGAATAAACCTTGAAATCATTAGCAAAAAAACCGCCCCAAAACCTACTCCTAAGCCAGATGATAAAAAATCTGAAAAATACGATGTTAACGGGGATGGTTACGTTAACGTATTCGATTTACTGGATCTGGCTAAGGTAATTGTTGATAAATATGAAAAGGAAGGATTTGACAAGAACCTGGAGCAATATAAAAACCGTAAACTGGATGAAAAGGATTTGGAAATAATTAAAAAAGTGTTCAATCCTTTTACAAACAACCGTTATAAGTTGAAATGGTTCAATAGCATAAATAAATACTTCGACTTTGATTTAGATTTTGATATGGACTGGAGTAAATGGGAAAAATGGATGGAATGGGATGGCAAAAATTTTGACAGTGATTTCTGGAAGGATTTTTATAAGCCTAAAAAAGGTAATAATAACAAAAGATAATAAAGCTTAGATACTGTAATAAATATATGAACCAATAGCTAAATCGATCTGAAATTAATAACATATAAAGGTTACTTAGTTTTCTCACCCATAAGGGTGATTTTTTTTATATATTTTTAAGTATCATTTAAGTACAATTGTCTTCATGTTCATGGGAAATAAATATCCTGGACAGATGTTAGTGATATAATTTATCTGTTATATGAATTAATTGGTATAACATTACATGTTTAATCAATTATTTGTTTTAGTTGTTTTATATTGGAGGGGAAATAATGCTTGCAGCAAAAACCAACAAACAGGAAATTTGCAAGCTTCAGCTTTATACTTTGGGCAGGTTTGAGATATACCAAAAGGATAAGGGCTTTTACAGCATATCCGCGAGGGCCACAAAGTTATGGTATCTTTTTAAGTATCTGTTATTAAACAAAGGGAAAGGAATACCACCCGAAACAATTCTTGAGCATTTATATCCTGATGAAGAATATGAAAACCCAAGAAATACTTTGCAAAACATTGTTTATCGCTTACGTAAGGTTTTAAGCCAGGATGAGTTTTTTAACAGTTGTAGTTGTAATATTTTATATAACAATGGATGTTACTCGCTATATTTTAATGATGATGTGTTTCTGGATACAGATATTTTTGAAGGGTACATACAAAAGGCTGATTCACTGATAAATATAAACCCCAATGAAGCCACATTATGGTATGAGAACGCTTTAAAATTATATCAGGGCGATTATTTCCCAGAGCTAATATATGAGGACTGGGTAATACCAAAAAGGAATTATTATCGCAGGTTATACACCCAATCTGTTTTAAAACTGGTAAAGTTATACCAACAAAAAAAAGAGTTTGACAAAAGCATTAAGACATGTGAACAAGCCATACAAATAGAACCCTATGAAGAGGGTTTACATATTGCCTTAATAGAAAACCTGATGAATATGGGACGGATAAAAGAGGCCATAGATAACTACAATACATATACCTCAATGCTATACAAGCAATTTGGAATAAAGCCTGCATATTTCGGACACATACGGACACTGTTTTCGAAAACATCCGGACAGTGATTTCGGAATTATCCGGACACTGATTTCGGCACATCCGGACACCTTGTCGAAAGATTAATAAATTGTGTAC
>JAAYNA010000013.1 GCA_012521105.1 Clostridiaceae bacterium
ACCAAAGGTCCCCATTCCAATAGCGGGTATCTTGTCGCCCCCTTTCAGTGTTCTTTGTGGAACCAGTTTCGGATCAATCGCATCAGGTGCTTTTTTAATCATATTAACCACTCCTTTTCAAAAATTTTCTAATAGTTTTACTTTATGTCGAAATTATAATGCTCCATATTCTCATTACTCGACTACAACGCCTTTTTTAAGTATTATATTTGCATAGAGGGCTTTTTCACCGGTAGCAACCACGGCATATGCCTTTTTTGCCCTTTCATAAAATGCAAAACGTTCAATATACTCAAACTTGTTATTCTCAGGTTCATATTTTTTAACGATAGCCTCGTAATCTTTCCATATTGGGGTTTCGACATTATCGCCCGGAACCACCTGCATAAGAGCTACTGGTGCTTCAACGTATGAATCAAGGGGAAATAATTTTAATATTGCATCCAGCAGATCTACAGTACTATGCCCGTCACACCGTACAAGTCTGTTGGCAATTGACGCAGCCGGAAAATTCCCATCGGCCAGAACAATTTCGTCACCATGGCCCATTTCCATAAGAATTTTCAGGAGATCGGGGGATAAAATGCCTGGAATACCTTTCAACATATCACATCAATTCCTTTCATGTTCATTTTTATTTACAGGTTGGGTAGCATACAAATACTGGTCTATACAATTTTTAACCCTGTCCTTTGCAAGGCTTTCAGGTTCCTTTGACAGCAGCCCTTTTCTTATCCGATAATATTGAACGGGCATATACTGACTTATAAGTGATATGGGTATATCAGTGCTCTTCAAATTCTGCATCAACCTGCTTATTGCTTCTTTTACTTCAGGCACCGGAAAATAGTACCTGCATCTGTCTGAGAAACTGTATTTTCTCGCCAGTCTGATCTTTTCCTGACTTCCGTGATAGTGCTTTATCCAGTTTGCAGGATTTTTAACCATTGCCTCGTCCAGCACTTCAATGAACCTGGAAAGCTGTACATCCGACCTGTGCTGAAATAATTCATTCTCAATATGATTCAAAGCAAAAAGTGCTTCCCGAAGTGCAAAAATGAGGGCCGGGCCTACTTTCAAAATGGCAATACCGTCTTCTACCATGGCCTTTAATGCCTCCGGTGTCTGATAATCGGTGGAGTGCCCCTCAAAAACCAGAGTAGGATAATTTTTAAGTTCTTCACAAAGCTCTTTGGCTGCATTTCTGTCATATTCATGAATGGATTCGTCACCGAACTCAACACCTGGCTGTACTACGATAGCTATAACATTATCCCATGCTTCAGAAAGGTCGTTACTCAGAAAAGCTTCCTTAAATAAATCTACTGTTTCGCTGAAATCGTTTACTGTTGTAACCTGAAGTTCGTCTTCTTCTCCCTGACTACCGCCGGGGATTGGTACTTCACTCCCAATGACATAAACAGGATGCAGAGCATCAGGATTTGAAGCGACCAGCTCCTTATAAGCCTCTTCAGCGGCTTTTGCGAGGATTGCGCCTCGCCTGGCAATAACCGTTTTTTCTAATTTCTTGCTTCTATCGTCATCTCCAAGATGCATGCTTGTATCAATATGTATTTTTGTAAAGCCCGCCAAAACAAACTGTCTTATAAGCTCCTTTGCCTCTTCCATTGCTTCTTTTGCAGGCAGGGACTGCCATGTGAGCGGCCCCAGGTGGTCACCCCCTAGTATGATTTTATCGGCCGGGAAATTTACTCTTTTGGCAATGGATAAAACAAAGCTTTTGAAGTCTTGCGGCTTCATACCGGTATATCCACCATACTGGTTTACCTGATTTGCAGTTGCTTCTATTAAAACATAGAATGAATCCTGCATTGCCCGTTCCATACAAGCTTCAAGAACAATATCATTAGCACTGCAGGCAGAATATATACCAGCAGGTATACCCTTTTTTTGAAATTTAACTATTTCCTTTAAGGGGTGTGTTCTACTCAATATTCTCACTCCTTTATTACTCATTTATAAGAAGCACCTTACCTTTTACCTTTCCAGGTGTTTTGAACATATCAAATGCCTTTTTGGCATCTTTCATCGGAAATTTTTTGAATATAAGACTGTCATCAAACTTTAGCCTGCCATTTTTAAAAAAATGCGCCGTAAGTTCCCATTCCTCTCCAGGAAAAGGAGCACTGTATGACATCCATGAACCTGTCAGTTTAAACTCCTTCCTGTTCATTAACTCAAAGAGTTTTGGTTCAAAAACAAGATCTTTTGTAGGAGTACCAATAAAACAGACACTTGCCTTGTTACCGGCCAGCTCAAATGCCAGTTTCATAGTTGCGTCCACACCTGCAGTCTCAAAAATGAAGTCAAAACCTTTTCCCTCTGTATAATCTTTTACAGCCTCCCTGAAGTCAGGATTAAGAGTATTGATTGTTACATCGACTCCGAATTTCGTTGCTAATTTCAGTCTTTCATCATCAATATCAAAAACAAAAACTCTCTTTGCGCCAAAAATCATCGCCCATTGAGCAGTAAATAACCCGATGGTTCCCCCTCCAAGTATGGCAACATCCTTACCACCTACATATCCTGCGCATTTAAGCCCATGAAGCGCTACCGTAGATGGTTCAAAAAAAACCCCCTGCTCATACGTAACCGATTTATCAAATTTGACAACATTTCGCTCAGGCAAAACAACATAATCGGCGAAACCGCCCTGAATTCTTGAACCTACAAAACTGTAATGACCGCATTGAGAGTAATTTCCTTTCTGACAACTGGAACAGACAAAGCAGGGTATCAAAGGTACAGCTGCCACTCTGTCACCCACCACAATACTCTTAACTTGGCTGCCTACAGCCGCAACTTCCCCCGAAAATTCATGACCGAGAATAATCGGATAATAATGAGCTGCATCTCCCAATACTCTTGGGATATCTGAACCGCAGATACCTGCAGCTTTGACTTTTACCAACACCTCTTTATGGCCTGGCTCAGGAGTTGGTACTTCTTCATAACGCAAATCATTTTTTGCATATAAAACTGCTGCTTTCACAAAAAACCACCAACCTTGTATAAATTAATCTAAATCTTCGAACTTTTTTGCATGGTTGCTTTTAATTGCTCATAAATCTCCAGATAGATTTCATAATGCTTCATATACTTTTCATGGGCATCCATATCGGGCTGATGTACCCTTTTAACTGAAACCGTACGAGACACAGCATCCTTGAAGCTACTGTACAAACCTGTACCGACTCCTGCCAGGATTGCTGCACCAAGTGTAGTGGCAGTATCTGAAGCCGGAACGTTGATGACCTTACCTGTTATATCTGCCTTAATCTGAGTCCAAAGTCTGCTATTTGCCGCTCCCCCCATAGCATTCAGTTCACCGACAGATACTTTGACTTCCTCGGCTGTTTTAATGTTGTGGTATAGTGCGTAGGCACACCCCTCCATGACTGCCCGTATCATATGTGCGCGGGTTTTACTGTAATCAAGACCGAAAAAAACTCCTTTTGCATTGCCGTCCCAAATAGGTGAACGCTCTCCTGCCATATATGGGAGAAAAATAAGACCATCTGAACCACAGGGAATTTTTAAAGCTTCTTCGTCCATAATCTGAAATGCGCTTTTACCCGTAAGTTTTGCTTGAGATTCTTCATAAAAACCCAGCTGCTCACGAAACCATTTCAGACTGCCTCCACCAACTGTTCCGCCCTGTAAAAGCCATAAATCAGGAACAACATGAAAACTTAAAATCAGCTTTGGGTGAGCAATTGCATCATTAACACAAATACTCATCCCTCCCGCCTGACCTCCCTGTTCCTGGGTCTGCCCCGGTTCAATTACCCCCGCCCCTAACGTGCCGCATGCAGCATCCAATCCTCCTGCAACCACAGGCGTTCCGGAAATTAATCCTGTAATTTTAGCTGCTTCAGGAGTTACTTTTCCAATTATTTCATGACATGCATAAATATCCGGTAATTTATCGACAGGTATTCCTAACTCATCAGATAAGGAAGTGTCATACTGACCAGTTTTCATATTAAACATGTGAAGTCCGTAACCCTGGGATTTATCCTGTGTCATAACTCCGGTGAGTTTATATGTAATGAAACTGTTACTTTGCAGAAATTTATGTGTCTTGTTATACACTTCAGGTTTATTGTGCTTAAACCATAGTATTTTCGCTGTTGTATATGTTGGTTCCAGAGAATTACCGCTAATGCTGAAAATACGCTCAGCACCAACTTTACAATTTAATTCGTCGCATATATCCTTTGATCTGGTATCCATCCAAATGGGTGTGTTATGCAGAACATTACCTTCTTTATCAACCGGAATTGCCGACCAGCTCTGACCGTCCACTCCTATTCCAACAATCTCCTCAGGTTTAACCTTCCCTGTATCCAATATGTCCCTTATTGCTTTTGTTACAGCATGCCACCACTCCATCGGATCCTGCTCAACAAAGCCAGGTTCGGGATAATATACGTTATAACCCTGTGTAGTCTGGGCCAGCACAACGCCATCGCTATCAAAGGCTGCCACCTTACATGCAGATGTTCCTATATCAATCCCAAGAAGAACACTATTCATACTCTCTTCTCCTTTTTTGAATTGATAAGCTAAACGTTTTGTTTTTGTCGGATAAAAAAGTCTAATCGTTTAATATATGCTGAAAATTAATCGGATAAGTGCAGAAGTATTAGTCAGAACACGTTAGTATATTAGTATATTTCAGAGATTTATGATGTTACTTAAATGATCACATTAAGAGCCTTGATAGATTCTCCTTCGACAATTTCTGTCTTTAAACGTACCATTGCAGGAAAGCCACTTTTATCGCCCCTCATTCTTTTAAGCAGCAGATGTGCAGAATATTCCCCGATCTGCTGCATTGGCTGCACTACTATGCATAGCTTTGGTTTCACAACATTCGCCAGCTGCATATTATCAAACCCAATCAGTGACAATTCATCCGGAACAGAAATATTTCTGCTGTTAAGCGCCATCACTGCTCCCAAAGTCATTTCATAGTTGGTAACAAAAACAGCTGTTGGAGGATTCTCCATATCAAGAAAGCTATTCATAAGCTCCATACCACTTTGTATTTCATAGTCTCCATACTTTATCAGGTCGTCATCTATTTCTATTTCATAGTCATTATGAATCCTTAAATAACCTTTTAAACGTTCCCGTGCTGTATAAATATCCTGGGGACCACTGATAATGCCAATTCTTCTATGGCCCTTCGTAAATAAAAGTTCCACCGCATCGTAAGCAGCATTTAGATTGTCAACCAGTACGGCATCACAATCAATATCTTTGAGGGATCGATCCAGTAATATTACGGGTACATCTTTCTCCAGTGCCTTTCTGATTTTATCTTCATCTATATTCTGAGGCACAAGAATAATTCCATCGACAAGCTTGTTCATCAAGAAATCAAATTTTAGGTTTTCCAGCTCCCGGTCCTGTCGGTAATCGCATATAATTGTACTGTAACCATACTCCAGCAGAATACTCTCAATTCTGGATACAATACTGGTTAAAAATATGTTTTCCAAGCTGGGAATTAAAACACCTACTGTTGCAGTTTTATTTGTTTTCAGACCTCTGGCTATTTCATTCACCCTGAAATCAAGAGCTTTAATTGCTTCTTCTATACGCTTTTTATTTTCTTCCCTTACATTTCCCCCGTTAATATACTTAGATATTGTTGCAATTGATAAACCAGCGTACTTTGCTACATCCTTTATTGTTGCTGCTATTATAATCACCCTCTATCGCGAAACGTTTAACATTATATTCAAATAGTAGCAGAACAACAGACCGAATGTCAATAAACATTTTATAATGC
>JAAYNA010000066.1 GCA_012521105.1 Clostridiaceae bacterium
CAAAGGAGAACAAACAGGTGAGGATACCGTTTCAAATTAATAGCGGCGGGAAAGATGTGCTTGGTGTAATGCACATCCCAAACAGGCAAAACGACATCCCTGTCGTTATAATAATGTGTTATGGGCTCAACGGCAACAGGACCGAGCAGCACAGAATGAGTGTGAAGCTCGGGGAAATGTGTGAAGTCAATTCGGTTAATCTTGTTCGTTTTGATTATGCGAATGTCGGGGTAAGTGAGGGCGATTTCTTCTTTTCCAGTATATCTGAGCGGGTTAGAAATGTTATTGATATATACAATTTTGTATATGGATGCTTTAACAGAGAAATATCCGTTTACCTGATAGGATTCAGCGACGGAGCCAAGATCGCGATCCAGGCCCAGGAGCATATCGGTTATTTCAGCGGCCTTATTTGCTGGAATCCTATAATAAAAGTACCTTATATATCTGAATCCATGGACAGGAACCCTTCAGGCCCTGTTAAACTCAAAATCCACCAAAAATATAAAAAGCCATACAAACCACTTTTCGGTGTTTGTTTAAACACAGGCCTGATAAAGGAAATAGAAAGAGACAACTCTGTCAGCAAACTGAGCAATTTAGGAAGGACGCTTTTTGTTTTCGGAGAAAAAGATAAATATACAAAACATATAAGGGCATATTTCGAATCCCGGAATTTGATAAACACAAACATTGTCATCATAGAAGGCGCGGGACATCTGTTCAATAGTCCTGCTTATGAACGGCAGGTCAACGAAAGCACAATTAAGTGGATTTTGGAGGATAGTGGACAATGAAGATCGATGATTTTAAAAGTAATGTCTGTATCGTGGAAATCGAAAACTCGTCGTTCTGTAATCGTAAATGCAGCTATTGCATAAATTACTATATTGATCGTTACTCAAAAAACGAAATAATGCCTTTTGAATTGTTAAAAAAATAATTGATGAGTTGGCGGAGATCAATTATGACAGGATGATAACATTCCACAGGTATAATGAACCATTTTTTGATAAAAACAGCATGATACTGGAGAGAATAAAATACGCAAGGGAAAAATTGCCGTATGCCAATTTGGTTACCAGTTCAAATTCTGATTACCTGGACGCTGAGTATGTCCATAAAAACAGGGATGCCGGACTTGATTCTTTGTACTGCCAGTGCCAAACTGAAGGATACAGCGAAAAACCTCTTGAAGTTATAAAGGAGAACATATTGAATATCAACAAGCGAATAGGCAATTTTAAAGGGAAATTTGCAATCGATGAAACAAGCTGTGTTTTCGTTACAGTGGGTTCAGGCTTCAAGAGTCTGACAATCCAGGCAAAGTATTTTATAAAAACAGGTTTCAACAGGGGCGGCATAATAGGTAATGTCACGACCAAAGGGAGGGAAGGAGTCTGTTATCAGCCGTTGATATCCTTTACGATTGATTTCAATGGGAAAGCTACAATGTGTTCGAATACAGTCTCCTATTATAAGGCACACGAGGATTATGTCATCGGAGATTGCGC
>JAAYNA010000067.1 GCA_012521105.1 Clostridiaceae bacterium
AAAGCTTCCGGGTTAAGACGCCCATCTACAATCAGGTTCGTTGGTAAACCTTCATATTGTGTGGAAATATTCATATCCTGGGGTGTTAAAGGCTTTTTCTGAGATTTTAGCAATACACTTAGTTTTCCGTTTTGTTCAAGTACTGCAAATTCCACATCATCCACCCTGAATACTTCCTTGGATCTTAGCATCATCATTAAATCTTCCATCGAAAGCTTATTTTTTCTTAAAATGTCGGCATTAATCTTTCCATTCTGTATTACTATTTCTGGAACTACTTCAATTATCTTTCTTAAAAATGGACTTTTTAAACCCAGAAGTGCAAGAATAATAGCAAGCAAAGCCCAAACACCCATGCCTGCAATAGTGGCCCAAGTATTTTCATTAACCTGTACCGACAGCGTTGAAGCCATGGAACCTATTGTAATTCCAACAATATAATCAAAAAAGGTAAGTTGAGTTACCTGCTGTTTTCCAATAAGCTTCACTAATATGAGAAGCAGAAAGAATCCGATAAAGGATCTTATTACTACAACAGCCACTATGGGCATAATAGTCCTCCAGACTTAAGATTCTTCATCTTTTATCTTCCCTTAATCCCATAAAACTATTCAGCTTAAGATGCATAATGCAGAGCTAAACATATGCGAATATTAAATTTAGAATAAGCATAGCGATTATTCCGGTTATAACAGTGATAAACAGATTTTTTGTTTTGTAAGCAATTAAGAAACATGGTATTGCTGCCAGCAAATTTTTGTTTGTTAAACTCAGGTTCACAACATTTTCTGAAACCAGGATTTCCGGTACAAGTAAGGCAGATAGAACTGCCACAGGTATATATTTCAACCACCTCATAAACCATTCAGGTGCTTCTGTTTTCGAAAGCACTATAATTGGCAGAACTCTTGGCAGATATGTAACAATACTCATTCCCAGGATAATGAAGACTATTTGCTCCATCTTTCAGTAACCACTCCTATCGTTGCTGCAACAACGGCTGCAATTATCACATTATAGTTATCATTCAAATTTATTCTTAATATCAGGGATAATACCCCCGCACATAATGATACCAACAGACCTTTTTTGTCCTTAAGCTGCATAATCAGCAAACCTATAAACATGGCAGACAAAGCAAAATCAATGCCCCACTTTGTGGTATCGGTGAGCCTGCTTACAAAAATACCCCCCAACACCGTGGATAATATCCAGCTTCCGTGGGATGCCAGATGCAGCCCTAAAAAATAACCCTCGGTAGCAATATTGTTTTGCACATAACTTCCTGAAACAGCGAAGGTTTCATCAGTTATACCAAAAGATATAATAGATTGAAGCTTTGTTGAAAATTTCTTCATATGCTGTGAAAGAGATGCGCTCATCAATAAATGTCTTAAGTTCACAAGAAATGTGGTTGATATAACAGAAACAGCATCAGCCCCTGTTGCCATCATTGCCGCTGCAATGAACTGAGAGGAGCCTGCATAAACAATCAATGACATCAAAAAAACCGTACCTACTGTAAGTCCCTGTTGGGAGGCAAGAATACCAAAGGCAAGTCCGATTGGTACATACCCCACAATAACAGGCACAGCAGCTTTTAAACCTTTTCGCCATTCGCTATACATATTGCCCTCCAAATGTTGCGTTTTAAGTATTGTTTTCTGTTAATAATGAGTTGAATTAAACAATAATTTACCGTCTGATAAATCATTTATTTGAAATATTATAACAGCAATAAGAAATAACGCAAGCACAGCGTACTTTCACCGGTTAGTGTGTTCAGTTTTGACTGGTCGAATAAAAAAGGCGGCTGTATAGCCGCTGATTGAATTTTTGTTGATTTGGAATTATATCACTTTTTTCATCTCAGTTAAAATCTTTTTTATACTGTATTCGGACAAACAGTACTGTTTCGATAAATCAGATATTCCAGCACCATTTCTATATTTTTTTACTATCTCAAGATTTCGTTTCTTATAAAATTTACGCGTTCCGTTAGCTTCTCCCCATTTTAGTCTTACAGATTCTTTTTTTGGAATATACAGCACTTCTCCCTGGATATATATCTGTACCTGGCTTAATAGCCATTCTGGCAGCAAGTCCTTGGCATTGTTGTATTTCATTTGCCACACTCCTTTTAATACTTTCACCCCTTACCCATTACTTCCCAACCATCCCCGGTAAGTGTAAAATATTCATGGAGATAAAAAATCCGCAGAAAATAACCTCTGCGGATATAAAAAAAGCACGATAACCATTTACCGCGCCAGCTTTTCTACAGTATATCTATTTCCAACCATTTTTGACTCCATTAAGCCCGAATGCTACCAAAATGGTGGGAAACATAGATTTTGAGCCAAAATAGAATTCATTAAAAGCAGGTATGGGGGTTATTATCCAATCACAGAAGACATCCTTGCCTTCCACCAATATTAAATTATTCTTTAATCACCTTAAAAACAATTATAGCTATTTTTACTAAACCTGATCTTATCATTTATTACACCCCTTTCCTGATTTTTTAAGTAGCACTTCCATTATATTGCAAATCATCACCAAAATCAATATAAAAATTTAGTATAAAAATTCTTTCTCTTGTAACCCCCCCATTCCTATTAGTACAAAATCATGATATACTGAATATGTATCTAAAATTAATATTGCAGGAGGTAAAAATGGAATATCGTAAATTCAGTAAGTTTGAAAAACCCGTTTCCCTTTTTGGTATTGGCTGTATGCGATTGCCTACAATAAAAAAAGAAAATGAAAGTATTGTTGACGAGGCTGAAGCTATTAAGATGATCAGATACGGCATAGATCAGGGTGTTAACTATATCGACACCGCTTATGGCTATCATGGCGGACAGAGTGAAGTTGTTGTTGGTAAAGCTTTAGCTGACGGATATCGGGAAAAGGTTTTTCTTGCTACAAAATCACCTGTCTGGCTGGTCAAAGAATATGATGATTTTGGCCGTTTATTAAATGAACAGCTTCAAAAATTAAATACAGAATACATAGATTTTTATCTTTTGCATGCATTGAATAAAGAAAGATGGGAATCCATAAAATCTCTTAATGTATTTGATTTTATGGAAAAGGCAAGAGCTTCGGGCAGAATTAAATACATCTGCTTTTCATTTCACGATGATCATGATACTTTCCGCGAGATCGTTGATGCTTATGATTGGGATATGTGCCAGATTCAGCTGAATATAATGGACATGCATGAACAGGCTACTGTAGAAGGATTAAAATATGCAGGTTCCAAGGGCATACCTGTAGTTATTATGGAACCACTGAAAGGCGGAAAGCTTGCTACCGGTATCACCCCTGAGATTGAAGCAATATGGAACAAAGCCGATGTTAAAAGAACTCCTGTCGAGTGGGCATTCCGCTGGCTTTACAATTTCCCTGAAATAGCAGTAATTCTAAGTGGTGTTAGTAATATGCAACAGCTTGAAGATAATATCCGTATATTCTCGGATGCGAAGGCAAACTGCATGACCGAAGAAGAACTTGCGCTTGTGGAAGAGGTTAGAAAAGTTTATCTGAGTAAAACTAAAGTTCCCTGTACCAGCTGCGAATACTGTCTTCCCTGCCCGCAGGGCATTTCCATACCGCGTATTTTCAATCTTGTTAATACAGCAGCAATGTATAATGATTTGGATGGATGCAGAAATGGTTATAAAGATTTAATTAATAAACAAAACGATGCATCCCGGTGTATTGAATGCGCCCAGTGTGAAGCTGCATGTCCTCAGAATATTTCAATTATCGAGAAACTGAAGGAATCACATCAGTATTTATTACAGGAATGAATTTAACAAATAACCTAAACATGCATAGCAATTTATAAAATTTAAGTCAGGCGGTAACAATCTCCACCTGACTTAAATCTTTGATGTCCATAATAGCAATCCAACTGATTAAAATTTCCACGTATAAAAGTCCTTAAACAAACAAGATAAGGCTTACAGCCATTACCATCATGCCGGCAATAAGACCATATATTGATAAATGAGCCTCCCCATACTCTCTTGCTGACGGCAACAGTTCATCCAGAGAAATGAACACCATAATTCCCGCCACTGCAGCAAAGAGAACTCCAAATACTATATCATTAAGGAATGGCATCAAAATCAAAAAACCAACAATTGCACCTAAAGGTTCGGACAGGCCTGATAGAAACGATAGCATAAAGGCTTTCTTTTTGCTTCCTGTGGCGTAAAAAACGGGTATTGAAACTGCTATCCCTTCAGGAATATTGTGAATTGCAATTGCTATGGTAATTGCAATACCAAGGCTGGGATCTTTTAAAGCTGCAGTAAAAGTTGCAATGCCCTCGGGAAAGTTATGTATTGCGATTGCCAGGGCAGTTAACAAACCCATTCTCATTAAATTGGAGGAGGTTTCCATATTTTTTTCATTAATATCTTCAACACGCTTTACTTCATGAGGATTTTCTCCGGAAGGAATTAACTTGTCAATTATTGCTATTATCAGCATTCCTGCAAAGAAAGAAGCTACAGTAACCCATGCCCCTTTCCTTTCCCCAAGAGCTGAAATTAGCGTTGACTGTGCTGTTGCAAATATATCAATCATTGATACATAAATCATTACACCTGCAGAAAACCCCATAGCCACCGATAAAAAGCGTGTATTTGTTCTTTTGGCAAAAAAAGCAATTATACTGCCGATACCGGTAGATAAACCTGCGATTAAAGTTAGCACAAAAGCTGTTAATATTTGACCTGTTTGCATGTTGTCCACCCCCATAACTTATTACTTCCATGATTTTACCACATTTATCTGAGTTTAAACAATCTTTTAGGCATGCTCGATATTTATAGCCAATTATTGCTTTATAAAGAATTGGCCTATTTCAATATTGAAAAAAGTGATGAAAATCGTTAAACTATTATTAATATATAGATTAGCATTTCTTATTAATACAAACATTTTATTTAAATTGCTTCTATCCGGAGGGTAACTGCAATTTACTGGTAAACTTAAGAAATTGTTTTATCAATTTCAACACACAGTTTAAATGAGGGGACCGGATTTTGATCCGTAACCTGTTCTGAAAAATAAGCATCGGCCATTTACGTGAGCTGAAACAGGTGGCTATCTTTAAGCCATGTAATAATACAATTTATAATGATTTCTGCCTGGAGGATATTGAATGTTTAAAAAAAGAAGTGGAGCCAAAGTTTATAAAAATTTTATTATTTCATATATAATAGTATTAATGCTTCCAATGTTCATCATGTCATTTATAGTGCTTTTTCATTTTGTAAATGTGCTGAAAGAAGAAGTGGAAATTAATTTAAGGACACCTTTTATAAAAAGTGTTGATAATTTCGATGCACAGATTAATCAGTTAACAAGAATCTCCCTTCAGATTGAACTGAATGATGTTTTAAGATCTGTTAATGTAAAAAAAAGACCCTATGATGCAATAAAAGTAAAAAATGAGCTTATAAAATACAACACTAATTCTTTTGTAGACGATATCTTTATTTATAATTATAACGATGATTTTATATCGTCATTTAATTTCCTTTGTACCCTTGAAGTTTTTAACGATTTTATTCTTGACAGGGAGTTAACCGACTTTGACCTGCTTAAATTTAAAGAATCGGGTAAGCAATCGGATATGTATTTTTTCCCTACCGATTCAATATTTCTTGCTAACAGACAGAATCATTTAATGTATCTGAATAAGATTCCTATAAATAGTACGAATAAATATGGAATTATAATGTATATGATCTCTGAGGATGCTCTTAGAAATGTTTTAGCCCCTGCATTAAGTGAAAATAACCATATATTTATTGTAGACCCTGTAACAAAAGATATATTATTCAGTTTTTCTGAAACCCCCGATTCCAAACTGATGAATATTTTCCAGAAAACTATAAAAGAACATTCTGCAATTGAAAAAATAAATGAAATTAAAACAGGACGCGATAAGTTTTCTCTCTACGTTCAGGAATCTGTCGGCCCATATCTGTTTGTTCAGTTGATGCCGAATGATCTTCTGTCATCAAGGATTAATCAAATACGAATAATTTATTTGATAAGTATGGCCGTTATATTTGTTATCGGCGGGTTTCTGATTGCCATCTTAATGCGGATAAACTACCATCCAATAAAGAAACTGAACAAACTTATTGAGGAGAATTTCCTTGCTCCCCGAAACACACCCGATGACAAATTGAATGAGTTAGAACTGCTTGAATATGCCCTTCTTCAATTTAATAAAGAAAACACAGACCTTAAGGAGTTTGCCGCTTCCAACAAAAGTGTATTAAAAAGTTATTTGATTGATTGTTTCCTTGCAGGACAGGCCAAAGAAATTGATAATATTTTAGAAACCTGCAGAAGCATCGGGCTTGAGTTTCATATGCAGTATTATTGCGCAATAATATTAAAGGGAAGCAACATCCATAATTTACATGATACAGAAATAACCAATGTCTTTTCTTCGGTTAATTTTTCAGACAATTTCCAGATAATAATGCACCGTGACATACATTTCAATGACGTTGTTATTATATATGGCAGTTCAACGAATGATGAAAAAGATTCTCAGGTAATAGCCCAGGAAATACAGAAACGCCTTAGCGAAGAATATAACAGCGATATTAGAATAGGCATTGGTAATTTCTATAACAGTATATTCAGTATTAACTCGTCATATGAAGAGGCTTTAAGAGTGCTGGAATATAACAGTATCCTTTCAAAACCTGACATAATATCTTTTAATGAAATTATGAAAAAAAGTAACCAAAGTATTAATTATCCTTTTTCGTTATTTGAAAAACTTGAGGAATCGGTACGAAGCAATGATATTATTGGCATCCAGGATAACATAAACCAGCTGGTTAATCATATGAAAAACGAAAATTTAAGTCTTTTCTGGATTAAAAATATATGCTATGACACTGTTAATACAATATCAAAGGAATTATTAAGAAAGTTTAAGCACTCTCCGTTACTTAACAAACCTTATATTGAAAAAATATATGGCTCTAATATTAGTACATTTGAAGATATTGTAGATATTATGAAAGAAATATCTGAAGATATTTCAAACTATTTAAGCGTTGACAGGGAATCTTATGAACTTAAGTTATTGCAGCAAATAATAAAGTATATACGCGAAAACTTTCAGGATCCTGATTTTAGCCTTCAAAACATTGCTGACTCCCTTCAGATGTCCACCCCATATTTAAGCCAGTACTTTAAAAAGAATACTGGATACACCATATCTGAGTACGTAACCAGGTTAAGAATGGAAAAAGCAAAAGAACTGTTGTTAAATACAGATATGGGTGTTAATGAAATTGCATATGAGGTTGGCTATTACAGTGTGCCTAGTTTTATCAGAAAATTTAGGGAAAAAGAAAAGATCACACCCGGACAGTTTAAGAAAAAGCACTCATAAATATTTCATTAATAAGAACCTGCTTTTAACCAAACCAAGATAAAAAGGCCATCTCAGATGAATTTCCGAGATGGCCTTTATTATTTTCTATTATCTTACTTTTCTACTCTTTCAAATGCAGTTCTATACAATTCAATATATCTTTCCAGATCTAAATTGTTAAGGTGAGCAACATACGCATCCCATTCTTTTTCCATGCCACCCTCGATCATCCATTTGCTGACTGTCTGGTTGACATAATTAACTATGTCGGTCTGCAGTAAGGATAATTCCTCAAGCTCCTCAGGGCTGAACTTAAATGCATAGTTGTACGGCCATTTTGACAGGTATGGTCTGTAAACCGCACAAGCTTCAGATTTTGCAACGCTGGAAGCTTTTTCAGCTACGTATTTATCCAGAGCAGTTTTCGTAAGCAGTGTACAACCCTGAGCAATTGGTGCAGACATGAACCAGTCGCTTGGCTCAACATTTTCAGGGCGGGCACCACTGTTAACTTCGTACTTGCCAGGTGATGTCTCCGAAGGAACAAGGGCTTCAGTTTCGTTCCATCCAGCCTCTTTAAACATTCCAAAAGCCATCTGTACTGAGTATTCTTCAGAGTTGCAGTAATCGATAAATCTGATTAATACTTCAGGGTTCTTAGCAGCTGAAGTTATAGCAAATCCACCTTCAGAGAAGAACTGGGATCTTCCCCAAATCTGTTTTCCATCGGGTGATTTGAGTGCCGGCATAAAGGTGTACTTTTCCTGATCCTCTTCAAGAATCATAGACAGGTCTTTCCTGTAGTCAAAGTAAACACCAACATTTTTCTGAGTTCTCAGCTTATTGGTTAACAGCGTTCTGTCCTGTGTAAATACTTCAGGGTCGATTAATCCTTCCTGATATAGTTTTACCATATAAGCTGTAGCTTGTTTCCACTCTTCTGTGGTTGCGGTGAAAACAACCTCATCATTGTCGTTAATCCAGATATAGAACGGAGTATCAACAACGCCAAATGCGAAATATATTGGTCTGTAATCGCGCTTAACTTCTCTGTTTAAATCGTTACCTTCCTGATAAAGGAAGCTCATTGGAATCTCGTCATTTATTCCGTTTTCATTTAAGTCGTTTTCCTTGAATGCTTTCAGAACGTTGTATAACTCATCGGTGTTGGTTGGAACTTTAAGATTTAACTTATCAAGCCATTCCTTATTGATTATCGATGAAATGTGGCTGTCAAAACCTTCGTCTGTAAAGCTTGCCAGCTGATATATCTTACCGTCCATACTTCTGACGAATCCATCGTACAGAGGATAGTCCTGTCTTATCTTGTTGATATTTGGAGCATACTCATCAAGCAATGCTTCAATGTCAATTAATACACCATCTGCCCCAAACTTTTGCACTTCGTCATGGGACAGGCTCTTGGGTCCGTAGAAAAGATCAGGGTATTCACCACTGGCTACTTTCAGGTTCTTGGTTTCTGTCCAGGATGCCTGTGGTATTAAGTCCCAATCAATATAAACATTGGTTTCCTTCATAATCTTCTGAAACAGTTCTGTTTCATCAAGATTACTGGGTCTGGTATTGTTCATTTGCAGGCCCATAGCGTAGTACGTAACAGGCTCCTTTACAATGGGAATTCCTGTTTTATACATATTCCCAACCATTTCACGCCCGTCATCGGATGTGGTTTCTGAACCGGAACCCTGTTGAGCATCAGGTGCCTTTGTTGGCGCAGTGGTGGGCTCGGGTTTAGTAGCAGTTTGCCCGCAACCGGCCAACGCAAGAACAAACATACAGCTAAGAAGAAGCGAAATAATCTTTACAATTGTTCCTTTCTTAGACATTTTAATACCTCCTTGAAATATTTATTATTTAACCCCTTACCGGGGAACAAGGCAGATTTTTAATGAAGTTTTTGTGCAGAAAAATCCCTGTCAGCCTTTTATCGAACCCATTGTAATTCCCTGGACGAAATATTCCTGCATTATCAGATAAACAACCATCATCGGCAAGGTTGCGATAACAATAACACCATATTTCATCTGTTCCGCGGCCCTCAGCATTTCGGTAAGAGCTTCCTGGTCTTCCATTAAGTCGTATATTGCTGATGAAACCTGAGCAGTTGCAAGCAGTTCTTTCAAAACAATCTGCAGAGGTTGAAAATCCGGCTTGTCGAGATAAATCATTGCTCTGAAGAAATCATTCCACTGCCATACCGCATAGAATAACAGCATTGTTATTATTATCGGTTTTGAAATTGGCAACAATATTTTGAAAAAATACCCAAAGTGTGAGCAGCCATCAATTTCTGCAGCCTCACTTAAACTTTCAATATGATTTGTCTTGAAATAGGATCTTGTAACTAAAAGATTCCATACCTGAATGCCATTTACAATTAGTAGCACGTAGGGTGTATTGCGAAGCCCAAGCTTATTTACAACAATGTATAAAGGTATCATACCGCCCTGGAAAAACATTGTTATCAGTAAGAATATTGTAAAAGGCTTTCTTCCCGAAAAATCATGCTTTGACAGCGGGTATGCGGCAAACAGGGTTAAAGTTGCACTTAATGCTCCACCTACTATTGCGTAGAAAAACGAGTTCTTATATCCGTTCATCAGATTTTTAAACTTAAAAATCTTTCTGTACCCCGAAAAAGTGACGTCTATAGGATAAAGCGACAATTTCCCTGCTATAACATAATCTGGATTGCTGATTGAAGCAATAATTATAAAATAAAGAGGATACAATACTATCAAACAGGCAACAACGAGTAATATGTTGGTTATCACTTCAAAAATTATATCTTCCCTGGAACTTTTAATTTTCCTTCCTGAAAAAGTCATTTTACTCACTTCGCTCACCCCCTCCTACCATAAACTTTCCTCAGTAAGTTTTTTACTTATCTGATTAACAATAATCAGGAGGGTCAGATTTATAACTGTTTTGAAAAGATCTATTGCTGTGGAATAGCTAAATTGCGCATTTATTAAACCCACCTTATAAACATAGGTACCAAAAATCTCGGATGTTACCAGATTAGTGGGTGATTGCATCAGCAGTGTCCGCTGAGTGTCTACATTTAACACTTTACCAACGCTTAACAGCAGCATTGTAACAAGAGTTGGAGTTATGGATGGTAAATCAATGTACCAGATTTTTTCTAACCTTGTGGCACCATCAATTGTTGCAGCCTCGTATAAACCCGGATCAACAGAAGTTAATGCAGCAAAATAGATGATAGCCTGGTAACCCGTCCTCTGCCATACATGTGAGAACACGTATACATGCCTGAACCACTTGGCTTCAGCCATAAAGTAAATTGGGTCTATACCAACGGATTCCAATAACTTGTTTACCATACCCGAAGTTGGTGAAAGAAACAAATGCAGCATACCTACCAAAACAACCATGGATATAAAATATGGTGCGAAGGTAACGGTCTGAGAAAATTTGACAATTCTCTTGCTTTGTGTCTGGTTAAGTATCACTGCAAAAATTATTGGAAAAGGAAATCCAATAAACAAATCGTAAAAACTTAATATAATAGTATTTTTAAATAATTGCGGAAACATGGGTGATTTCAAAAAACGTTCGAAATAATTTAAACCTACCCATTTCGCCTCCATAATGGGCTTTGTAATACTGTAATTACGAAATGCAATTTGTATTCCATACATAGGAGCATAGTGGAAAATAATAAAGTATATTACAACAGGCAAAATCAAAAGATATAATTGCCACTCGCCCCTGGTAATAAACCTGTGTTTAATTCTATGAGCCAGAGTAGGCTTTGGTTTTATACCATTAATAACTGTAGCAGATTTATTCGGTTGCAACTAAGTTCCCCCCTAAATTCAGAATCAAAGCAACAAAATTTAATTAGAATTAAAGAAAACCTGTAATTTTATTTTATGTGAAAAGCACAGGGGTGTAAATATTCATTATAAAATGCACTTCAAAGCCTTTAATTTCAGAATTTACACCCAATTAATTATCCTGAATTAATATAAAATTCCTTAAGTTTAAAGCAAAGTACAGGTGAATATTCAGAATATAAGATGTCAAAACTCTTGATACTACTGCATTACATAGGATAATATTCAGATTTTATTATGCAAAAAACCGGTTACAATATTGTGATTGTAACCGGTTTTCTATGAAATAAATGGGAATTAAGAATTCTTTAAACGTTCTTCCAAAGCCTTCAATTGATTTTTAAGCTCCTGTGGAAGTTTTGGTTCATAGTTATTATAATGTTCCTTAATAGATTCTACTTCTTTCAGCCATTCATCCTTATTAACCTTGAGCAGTTCCTTCATGTCCTTTTCACTGACATCTAAACCATCGGTATCTATGGCATCTAAAGTAGGCATATAACCAATTGGTGTTTCTACAGCTTTACCTGAGCCAGTAACTCTTTCAAAAATCCATTTCAGAACACGGCTGTTTTCACCGAAACCAGGCCATAACCAATTGCCATCCTCATCCTTACGGAACCAGTTAACATAGAAAATCTTTGGCAGTTTATCAGCGTCAGCCTTAGCACCAATATCAAGCCAATGTTGCAGATAATCACCAACATGGTATCCAATAAAGGGCAACATGGCAAACGGGTCACGGCGAATCTGACCGATATTACTTGAAATTGTAGCTGCAGTAATTTCGGAACCCATTATTGAGCCCATGAATACACCATGATTCCAATCAAAGCTTTCATGAACAAGTGGAATTGTAGTTGGACGACGCCCACCTACCAGTATTGCTGAAATAGGCACACCGTTCGGATCTTCCCATTCCGGAGCAATTGACGGACATTGACTTGCTGGTGCTGTAAAACGAGCGTTTGGATGCGCTGCAGGAGTCTTTGAATCTGGAGTCCAGTCCTGGCCCTTCCAGTCTATTAAATGATCGGGAGCTTCGCGTCCAATGCCTTCCCACCACACATCTCCATCATCAGCTAAAGCAACATTTGTATATATGGTGTTTTTGCCTATGGTTTTCATTGCATTCGGGTTGGACTGCATCGATGTTCCAGGAGCAACACCGAAGAAACCGGCCTCAGGATTTATCGCATACAGGCGTCCATCTTTACCAAATTTCATCCATGCAATGTCATCACCAATTGTTTCAACTTTCCACCCGGGAATGGTTGGAACCAGCATAGCAAGGTTTGTCTTACCGCAGGCACTTGGGAAAGCACCTGTAACATATATTGACTTCCCTTCAGGATTTGTAATCTTGAGTATTAACATATGCTCAGCCAGCCAGCCCTCATCCCTAGCCAGAACAGAAGCTATACGCAATGCAAAACATTTTTTACCCAATAGAGCATTTCCGCCGTAACCTGAGCCATAGGACCAGATAGTTCTTTCCTCAGGAAAATGGCTTATATACTTTTTATCCATTGGAGCGCATGGCCAGGATTCATCTTTCTGACCTTCTTCAAGAGGAGCCCCCACAGAGTGCAGACAAGGTACAAATTCTCCATCTTCACCTAAAGCTTCAAGAACCTCTTTACCCATTCTGGTCATAATTCTCATATTCAAAACAACGTATGCGCTATCTGTTATCTCAACACCAATCTTTGAAATAGGTGAACCGATAGGACCCATTGAAAATGGGATAACATACATGGTTCTTCCCTTCATACATCCTGTATACAGTTCTGTCATTGTTTTCTTAAGTTCATCAGGATCTATCCAATTGTTGGTAGGCCCTGCGTCTTCCTGCTTCCTGGATGCTATGAAGGTACGATTTTCAACCCTGGCTACGTCAGAAGCGTCACTGCGGAAAAGGTAACAACCGGGTAATTTATCCTGATTTAATTCAACTGCCATACCAGAATCAACTAATTCCTTCAATAGGCGCTCTTTCTCTTCCTCAGAGCCATCGCATAAATAAATATTATCTGGCTGGCACATTTTAGCAATTTCTTCAATCCATGCTTGCAATTTTTTGTGTTTTAAATTCATCCTATTATCTCCTCCCACAAATTTATTGAAATTAATAGCTTAAAGTATATATTAACTAAAACTGTCAGGTCAAAACAATAATAACTATTACAAAAGAATTACAAAAAATTTGTTAATTTTTTCACTTTCAATCATAGCACAAAGACAGTTTTGTTTCAAGCAAATATTGAAATTTCAGTTTTCAAATCCTTCATAAAAATTATTCCCTCTGTTCTGTACATTATGTGTTTTTTTCATTTATTTTCCCAAAGTTATACTGACAAATTTACGCGCAGCTGCAGACAGTGGTACACTCTTTAAAAAACAAAAGCCAATAGCCCTTTTTGGTATTCCTTCGATTAGCCTTATTTTACAGACTGCTCCGCTGTTAATATACTCCTGCGAGAATTCTTCAATTACACAGGAAATGCCGAAATTGAATTTCGCAAATTCTAAAAGCAAATCATGGGAGCCAAGCTCAATTTCAGGTTGAATTTTTATACCCTTTGATATTAAATATTTTTCTACGTATTGCCTTGAGTTTGATTTGCTTTCAAGAAAAATAACGGGTAACTGCATGATTTCTTCAATGCTTCTGGGCTCTATTGTTAAATATTTATATTTTTCACCGCAAACAAAAATATCGTGTATATCAATACACTCCTGTACCTCTAATGCCGGATCCTTTACCGGCAAATTGCAAACCGCTATATCCAGTTCACCCGATTTCAGCATCCTGCATAACTCCGGAGTTGTGCGATTAATAATATTCAGCTTCACATTTGGGAAGTCTTTATGAAACTCCCCCAGGTAGGGTAATAAATAATATTTTGAAATTGTATCCCCAACACCTATTTTCATCTCTCCAAACATTAAGTTTTTTGATTCTGAAAGTTTCTTCTCTCCCATTTCAATCAGATTAACTGCCGAGCTGACATACTCATAAAGAAGCTGTCCGTCGGTGGTTAATACCACACCTTTTGAAGTTCTTGTAAACAGCCTTGTACCCAGCTCCTGTTCCAGGTTCATTATAGTCTGGCTAACTGCAGGCTGAGTCATATATAATGTTTTTGCGGCCTTTGAAAAACTTTTGTGTTTGGATACTTCATTAAAAATACGGTATGAATCAAGTTTGGATGTCATAACCCCACCTTATATCATATATTCAATGTATTTATTTTACTTATAACACTTTTTCCTGTATAATACAATAGGAATTAAAAACAGCGCAAGAAGAGACAAATATATACGAAATATATTTTATTTAAAAGGAGTAAAATTATGGAGCGAGTTGTCGGAGTAATATCAAGAGGGTTGAGGGCACCAATAATTAAGGAAGGTGACAATATCAGAGATATTGTTACCGAAACAATACTCAAAGCTTCAAAGCTTGAAGGCTTTGCAATTCAGGACAGGGATATTGTCGGTATAACCGAATCGGTTGTTGCCCGTGCCCAGGGAAATTATGCAGACATTAATGCAATTTCACAGGATATAAAAAGTAAATTTGAAAATGACACAATAGGAGTTATTTTTCCAATTCTAAGCAGAAACCGTTTTGCAATATGCCTTAAGGGAATAGCTATGGGAGCCCGTAAAATTGTACTTATGTTAAACTACCCCTCCGATGAAGTTGGAAATCATCTGGTTGACATAGACTTATTGGATGAAAAAGGCGTCAATCCCTATACCGATGTGTTAAATGAAAAACAGTTCAGAGATTATTTTGGTTATCAAAAGCACACTTTTACCGGCGTTGATTACATCGAATACTATAAATCAATTGTTGAAGAATTTGGTGTGCCATGTGAGGTTATATTCTCAAATAATGCTAAAACCATTCTGGAATACACAAAAAGTGTGCTTGTATGCGATATCCATTCAAGAAACAGAACTAAAAGGATTCTAAAGGAAAACCGGGCCGAGAAAATATTCAGCTTGGATGATATTCTCACCTCCCCGGTAAATGGCAGTGGCTTTAATGAAATTTATGGCCTGTTAGGGTCAAATAAAGCAACCGAAACAAGTGTCAAACTCTTTCCAAGAAATTGCCAGGAGCTTGTTGAAGGTATTCAAAAAGACATAAAAGAAAAAACCGGAAAAACAATAGAGGTAATGATATATGGTGACGGGGCTTTTAAGGATCCGGTAGGAAAAATCTGGGAACTGGCAGATCCTGTTGTGTCCCCGGGATACACAAAAGGACTTGAAGGTACTCCCCATGAAGTTAAGTTAAAATACCTGGCAGACAATGATTTTGCCAATTTAAAGGGGGAGGAACTGGAAAAAGCGATATCTGAATATATACAAAACAGACAATCTAATCTTGCCGATGACATGGCTTCACAGGGAACAACACCCAGAAGGCTGACCGATTTGATTGGGTCTTTATGCGATTTAACTTCGGGAAGTGGCGACAAAGGAACTCCTATTGTTTATATTCAAAACTACTTCAACAATTACTCAAAATAATTCCAATTTCAGAATATAAGCCATCAATAATTTACACCGGAACAGAGGCTGAGAAAGTCTCTGTTCTGAAATTTACACCTATAAGCTTTTATCAAATCTTCTTTCCTCCTTTTCCATATCTATCTCTGTTTGTGTTTTAAATATATTTGGCGTAAGTCAGAATATTCCGGATATTTTGTTTAAATTCAGCAAAAAATAATCAGGTATTTTACAGGCTGTTGCTTGTTTATATCACGCTATAACCCCGTAAATTGGGAGGGATTAAAATGAATAAAGAAGATTTAAAGAGTCTTAACCAATTACCCCAATCATATTGGCTTGCTTCAACTGATCCCACCGATTATTCTTCCCTTTCGGAGGATATATCGGTGGATATCGCAATAATTGGCGCTGGAATGGCCGGAATACTTTGTGCATATCTCCTTCATAAAGAAAATTTGAGTATGGCCGTCCTTGATGCAGGAAAAATTCTGGGTGGAACAACAAGTCATACTACTGCTAAAATAACATCCCAGCACGGTCTTATATATGATAAGTTAAAAAAACAGATGGGATTTGACCTTGCAAAGCAGTATGCCGATGCTAATGAAAATGCTATAAAACAGATAAAGGATATAATAGACCAACACCATATTGATTGCGATTATTCCCCCCAGTCAGCGTATATTTATGCCGAAGATGAAAATAATGCTGAAAAAATTGAAGATGAGGTAAAAACAGCATCTGAGCTTGGCATAAAAGCATCATTTATTGATGAAATCCCCTTCCCTATATCAATAAAAGCAGGTATGAAGTTTGATAATCAGGCCCAGTTTCATCCACGTAAGTTTCTGCTTCGGTTGGCGGAAATTATCGGTAACGAAGGTGTTAGAATATATGAAAACAGCAGAGCTGTGGATTTGGAAGATGGTGAAAAGATAACAATAACAACCGAGCAGGGAAAAAAAGTAACGGCAAATAAAGTCATAATTGCTTCCCATTATCCTTTCTATAATAAACCCGGTATGTATTTCTCTAGAATCTATACGGAGAGGACATATATACTTGCAATCGCTGCAAAGGAAAAATACCCCGGAGGCATGTATATAAATGCAGAAAACCCCTCAAGATCATTAAGAGAACTGGATACTAAAGACGGGCAATTAATACTTGTTGTGGGTGAGAATCATAAAACCGGGCAAGGCAGGGATATGGCCAATCATTACCGAAACCTGATTGACTTTGCAGATAGAATATTTACCGTTGAAGATATACCCTACCGGTGGTCCACTCAGGACTGCATGACCCTGGACGGTATACCGTATATAGGCTATTACAAACAGGATACACCTGATATTCTTATAGCTACAGGATTTCAAAAATGGGGTATGACTAACAGTATGGTTGCAGCCAATATAATCAGAGATCTTATTACTGATGGTTCAAGTCAATGGCAGGATGTATACAATCCCTCACGTAAAAATATAATAGGAGCTGCAAAAACTTTTATAGTTGAAAATGTGGATGTAGCAAAACACCTGATATCAGGAAAAATATCCCCTCTGCCTGAGAATGTAGAAGTCAGTCCGGGCGAAGGCAAAGTTTTTGAACATGACGGGGAAAGAATTGGGGCGTACCGTGATGAACAAGGCAAGCTTTTCCTGGTCAACACTACATGTACCCATATGGGATGTGAACTTAACTGGAATTCTGCAGAAAGGTCCTGGGACTGTCCCTGCCATGGTTCAAGGTTTACCTTCTCAGGAAATATCATCGATGGGCCTGCAGTATCACCATTAACAGCAGAAAACGATGTAAATACAGTAGAGAAAATAATTAAAGACGAATTTTAGGGAACGGGGACATTTCTTTTGCTTACCTGAGTTCAAAAAGGCGGGTTATTCGTGTGATTTTGTTGAAAGCAACCCGCTTCGAAGCCATGCAGTTGAAAGCGTGAAGCTGATCAACCCAGGATATGGAAGCCACAATATCGGATTATTTTCTACTGAACTCTTCAGCTATTGCGCAATGCAGGAAATCTTTCTGAAGGAGGCAGGAGAACCCACCCCCTGCTTCCTTTGTTATTTAGCGGGATGAGGGCAGGAAAGGAATTATGCTTTTAGCAAACTCCGGCATACTCATTGTTTGCAGCCATACCTTGCCTGGTCCGGTTAATGTAGTAAGGAATAAACCTTCCCCTCCAAAAAGTATATTTTTAAAGCCTTTAACCATCTCTGCCTGGTATTGTACCGTCTCTTCAAAGGCAGCCACATTTCCAGTATCTACTTTTATTGCTTCACCGGGGCCAAGTGTCCGTTCTACAAGACTTCCATCAATTTCGATAAAGGCAATTCCGGTGCCTGATAAGCGCTGCAGAATAAAGCCCTCTCCTCCGAAAAGACCGGCTTTTAAGCCTCTTGCTATATAAGTACCAATTTCTACAGTAGTTTGGGCACATAAAAAGGCACTTTTTTGGGCTATTATCGGGCATCGGCCAACATCAATATCCAGAATGCAACCCGGAAATGTACTTGCTATAACAATTTCCTGATTTGGAGCATGGGAGGTGTACGTTGCCATAAATAACGATTCACCTGAAAACATACGACCAATACCTTTCATAAACCCGCCGTGCATATTTGTGTCCATACTGATACCCGTATCCATCCATGTCATTCCGCCCGATTGAGTATATATACTTTCGTTGGGATTTAATCGAATAGATACTGCTGGGAAACTACCACCAAAGATTTTATAATTAAGTGATTTTGACTGGGAAAACTGGTTCACCGGAATTCCTGCACTTAATTCATTATCTGTTCCGAGATTGTCGTCAATGGGACTTCCGCAAGATGTACAGAACCTGTTACCTTCTTTGTTCGGTGCATTACATTTCTTGCAAAACATACAATTCAACCCCTTTTTCTTTGCAATTATATCATGCATTTTTTACCACTTCAACCTCTTTGTTCATATTTTGCCCGGGCTTATAAAGTAAAATATGGTTGCTCACAGATGGTCATATTATTGAAAAAAGTAAAGCGCTTTCATATTGAATAATTTTCCTTAAAGTGATATTATTGATTACGTTCGGTTTATTTTGAAAAATTAAAAACTAAAGAGGTGTTTTTATGAACCAAACTGCTTTTGAAATTATTTCGGTAGTCATTTCAGTAGCAGCTTTTGCGTTTGCAGCATGGTTGTATCAATGGGTTAAGAAACAGCCATCTTCAAACAAAAAGATTGCAGAAGTTGGTGAATTTATCCGAAAAGGAGCCGCAACATTCCTGAACAAAGAGTACAGAATTCTTGCTCGATTTGCAGGTGTTGCGGCTTTTATTATTTTAATATTGCTTCCAAGCCCTGTCTGGCAGGGAAACATTATTAAAAACATCACCATGGCCATCTCTTATATTGCGGGAACAGTTTTTTCAGCTATCGCCGGAAAAATTGGTATTGAGGTTGCAACCATCGCAAACATGAAGTCGGCAGAAGCAGCTAAAAAGGGTATTAAACCTGCTTTTATGACGGGATTTCGCGGTGGTGCAGTTATGGGTATGGCCGTTGTAGGCTCAAGTCTTTTAGGTGTTTCTGCAGTACTCCTTATCACAAACAACACTACAGCCCTGTTAGGCTTTAGTTTTGGTGCAAGTTCACTGGCTCTGTTCGCAAAAGCAGGTGGCGGGATATTTACAAAAACCGCAGATATCAGCGCCGATTTAGTTGGTAAGGTTGAACTTGGAATTCCCGAGGATGATCCAAGAAACCCTGCCGTTATTGCTGATAATGTTGGAGATAATGTTGGTGACGTGGCAGGAATGGGGGCTGATTTATTCGACTCCCACGTTGCTTCTATGTCTGCAGCAATTGTTATGGCAGTTGCTCTTGACAGAACAGGAAATAGCACCCTAAATGCCAGTATGGTTTTTTGTTTTGCTGCTTTAGGACTTCTTGCATCAATTATTGGTGTTGCGATGGCAAGAATCGGCAAGAACGGTGATCCGACTAAAGCGTTGAATAACAGTACTTATATCACAACTTTTGTTTATATAATACTTACAACAATTGCGACATTTGTTTTTAATTTTGAATGGCGGATCTCGGGTGCATGTATAGTTGGGTTGCTAGTTGGTGTTGTTATTGGTATTGCCACCGATTATTTTACCAACGACACAAAAAAACCGGTGCAGTATGTTGCAAGGGCTTCAAAATCAGGTCCTGCATTTACTATTCTGTCGGGTATATCTTACGGTATGTTAAGTGTTTTCCCGGCCATGGTGGGTATTGCTATTGCATCGCTGTTAGCATATAAAATATGCGATCCAATAGGTCCGGGTTATGCAATGTTCGGAATTTCAATGTCAGCTGTAGGAATGCTCTCAATAGTTGGTATGATTATTTCCAATGACGCTTATGGTCCTATTGTGGATAATGCCAGAGGCCTTGCAGAAATGGGCGAGCTTGGAGATGATGTTCTCGCTATTACAGATGAACTTGACAGCGCAGGAAATACTGTTAAGGCTATTACAAAGGGGTTTGCAATAGCTGCTGCCGGCCTTACAGTTATAGCATTACTGGGTGCTTTTATGAGCGAGGTTAATACTGCCGCTGCAGAGCTTGGAAAACCTCTGCTTGAAGGTTTTGATGTTATTAATCCTCTTGTATTCTTTGGAATGATAGTTGGTGCAGCAATCCCCCTCATTTTCTCGGCAATGCTTATGTTAGGCGTTGATAGAAATGCTCAGAGAATGGTTGATGAAATACATCGCCAGTTTAGAGAGATTGTGGGTTTAAAGGAAGGAAAACCCGGTGTAAAACCTGAATATGACAAATGTATTGAAATTGCTACAACAGGTGCTATTAAAGAACTTATTCCAGCGGGCTTAATGGCTATACTTGCTACTGTGTTCGTTGGAATAGTAGGTGGGGTTCAGGCAATTGGTGGTTTCCTGGTGGGAAATATTGTCAGTGGTCTTGTTTTTGCACTGTTTATGTCCAATGCCGGTGGACTTTGGGACAATGCAAAAAAATATGTTGAAGCGGGTAATGAAGGCGGAAAGGGTTCTGATGCCCATAAATCAGCAGTAGTTGGAGATACTGTTGGCGACCCGTTTAAGGACACCGCAGGACCTTCAATTAATACTCAGATAACCGTTGTTTCGCTGGTAGCTTCGCTACTGTCAACCCTATTCCTTACCATTTCAATATTTTAAATAACACATAATAGCAGTCCTGACATCACTTCATTGATTCAGGGCTGCTATTTTTTTATCAGGCTGTAACTGGCGGGAAGAGTGGTCTGCCCTACATTGTCTGACATAAATTTTATGCCCCGCAATTTAGTCCTGAAAAAGGCGCTAACTTACTTTTTCTAAGCACTTGACATGGTACTATAAAAATAATACAATAACTTAAATTATATTTATACATAGAGTTTAATTGGAGGGATCAATATGAAAAAAATACTGACATGTTTACTCATCTGTGTTTCGGTTACAACCTTGTTTGCAGCATGTTCTTCGGGTTCAAAATCAGATGTAATCAGAATTGGTATTAACTACGAATTGTCTGGCGACAATGCTACATACGGGCAAGGATCGGTCGAAGGAATAGAAATGGCAATTGACGAGATAAATGCAGCTGGCGGAATAAATGGTAAATTAATAGAACCGATAAAATACGATAACAAATCTGACGCTGCAGAGGCCTCCACCCTTGCAAACAAACTGGTTACTCAGGATAAAGTACTGGCTATACTTGGACCGGCTACTACCGGTGCTTTCACCTCTCAGATCCCTGTTGCCAATAAAAACAAGATACCCATTGCAACAGGTTCTGCTACCGGTGACAATTTAACTTTCGATACCGATGGTTCGGTGCACCCATATGTATTCCGTATCTGCTTTAATGATTCATTCCAGGGTAAAGTAATGGCTAATTTTGCCTTTGAGAACCTTTCAGCGAAAAAAGCAGTTATTATTATGGATAGCTCCAGTGATTATGGTAAGGGGCTTTCACAGAACTTTGTAGAAACATTCACTGCTGCGGGTGGTACAATTGTAGCTGAAGAAGCCTATGTTGCAGGTGATACTGATTTTAATGCCATAATAACAAAAATTAAAGGTATGGATTTTGACGTTATTTATTTACCTGGATATTATAATGAAGCAGGTCTTATTATCAAACAGGCCCGTACCCAGGGAATTGATAAGCCAATCCTTGGGGCAGATGGTTTTGACTCTGATGTTCTGGTTGACCTGGCCGGTAAAGATGCATTGAATAATGTATATTTTACCAACCATTATTCAACAATTGATGAAGATCCCGCTGTTTTGAAGTTTATTGCAGATTTCGAAGCTAAATACGGTAAAAAGCCAAACGCTTTTAATGCACTGGGTTATGACCTGGCTAAATTTGTAGCAGATGCAATCGGCCGTGCAGAAAGCCTTACCGGTGAAGCTATAAAAGATGCTCTTGAAGCAACTGAGAATTTCATCGGAGTTACAGGTACATTAAGTGTTGACGAAAATCACAACCCTGTAAAGTCCATATTTGTTATAGAGTTAAAAGACGGTGAACAGCATTCCAGTGTAAAAGTCAATCCTTAATTTAAGCATGAGGGCATAAAATTGCCCTCATGTTATTCGAATACAATTATAATTATAGAGAGATTTCTTCCGTTATTTAACGGTTGCTAACATAGAGGAATCGCAGCATTGTATTACGTTAATTTAAGGCTGCGATAAGCTATTTTATAACGGTTTAATATTAATTGGTATTTTTATGTTAACATGAAAGAGGGGTAAATTTTGGAACAGTTTTTACAACAGGTAATCAACGGTATATCGTTAGGCAGTATTTACGCGCTGATAGCACTCGGTTATACCATGGTTTATGGCATAATTAAGCTGATTAATTTTGCCCATGGCGATGTGTATATGATTGGAGCTTACGTGGGCTATTTTTGCATGACGAGTTTCAAATTAGGGTTCTTCCCATCTCTTTTAATCTCTATGCTTGTTTGTGCTATATTAGGTGTAACCATTGAGAAAATAGCTTATAAGCCATTACGAAATGCCACAAGGATTGCTGTATTAATTACTGCAATTGGTGTTTCATTATTCATTGAGTATGGCACAATGTTTTTTGTAAAGCCTGATCCCCGCTCTTACCCGCCTTTGACAGGCCTTATGACTCGAAGTTTCCGCATTGGAAATATAGTCTTTTCAGCACAGCAGATTCTAATTATAAGCATCACTGTTGTTTTAATGGTACTGTTACAGTTTATAGTTAAAAAGACCCGCATAGGTAAAGCAATGCGTGCAGTTTCTCTTGACAGGGATGCAGCACAGTTAATGGGAATAAGCGTGGATAAAACAATCTCGTTTACATTTCTTATAGGCTCTGCCCTTGCAGGTGCTGCAGGAATACTTGTTGGCATATATTACAATTCAATTAACCCGCTTATGGGTATGATGCCTGGCTTAAAAGCCTTTGTTGCTGCAGTATTTGGTGGGATTGGAATAATTCCTGGTGCTATGATTGGGGGCTACTTTATCGGTCTTGTTGAAGTTATGGTGGCAGGATACGGAAACTCGATGTTTAGAGATGCTGTTGTTTTTGCAATTTTAATAATAATCCTAATCGTAAAGCCTTCGGGTTTACTGGGTAAAGAGACAAGAGAGAAGGTGTAGCTGATGGATAAGCTTATTAAAAATACCGGTATTAATAAATTGATAGCGCTAATTGTAACTTTTGTTATAGTTCAGGTTTTAATTTCAACTAATATAATAAATGATTACATTTTTTCAACGCTTGTAACCATATGCATCAATATTATTCTTGCAGCAAGCCTTAATTTAATAACCGGGTTTACAGGTCAATTTTCTTTGGGTCATGCAGGTTTTATGTCAATAGGTGCATATACATGTGCAATTATCACTTTAAGATATTCCACAGTGTGGGGTTTTGTTGGCGGGCTTGTTGCAGGCGCTGTATTTGCTGCAATGGTTGGATTTTTAGTGGGATTGCCCACCCTTAGATTAAAAGGCGATTACCTTGCAATTGCCACTCTTGGAATGGCAGAAATAATTAAAATTTTGTTCAGAAACGTTTTGGATGATTTAACAAATGGTGCAGCAGGCTTACGCGGAATTCCGCAATTTATTAATTGGGCATGGCTTTTCCTTTTTACAGCAGGTTCGGTTCTTTTAATCAGTAACTTTATAAATTCATCTCATGGCAGAGCCTGTATTTCAATACGGGAAGATGAAATTGCTTCAGAAGCCATGGGAGTAAACTCTACAAAATACAAAGTGACGGCCTTTGTTACAGGGGCATTTTTTGCCGGTATTGCCGGTGCAATTTATGCCTCCTATTTTTATTATTTAAAGCCCGATTATTTTGCTTTCAAAAAGTCAATTGATATACTTGTGATTGTTGTTTTAGGCGGAATGGGAAGTATTTCAGGCTCGGTTATTGCAGCCATACTTTTAGCATTAATATCAACATATCTGCAGGCATTCCCAGAACTCAATATGGTAATCAATGGTGCGTTATTCGTTATAATAATGATATTCAGACCGCAGGGAATCATGGGATCAAAAGAGTTGTCCCTTTCACTTATAAAAAAATGGACCGGCCAATTTGGACGTAAGAATGGGGGTGCTGCATAATGCCCATCCTGACAGTAAATAAACTGACAAAATCCTTTGGTGGTCTTATGGCTGTATCAAATGTCAGCATGGAACTGAAAAAAGGTGAACTTGTAGGTTTAATCGGACCGAATGGTGCCGGAAAAACAACTGTTTTTAATCTTTTAACAGGTATATATCAGCCTACCTCGGGTACTGTTACACTTCATCGTGATAAAAAGGAAGAACAGTTACAGGGGTTAAAGCCATATACAATCTGTAAAAAAGGTATTGCACGAACATTCCAGAATATACGCCTTTTTAAGGATCTGACAGTGCTGGATAATGTTCGTATAGCCATGAACAAAAATGTTAAATATGGACTGTTTTCAACATTTTTTCATACCAGGTCTTACTCTGATGAAGAAAAAGAAATGCTTGATAAATGTATGCAACTGCTTAAAATTCTTAAGCTTGATCATAAAAAAGATGAACTGGCAAAAAACCTGCCCTACGGTGAGCAGCGCCACCTGGAAATTTTGCGTGCTTTGGCAACCAATCCCTGTATACTGCTGCTTGATGAACCGGCAGCAGGTATGAACCCTGCAGAAACCGCCCAGTTAACTGAAATGATTGGCTGGATACGGGAAAATTTTGATTTAACCATTTTACTTATTGAACACGATATGTCTTTAGTAATGAAGATCTGTGAACGAATATACGTATTGGACTATGGTATGGTTATTGCCGAGGGAACTCCATCCGAAATAAAATCCAACAAACGTGTAATTGAAGCTTATTTGGGGGAGGAAATGGGAAATGCTTGAAATAACCGACTTACATGTACATTTTGGTGTCATCCATGCAATAAAGGGAATATCACTTACCGTAAACGACGGCGAAATTGTTACGCTTATAGGAGCTAATGGTGCAGGGAAAACCACCACTTTAAGAACAGTTTCGGGATTGAAAAGGCCTTCTGATGGTACTATATTTTTTGAAGGCAGGGATATCACAGGCTTAAGTGCTCAGGAAAGGGTTAAAATAGGCATTTCTCAGGTTCCTGAAGGCCGCCGTGTTTTCAGTTCCATGACCGTTCTTGAAAACCTTGAGTTAGGAGCATATCTCAGGAAGGACAACGATGGAATTTCAAAGGATTTGAATATGGTATTTGAAAGATTCCCAATTCTTGCCGATAGAAGAAAACAAGCTGCGGGCACCTTGTCGGGAGGCGAACAGCAAATGCTTGCTATGGGCAGAGCTCTTATGAGCCGCCCAAAACTTCTGTGTCTTGATGAGCCCTCAATGGGGCTTGCTCCCTTACTTGT
>JAAYNA010000068.1 GCA_012521105.1 Clostridiaceae bacterium
CAAGAATGCAATGGGGTTATAGTGCAGACAGTGGGAACTCAAAATTTCCTGTGACTTGATCCTAATAACGGATTAAGAAAGAATAGTACCGTAGACATGTTCCCACGAACGACGATTTTTCAAAAAAGACCGAAAAACCCATTTACATGTTCCACGTACAGATGCTATAAAAATTAGCCCACAGACATCAATTCCATCAACTCGATCCATGTGGAGTGTGTAGTCTTGATAGAGAAGGAATAGGTTGAAATAGCAAGGTTGAAAGCATTTAAAGTGAATATATAGGTGTGTTTTATGTTCCCTTTAGTTGGTATGAGGGAACATATTTTGTTTAGGGGGTCTATTATGGTCGTAAAATGAATGTATAAGGTTTGGGACATAAGTTGAGTGTATAATTGAATAGGTTATTGAGTATAGATGCCAGTTAGGATTAATAGTAAAAATCTAAACTGGCATTTATTATTCTATAAAATAGTAATTATATGAAAAATTAAGACATTTACATATATAATAGAGTTAAACTAAATTGGTTGTTGATAATATGAGGTGATGAGATGGCCAACTTAATACCCATTCAATATCACAGGGCAAGGTACCCTGATGATATTAAACCAAGGTGTTTTTTGCAAGAGAAAATTCCTCACTTTTGCAAAATTTTTTCCTCAGGCACCGATGTGGAATTTTTATGTTAACCCCAGTAGTTTTATCTGCTAAATTCTCATGTGTTTAATGTTGATTCCCTCAGCCTATTACTTTGGCCAGGAAAGAGCAACAAGTGGCAATGATGAAGTATCCGGTCAATGATAGCTCCTGTCATCTGCTCGTCATAAAACACATTTACCCACCTTGAAAACTCTATGTTGGTGTTAATGATTACCGACTTTCGTTCATAGCACTCAGATATTACTTCAAACAGGAGTTGCGCTCCTATCCGGTCAAGAGGGACATAACCCCACTCATCACAGATCAATAAGTCGGCTTTATTAAGTGCTTTTAAAAAAGCAGATATTGTTCCGGCTTTCTTTTGCTCTGCCAGTTTGTTTACAAGTGCCGATGTCCTAAAAAACCTAACTTCTAAACCTTTCTTACATGCCTCTACTCCTAATGCAATGGAAAGATGGGTCTTGCCAGTACCCACATTGCCATACATAACAATATTGGTCTTGTTTGTGATGAACTCGCATTCTTTAAGGTATTCTGGCGTGATACCACCAGGAAGTGTTACTTCATCGAACCTAAAGCTCTCAAATGTCTTTATGGTATAAAAACCAGCTTTCTTTATCAGCTTATCTTTCCTTACTTTTTCACGATGCGTAATCTCTGCTTGAAGTAGTTTAAGCAAATACTCCTGATGGCTTTCTGCTTGTATTTTGCCCGACATTTCCACGATGTTTTTGCTTAAGCGAAGTCTCTTACAGCAAACAGCAATATCAGATACTAACATCCATCTACACCTGCTTTCTTAAGACTCTCGTCGTAGACCATAAAATTTGGCTCATACCTTTTTAACTGCGGTATATGATCAGGCAGGCGCACCGGTTCAAGCTGCAATACTTTTTCATGTAGCCGGCTGTGTAGATTTATTAAACTGTCTATATCAGCGGCGCCGTAGGATAGTGCAGTGCTTACTGTTTCTACTGCTTTTTCAAAGCTGCTTTTCTGTGTCAGATTGGCAATGGCCTTTAACACCTTTCCCTTATCTTGCTTGCTCAAATCTTCTAAATACTCTTTTACAGGCTGTGGCAGCATTTGATATATGCCTGTGTATTTCAATGCGCCTGGGCATCTCGCCAATTGGTTAAGGTAAGGCAACCACTGCATGCTTTGTTGTTTATGGTCACCGTAAAGCCTATCGTGGCGCACTATCTCACGATAGTTTTCATCAAGCACTATTACCTCAAAGGCAGTTAGCCTAACCAATACATATGTATTTGCATATTTAGGTGCTACAGAATATTCGTGTAAGCCATTGTTAATCAGAAATTTACCATATCCATTTGTCTTTACATTTATGTATTTGCTTGTATCAAAGGCTACTCTGGGTAGTTCCAAAAGGGATGCAGCGTCATCCTTGTATAACTCTTCAATTGTCCTTTCCTTACGGTAATGCTCTCTTTTCGCATCCTCTTCACATTGAAGCAGAAGCTCTTTATTAAATTTGCTGATACTTTCAAACCGTGGTACCGGAACCAGCATATTTCGTCTATGATATCCAACCTTGTTTTCTACATTACCCTTTTCATGTCCGGCTCCCACATTACAAAAGGCTGCTTCAAAACGGTAATGTTCCATAAACCGCAAGAAGTCATCAGTCAGAGTCCGCTCTCCGTTTTTCATTACCTTGGTAACCATAGTGCTTGCATTATCAAACCATATCCTTGGTGGCACTCCGCCTATGTGTTCAAATATCGTTTTTAAGCCTTCAAACAGACATTCCTGGTTTTCTCCCTTGAAAACTTGGATATATCCTTTATTACTGTATGGAAACGATAAGTTTAAGTATTTACCGCTGTATAACTTACCTTTTTCATAAAAATCGGCATCACCAAAATCTACCTGTGCTTCTCCTGGTATATGTTCTAACGGTAGAAAACCTTTGTTTTTACCAAAGATCTCTTTTTTCTTTACTGCCACATATCCTGCAACAGTTCTGTAGGAGCAGCCAAAGTCATCCTTGTACTTCTCTAACAGCCGCTCATATATTCGTTTTGCTGTGTGTCTTTGTTTACGCCTGGTTCTTTTATCCTCAGAAAGCCAAGCATCAATGTCCGGCTTGTATGGGTCAAGCTTTGGAAATGTAGTTTTTTCCCTTACTTTTGACTGGTCTTTATTCCAGTCATCTTTATCAAGGTATTTCTTTACTGTCTTACGGTCGTAACCAGTTTCTCTGGCTATTTGGTTAATATTTTTCCCTTCCTCAAAATACATTTTTCTGATATCCTTAATTTGGGTCATTGATAGCATCCTCCATTCCTCCTTGTAGCCGTTTTCCCCAACTAACTACAAGGATATTATTCTGGGGTGGTGCCTTCAATGGCCTTTTGCAATTATGTGGAATTTACTATTGCAAAATTGGGGAATTCTTTTTGCAACTTTGTCCAATTATATTATGCAATAAACACAAATACATCATGTTCCATTCATTAAAAAGCTTTATTATATTAGTATAATATTTATCTTTGATATTTATATTTATTTTCGCCATATCATAGTATAACAACTTAATACTTTTAAGAAACGTTTGATGAAGTGACTGGTAAACAACTTTGCTATTGGCAACCTTTGTATTGAAATACATGCAAATATATTCAAGCTTGTTTAATGTTTCTGATTTAATGGATATAAACTCATTATTTAAAACGATTTTTACAATCTCTTTAGGAACTTGATTTTCGTCCGGCACTGCAATTTGGCTTATTTTTTCCATTATGTTTATGTCTTTGTTTTTAATAAATGTCTGCCTTGCGCTTATGAGTATTTCGGTATCAATATCAGTAAGCTTTTTTTCTATTTCCTGTTGTTGCTCTTCTGTCAAAAGCTCATCTAACTCATACTTGTCAAACTGTTTCATTTTGGTTGTATTTATACAA
>JAAYNA010000069.1 GCA_012521105.1 Clostridiaceae bacterium
ATATTCCTTTACTGCGCCTGTACCGGAAATATAAGCTGCCCTGCCTGCTTTAACTGCAAGGCTGAAGGCTTCAGCCATCATAACCGGATCTCCTGCAGTAGCAATAGCTGTATTCACCAGCACTGCAGCAGCCCCTATTTCCATTGCTTCAGCTGCATCTGACGGTTTACCAAGGCCTGCATCCACAATAACAGGAAGATCAATTTCATTGACCAGTATCTTGACAAGTTCCCTTGTTTTAAGCCCCTTATTTGTGCCTATAGGAGCCCCAAGAGGCATTACGGCTGCTGCTCCTGCATCCCTGAGCCTTCTTGCCGCCATCAGGTCCGGGCACATGTATGGCAACACCACAAATCCTGCCCTGGCGAGTATTTCTGTTGCCTTTATTGTTTCCATGTTATCCGGCAGAAGGTATTTGTTATCAGAAATAACCTCAATTTTGATCCAGTTGCCACATCCCGCAGCTTGTGCCAACCTGGCAATTCTGACAGCTTCCTCAGCATTGCGGGCACCAGATGTATTCGGCATGATGATGCAACCCTCCGGAATATAATTCAGCATATTTTCCTCTTCTGAATCAAAATCGATCCTTCTTAAAGCAACAGTAACAACCTGCGCTCCTGAAACTTTGATTATCTCAGGAATGAGCTTGTTGGAAGAAAATTTCCCCGTACCTATAAAAAGCCTACTTTCTATTTCTCTTCCCCCGATGATTAATTTATCACTCATATTAAACCTCCAGTAAAAAATAATATTACTCTCATTGCCGCTTTGAATTGATTAATCTTCTATCCGGTCGCGTTTACCTTATCCGACAAAGTAAACATCTGTAAGGGAAACAAATTGGATAATCGTTGGAAGTACAATAAAAAAAGCTTACCATCATGGTAAGCTCTAGTAACAAACACATATTTCTTTTTGCTTCCCTACGATGGTACTAACCATATCAGGTTCTGAGGGTTGAGATAATAATATCTCTCTCAGCCTTGCGGCACCCCTAGCAGCAATATTGAGTTTTCACTTAAGGATTATACCATATCAGATTGCATTATTCAAATAATAATTCGATTTTTTTGTAAAAATTACCCTGTTACGCATATTTGCGGAAACTAATAATTAGTATAGTGTTCTATTTGAACTTCATAGCTAGACGCCTGTTCCTCACTGTCTGTTGAAACCCGGCAATAAGCTGCTACCCTTAACTTTGGTTTTTCTTCATCATTAACAGTATTACCTATGCGAATTTCTATTTGTCAGACCGGAGATTGCTTACACCTTCCTTCAGATTCGCATTCGCCCACGACACCTTTGGTGTTCGGCTATAGCTTTCCCACTACCGGGCGGTTAAGGGACTTTCATCCATTAGATTACGTCCATGCTGGACGCACAATTATAAGGGACATCATACTGAAGCACATATAAGCGGTGATTGTCATTATATAGCTGACCACCGCTATTACCATACTTATATATTGTTATACTTATAATGCCATTTATAAAAGGCTTTGATGAAATGTGTATAATTGGTCCATTTAATAAACAGCCTTCTGGCATACCAGGGAGAAAAATGCTATACTCTTGCCAAATCAGCCATGGTTATTTTTTTCATTAAGATGTGTTTCGATATAATCCTGCATTCGCTGTACAGCTAATATTTGATCCTCCTGAATTTGTTTACATCCTGCAGTTATAGAATAGCACTTTACCTGAAAAATTTTCTCGACCATTTTTGCCATAAGAGATAAATTTCGTTTTATTCATCTAGCTTAAATTTAAAAATCTTTATATCATCTTACATCATTTACATAATCTTTGATTTGTGACGTATACAATCGCTTATATTCACCATTCAAAGCCATTAAGCTTTCATGGTTGCCATATTCCACTATTCTGCCTTCTTTCATCACAATTATTTTATCTGCAAATCTTACTGATGCCATTCTGTGGGTTACAATTACAGCAGTTTTATTTTTGCTTAAGCTTCTGATTTTTTCATAAATTTTAGTTTCTTCTATGGGATCAATTGATGCTGTCGGTTCATCAAAAGCAATAAAATCAAATTTTCTGTAAATGCCTCTTCCTATCGCCACTTTCTGCCACTCCCCGCCTGACAGGTCAATTCCTCCAAATTCTTTTGCCAGGAGGGTGTTTATGCCATTAAAAAATTTTTGGG
>JAAYNA010000070.1 GCA_012521105.1 Clostridiaceae bacterium
AACCGCTTCATCAGTTCAACGGCATCCCGAAAGGCATCCGCTTTTTCAGCACCACCTACAGCCCCAAGAAGGCGCAGCCTCCAAAGAGCTTCCTCAAAGGGGATTTTCGATACCGCAGCCAGGTTCAAATTGTCAATGAGCTGTATGGCAATGGCATCGGGGGTGGATTTTACATCTCTAAAACCACCCTGGTTCAACTTCTCTTCCACAAGCTGCATCATAAGGTAATGGGAGGCCTCTACCGTCATAAAAACCGGCAGCGTAAAACGCTGCTTTCCCGGCAGCTTATCTTCCACCATAGGCCAGCAGCTCGTGAGCTGGTCCTGCACAAAACCAAAGTAAGCGTGGATGTTGAGCTTGCCGAGGGCGGGCGCTTTAAGCTCCTTTCTCCACAGCGATACATCTAAGGTGGAGCGAGTCAGCACCAAGATCCGGTCAGACCTTACCCCTTCCTCTATCAAGGCTAAATATTTATTTATTAAGGCAGTGGTTTTCCCACTGCCCACCGGCCCAGAATATATCAGCTTCAAAAAAAACACCTCCGCCCTTAATTAAGAAGAATTCTTTTCCTTTTCATTATTCTTATTCTTCAATTCTTCCCATAGTGTATGTTTCATTTTTTTGTAAATAATATCTGTATCAAACTCCGGAGGCGTAAACTTAAATTCCCTGTTGATGTCCTGAATGCTTACTCCCATAAACTGAAATTCGCGCAATCTTTTTATATCGATTTCACCTATTATAATCGTGCTATTTTTACCGCCTTTAACTTTTACGATATCCATGATTTCGGTTTTGGTCGGCTGAGTGATTCTACTATCCCCATAGTTGCAATAATTGACCTGGACACAATAACAATGTAAATCCCTGGCTAAAGACTCCACTATATTGCTATAATAGTTCGTATCGCGGTTCCATTCTACTGCTATCAACATATCAGCATAGGATTGAAACAAACTCCTGTCTTTGATGGAGGCTAACTCATAACAACAGTATACGGGAAACCAGCAGTCGTTCCAACAGTATAATTCGTAGTGATCCCCGGCAACAGGTTTTAACCTATAACCTTCTATGTTTTTTATTTCCACTGGTGCATAATGTCTTTTTAAATGAAAACCGATATAAGAAGATTCGTATTCATGCTTATCCTTATACGGTAAGATTACAGCAGTGAGGTTGTAAATCTTTCCGCTATGTCCAATCTTTAAATACTCAACACCGGTTACAACAGCCAACTGATTTTTCTCACATGTCCTGGCAAGAGTAGGAATCCATTCAAAGGGTAAAAATGCCTCGGGTAAAATCAGCATATCAGCACCTTCACTAATTGCCTTGTTCAACAGCAAACTTAATTCCTGGTATCTTCGGTATGTCCGATTCGGCTCGTCTCTTACAATCTTTTGGAAATTATCCTCGTGAATTCGGGTATTTGCTACTGCTATCTTCAATCTATCTTTTCGCCCACTGCCGACCTTTACAGCATATTTTTTGCAATCGCCACCGAGCAAATCTAGTTCTTCTATTTGTATTTCATTTTCAAAGTCCTTGGCGATATTAGCCATATAATCCGTTTCCTGGTCATTGGCTTTTTCCTTATCCTTATCGTATTTGTAATTAAGTTTCAAATAATATCTTTGATTATTCTCTAAATCTTCCTTCAGACTTTTATTGCATTCCTCATTTAGCATTTTTTTAACTATCGTATACATAGACAAATCATGCATCTTCACAATGTATGGATAGTAATAGTAATAATCATCATCTGACAGCTGTTTCTCTGGATCTATATTCCTCAGAATATCCCTGAAGCTCGCTAGGTTAATTCCTTTGCTATCATCAAACAAATCTTCAGATGTATTAAGAAGTGCATCTATCATAATTGGTATTATATATTTGTCATTCATTCTGGTTTTACAATAGTTCTTGCGAAGCTCTGTCATTGTATCATTACAAAAAGAATTTATCACTTCGCATTCTTCTTTGATGATAGCTTCTTCCTCTTCGGTGCTGCTAAATGTATCTTTTACACAACGGTAGATTTTTTCTATGCAGTTCTTGCTATTTTCACACCAGTTCAATGAGGTGGCCCTAGCTAAGGATCCCCTTAAAAATAAAAGCATGCTGCTCCGCATATTACGTACATGATCACTATCTTTATCGAAATCGTCTTTCGCTGAAACGTCTTTCACTGAATCGTCTTTGATGTTAGCATCGCCGGAAAAGTTGAGATTCTTAATTGCTTCAATAATCTTCGTTACAAAATTATACACAGCGGAAAATCTGTTATTTATAACAAAGACCTGAATTATCTTCTCCCAGGTGGTGTAATTTTCTACAATAGTATGGCTGTTAAAAATTTTGGCTATATCCTTTTCAAATTTTGACTCTGCCCTACTATCATCTACCAGGCCACTGATCCGCATATATTTACCTAAGAATTTCGAAAGGGCATATTTATCAATTGAAACACCCTCTGCATCACCTAGCTTTCTTACACCGTCTTTACCTTTTAAGCAGTAGATTTCGTTATAGTTGTCTTCCTCAAATACCGCATCACATTCAGGCATATATCTAAACTCACTTTTATTCTTTCTTAGATGCTCTATAAAGCAGTTTAGTAGAGCATCGGATTCGGCACTGGAAAAATGAAAGATTTTTACCTTTTGATTTTTTACTTTAATTTCCGTCTTACTCTTTTCATCTATGTAATAATATCTATCTACTTTATATATGTTATTATTGTCCTTATCTTTATGGCATGTTAAAATAGGTCGTCTTTGTTGATCTATATGCTCGACTTCCTTCTGATCCTTTTCTTGTCTTAAATCATGTTTATCCCAGTTAATGCATCTTCCAAAAAAATATTTAATAGCGTTTTCTTCATTCAACCGCTGATCCATGGCTTCTTTATATATTCTGCTGTTTTTTTCTATCTTTTCAACAATCAGTATATCGTCGACATATCGGCCGTAGTACATCGGATTCAAGTCGTCAATAACTGCTTTATCGAATTTGCTTAAGTAACAATTTGCCAAAACATTAGAGGGTAAAAAACCTATTGGAAGTACTTTGCGACCGTCAAATAACTTGCCCAGTTTTTCTGAATACCTCTCTATGATTTCATAAATAAAAAAATGTAGTTCCTTATATAAAGGTTCGCTCTGAATATTTTCTTCAATAAGTTCAAAAAAACACTTAAACGAATCCCTAGTCATATCCAGTGAGTAGTAAAATCTACTGAAATCCATCGTCAGTATCATTACATCTTGACTTTTGTCCAAACTCTTTCTCGCACAGGAAAGAGCAGTATCTCTCCAGCTTTCATATAAAACATAATATGGCTCGAACAAATTTGGAGAAAACGTAACATTCTTAGAGAAATCGTTAATTAATTTTTTCCGAATTCGGTTTCCATAGGAATGCTCATATACTCCTTTATCTAACCTCCACCCAATAAGTAATAACCAAAGAACACCAATAATATGGCCTCGCACATCCATGTCTATAAAATATTGCGTTTCTTCTATTTCTGTTTTGTTAGAAACTGTGTTTGTAATAATGCTTAGCTCGCTAGATTTAAGTTTTTTTGGAAAAGAGTGATATCCGATGGAATCCAAAATCTCTGATTTTAATCGTTCCCGGCAATCAGGATATATAATATCATCAAACAATTTTTTTAGTTTTTCATCAATATTTTCGCCAGAATTGTCACTACATGATTCAAATTCAACAATTTTATCGCGTAAAATAAGTTGGGTTTTGTCATAAAATACACTGGATTTAAGCTTCTTGTATGCCTTTTTAATTAAGCTAAAATCTATGTCCACGC
>JAAYNA010000071.1 GCA_012521105.1 Clostridiaceae bacterium
ACTAATCGCTCCCTTCCATACGGTGTGCATTTGTTTCCTCCCTTCGATGCTCCATTTAAACATCCTTAGTTTTAATAACTCTTAACTGTTTTATACACAGGAGAAGCACTGGAATGACTCCTGCTTACTTCTTTTGCATTGGAAACTTTTGTGTTAAAATAAAATTATGTTATAAAGCGTGAAATTAAATGAAAGGACAGATAATAGCTCATGCCATTTCATATGACACATTTACATATAGCAAAGAATATACATAAGCATTTGCCTGAAGCAATCAAGGATTTACCCCAATTTTTTTTAGGAAATGTAGCCCCCGACGCCGTGCATAACAGAGCGGATTATAAATCAGATTATAAAAAAGCATCGCATTTATGTGTAGGGGACGCACGTTGGGGTATGCTTACAGAAAACGACGATTGGACTGAAAATGTGTTGAAATTTTTACCAGATAAAAGAAACTCAGATAACTATGATTTCATACTCGGCTATTGCTGTCATATATTATCAGATATTTATAATAATATAGCTGTATGGACGCCATTCAGGCTAAAATATCCTGAAGAGCTGACAAAAGGTTATGGTGGATTATACCATCAGGAAAGTGCGAGAGTAGATATAGAATTAGGGTTGAGAGAGAAAAATAAGGATGATTTTTGGGTTCATCTTGAAAAAGCTAAACCAATAAATTTAAATAACATCATATTTTCCGAAGAAATTGAGAAACATAAAGAAAACATATTATATAACTTATATAAAGATAAAGAACATCAGGATATATCATCAAATAAACTGATAACAATCGAAAGTACAATGAATTTTATAGAAGATGCAACTAATTTTACCGTTAGTAAAATAACCAATCTAATATAAGATATCTAAAAGGAAGCAAGGAAATATCCACCCGAAACTTACAAAGACAGGGTACCACAGAGCGTGGTACCTCTATAACAACGCAAAGTGATCACTTTCAATAACTGATTTCATAAGACATAAGCAAAAAGGATGTCCTGCAGGGTCAAACATAACTGTCCAGTCATTTGAAAATTGCTTTTCTGAAAGAGTTGCTCCGCAATCAAGTGCATAGCTAACTGCTTTTTCCAAATCATTAACAGCAAAGTCAATATGCGCCATTTGCTGCTGAGCACCGGGTTCTTCCGGCCAAACAGGCGGTATGTAATCGGGATTTTTTTGAAACAGTATACATGGATATGCTCCCTGGAGGCTTCCCGGAGGGCCTACACATGCCCAATCCTCACTTACAAACATTACTTCCCACTTGAGCAACTTCGCATAAAACTCTGCTAATAAATTCGGATCTTTGCAATCCAGCGTAAAGGAATACATTTTGATTATTAATTCATTATCCATAACTAAAACACCTCATAATTAAAAACTATTATTAGTTCGTAGTTCTATAAAAAAACTGCCCTATACATTTCTTTCAACATCGGGCAGATTATTTTCTTTTTGATATAAATATTTGCCGCTCTTATAAGTTGTATAGCAGCAATTATAATTATAGCTTTTACAGCAAGGTTCATCAGCATTACAAAAATAGCCAGCACCGGAGGCATAACACTTAACCCGGAAGTTCTATAAGTATAGGTTTCTAATACATCTGATGTAAGAAAACTAAAAAACATAATTCCAACCCCCCTTTTACTATAATAATTTACAGTGGGCTTATTTTTGCAGTCAATGTATCTTTGTGAATTACAAAGTGTATTATTAAGCATATTTTCATGTTAAGGTTAATTTTGGATATTGTCAAGTGAATTCTTTATTATCATAATAAGATCTATTTCCTGCCTGTTTTTCAGAATATGTGAATGGGTTATGGGAAATCAATAATAACTAGAACAGCGCCAATCTAACAAGTGATAATATTTTTAAGACGAAATACAAACACTAAAATCCGTATGTTTTGTTGAATAATCAAAAACTATCTTTTTATTGGAGGGATTTCTTTGGCTGGCATATTATTAGGACTATTGGCAGGGTTATTAATGAGTGTTCAAGGTGTTTTTAACACACGAATTATGGACTCGTCAAATATGTGGACGACAAACAGCTGGGTGCATTTAACAGCTTTTATCACGAGTATAAGTGTTTGGTTCTTTTCGGGTCGTGAAAACCTGCTTGCAGTGTTTGATGTCAGTAATAAATTTTATTTATTCAGCGGTGTTATTGGTGCCCTTATTACATTCACAGTTATAAAAAGCATATCAGATCTGGGACCTGCATATGCTACAATGCTGATTCTGTTGGCCCAGCTTGTTACTTCCTGCTTAATTGAAGTTTTCGGATTATTCGGTACCGAAAAAATGTGTTTTGAATGGAGCAAATTAATTGGTGTTGCTCTGATGATTGCAGGAATAGTGGTTTTCCAGAAGTAGGAATCATCATACAGCTCTCCAGCTTCTTTTTCCCTACCTAAAAATCCTTTCTGCTTCCATCATATTATTAATAATTTGCACACTAAAAGGACAGCGACTTTCACAACTACCGCAGTTTATGCAATCTTCCCCGTTACGGATTAGGCTTAGATAATGTGAACGAATCGAAGGAGGTATATTAGCCAGATCTAAGCGAGCAATGTCTAAATACTTGTTGACTGTTGCAATATCAATCCCTGCCGGGCAGGGCTGGCAGTGATTGCAATAAACACAATTACCTTTGAAATCATTGCGTATAGTCCCAAGAATTTCAGCATAATCTTTCTCAGAATCGTCAAGTTCAAAGTATTGCATGGTGTTTAATACTTCATCTGATGTCTGACAGCCTATCAACGCACTTGACACGCCTGGTCTTGACAAAGCATAATGAATGCACTGATGTACGCTAAGAGGCCTGGCAAAGGGAGTGTGTTCGGGCTTAAGCAATTTACCGCCACCTAATGTTTTCATTACGGTAATGCCAATCTGCTTTTGATCACATAGTTTGTATAGTTCCGCCCGTTTTGGGTCAATTCCTCGAAAGAGTTCAGGAGAAAAACCACTGTCAAAATGATCAAAAACATATTCTTCAGACGGAAGCATATCAAAGGCAGGGTTTATGCTGAACATTAACATCTCTGGTAATCCTGTATTTATTACCTTCATTGCTGTCACTGGATTATGTGAACTAAAGCCAATATGACCTATGTAACCTTCCTTTTTTAAGTGCTCCACATATTTTACGAAATCTGTTTCAAAAACGTTTTTATAGTCCTCATCCGAGTCAATGAAAAACATCATTCCTAAATCTATGTAACCGCCAAAAATACGCAACAAATCTTCAAAGTATCGCTTTACTGTAGGCATATCCCTGCTGATGTCATACTGCTGATTAATATCTGTGGAACCTATATGTCCCTGTATAATAACTTCTTTACGTCTGTTGCCCAAAGCTTTCGCAATGTTTTCCCGTATTTCTTTTCCCGGCATGAACACATCCAGAATATTTACTCCATGATCAAGAGCAGTATTAACAGTTTCATCGATCTGTGAAAACGGTTTGCCATCAAGATGTTCACAACCAAGACCAATCACACTTACTTGAAGACCTGTTTTTCCAAGTTCTCTATATACCATGTTTTTTACTCCCTCTTATCTATTTTGTCATATTTCTAAATCAATAGCAACTAATTCTTCTTATTAAATTCTCTAATGTTTTGGGTTTAAATGAGTAAAGATTATATTTATAATCCTCCTTCATCAATTTACATTCGAATTTTTACCTGGCTCAAAGCTAACTGCACATTACCTATAGATAAATTGTTTTTTAAGGACAATAATATACCATACAGTTAATACAATCCCCTTGAAAATGCTGGAAACACTGATAGCCCACCAAATCCCGTCAAGACCAAGGCTTGTAGAAGATAAAATCAGAGCACCGGGGATTCTAAGAACATTAAGTATGATACCTGTGATGGATGGTGGAATTGTTTTTCCTATACCATAAAATGCACCCGCTGTTGTTATTTCAATGCACATAAACAATTGTGAAAACCCTAATATCTTAAGATATTGGATTCCAAGCCGAATGGCTTCTTCCTCTTTTATGAAAACGGAAAACAAAAGCCTTGCACCGAAGAACAATAAAGCTGTAGCAAATATTCCTATGACAGATACTATTGTCATCCCTGTAAAATACCCTTTTTTTACTCTTTCCCATTTTTTTGCACCATAATTTTGACCAACAAAGGCACTCATTGCACTTTGAAAGCCACCTGCTGTCATCCAGGATATTGCTTCAATCTGTGAACCAATCTTTTGGACTGCTATAGGAGTTGCACCCCATTGTGCGATAATCCTTGCCAGCACCATTCCAATTGTAGAAAAAAGCCCACTCTGCAAAGCAGTTGGTAAACCCATATTAGCAATCATTTTTACATGAGTAAGGTCTGGTTTTTTAAAAAGGTGAATACCCGAAAAAATTACTATTGTTTTTCTCGCCTTTATTATAAAGATAAGCGTAGCAATCCCTTGTGAAATTACAGTGGCTAATGCTGCACCAATCACTTCTAACCTGGGGAAAGGCCCAATCCCCAAAATTAGGAGAGGATCCAGTATTACATTTGCTATAAGCCCAATTGTATTTATAATAAAAGGAGTTTGGCTGTCACCATACCCGTTGAATACAGCCGTAAACACCGGGTTTATAAAATAAAATATAAACCCGCAGGAAACAATAACCAGGTAATCAATGGCAGACTTTATGATCCTGGCCTCTCCGAGATTAAAAAAACCAATCAGACCCTTTCTGAAAACAATCATAATAAAACCATATATTAAAGCAAGGCATACGGCCATCTGAAGACTATGTTTAATGTATTTTTTGGCTTCTTCCATATCTTTTTGGCCTGCAGATTGAGCCACTCCAACCCCTGCACCGATTTTGGGTATCAGTATAAATGCATTGGCAAGCCAGGTGAAAAAACCGACAGTTCCAACAGCTGCCACAGCTTCGGTCCCTATTTTACCAACCCAAATCATATCAATTAAGCTATAAGCCATTTCAGCGAAACTGGTTCCCATAATCGGAAGAGCAAGCCTGAATAAAGTCTTTGTTATATTTCCATCTGTCAAATTATAAGTCTTTCCCATATGTATATTTGTCTCCCTGTTTTCTTGTCTTAAACTATTATGTTTTGCAAAATAATCCTGATGCATATAAACATAAATATTGTATTGTATTTTGCTTAATTATTACATCAAAACAGCGAAATAAATTGATTACCGGGTTTTTCGAATCAGAATATCATACTATTTTAACACAGAAATACGCATTTTCAATAATTATGTGGACCTTTTTGTGCGCTAAAGCGAAAATTAAGAACAATAGTTATTATAGTTAACAGAAGATGTAGTTTTCAATCATCTTATATATGCAATTCATGCAGAAAAACATGCATTTTATGCAAAATCTGTTGACATGTTCCTTATTAATAAATATTATATTTACAAATATTGTATTTGCAGAAAACATTTATGTAAAATCATTGTTTACAAACAATAGCTTTTTTCTAC
>JAAYNA010000072.1 GCA_012521105.1 Clostridiaceae bacterium
CTTGACCACAGATTCTAAAGTCAAACCAATTTCTTTTAGACGATGTTCCATATCATCCAATGAACCATGTATCTGTGCTTCAACAGATTGTCCAACATTTCCTACACAGAAATTTAAAAACACAAAATCTCCGGCCTCTACCATTTCTGACCATGCATTTTCCTCGTTTACATGATATCTTTTAATACTAGTCATAGTTCATTACCTCTGTTACTTTATTTTTTATAAGTTAATTTTAACAGAGGAACTACGACAACAGCATGTCATAGTTTTTGATACAGCGCCACTATTTTTTTCGCCGATTCGAGTACACGATTTCTGATATGCTCTGGTGCCTTGATCTCAATCCCATCACCAAGCGATAACAGCGTTCCAAACCATAAGTGCTCATTTTCAATGACATACAGTTTCATATCACAATCGTTATTATCATATTCACAAGTAATTATACCGTTAAGATATTCAACAGCCTTGGCACGCGCCTCCGATTTGACGTGAACGGTTATTTCGGTAAGCTTTCTTGGCATCTGATTATCGATATCATGCAATATTTCTTCTGCTTTCTTATGCTCCATCGTAAAAGCATCATCGATTATTTTTGCATTTTTCATTCTAATAAGTTTATATGTTCTGTAATCGTTCTTAACAACCGAATAAGCAAGCAGGTACCAAGAATACCACCGGTATACGACGGCTATCGGTTCAACGGTATGTATTCGTGTAATGTTGTCTGCATTTGTATACTCGAAGCTGACAGGGCGCTTTGTATGTATAGCATCCTGGAGTATTTGCAAAAGCTGATTATCACCCTCGCGCAATACAGAAAAATCAAGGATGATTGTGTTATCTGGATTTTTTGTTAACGAGGCGATTTTTTCAAGGGTTGAAATAATTCTAGGACTTTTCATAGCAGAATAAAACCCCTTCAGTGAGGTAAGGATAAATGAGTAATCTTCATTTGATACCGTATGTGCATCCATACGGAAATTCTCTTCAAGATAATAACCTCCGTTTGTTCCGATTTCTGCCACTATGGGAATCCCGGCTTGACATAATGAGTCTATATCACGTTGAATTGTACGTACCGACACTTCAAATTTTTGAGAAAGCTCGCGTGCTGCAGTTTTACCATTGTTCATCAAATATGTGGTTATAGCATATAGCCTGTCAATTTTCCCCACGTTATCCTCCTCACTTTTCTTTTTCGTTGATTCGCCTTATTTTACTATATGCGACATCTATCCTGCCTCCTCAACCCTATGAAAAATGCCCGTTATCTATTCTGTCAACTCACTCCTACTAATTTTTGAGTTCAAATTTTACCCCAAAACACCTCGTCGATATGTTTCCGTGTACGTATTTTGGCACTTAAGGTCGAGTAGACAAGACAGATGTAATTCCTAAAACCCAGTAAAATTAAGGCTTACGCTCTTGAAATCAATATAACGCGCTCCACGTGTTAAAGAATATCATTGAGGGTATGAACAAGACGGCATGAAGCCGTCCTATTCATGTAATGGCAAATACTTTACAGCTTGCGTAAACTTTTGCCAAAATAAATATCCGGTTTTCCTATTCCGTTTGCGTCTGGCATTACGCCAATAATTTTGTATCCCAGCTTCAGGTAAAAGCCTGATTGATGCGTGCCGGGAGAAAAACTTTTTATTTTCTCCGGTAAATCATCATATAAATCAACATTTGCAAAAGATGTTTCGCCGTTGCCTCTTTCATCATCGGCACCCAAATATATAGTCATGCCACCCTGCTTTCTTGCTTCATCCTCCAATGCTGCAATAATTGCCCTGCCAATGCCTTGCTTTCGCCTGTCACCGCGAACAGCCAGCGGATGTATTTCGAAGACATTTCCATTATAACCCGGAAGTATGCCTCCCCAGCCAAGAACAATATCCTTTTCAACAGCCGCAAGCATAGTGTTTTCCGGGATCAGAAGCCTATTTATTTCATCCAGGGCGTCCTGAAGCGTCGGCCAACCAATTGGAATACTGTCAGTCAGTATCTGAGCGGCCTGGATGATCTGGGTTTCGTTCAGTTGAGCCATATTGATAATTTCCATTTGAAATCCTCCCCCTAGTTATTGACATGGAATAGAGCCAAGCGTAAAGAAAAAATAATATGGAGGACTTCGCGCTTTAGCCTTTATCTCAAATTAACATGGATATCTGATGTAAAGCATCATTTCCACCCCGTATCAATGATCTCGTTGAGCTTATGAGTATTATATCAACAACTAAAACCTGCTATTTATCACCCTGCCCCCTTAACAGTCAGTTGATTTGCCTCGCGTGAACCACAAGCCGTTGGTTGGCTATCACCACCGGATGGCAGGTAAAGAGGGTCAGAATCTTTTCTGTATCACTTTGTTTGGTTATGGAAAAATCGTCGGGTTCAATGATATGCTTCTTAAAAACCTCATACTCCAGCGTTTTGCTCTTGGTTTGCACCACGATTTTATCACCCGGCTCCAGCTCATCCAGCCGGTTGAAATACTTGCCCAGAGTATAGCTCCTGTGCCCAGCCAGCACAACATTCCCTATCTCATCAAAGTTCCCTGTTTCGGTCATCCTACCAGCGGCTACACGAAGAGTTTCTTCATCAACCCCATCCATGATGACCATTTTAAGATCGATCTTATCGATGATCAGCACACCAGTCATCCTTTTTTGGATTTCCTCTGCCGACATGAGAGGCTTTTTTGAAGGCGCCGTAGCTGAAGTGTTTTCGGA
>JAAYNA010000001.1 GCA_012521105.1 Clostridiaceae bacterium
TATGGGCAAACGATTTTTTAATTCAATTTTTTGCAGTTCTTCAAGGGAAAACAGGGTTTCTTGGAGAATATACAAGTGACTTCACTCCTTGGTTTCTTTTTTGTGTCGTTACTTGAAAGATTCTCCAATTTGGGGTGAAGTCCTTTTCTTTGTTATCCAGTACATTGATTTATAAGGACTAGCGTTTTTGCAAAAGGCTCATATTCAGTAAATGGCTTCATTTTCCTCTTGATAGATTTAAAAAACCCCTTATTCCACTTAAATATTTCAATTGTCTTGTAGGTCCCTAACAACTAATTGAGGTTATAAATTAAAATCTGTCCACCAAGGGAGCCATGGAGGCGATTCTTGCGGTTTATGCTTTTAAGAAAAATTGCTGCTTATTCCATTCAAACGTTTCAGCCGTCTTATCAATATGCTCTTATCCCAGTAGTTTTATGCTTGTTTTTTACTTTCTCAAAATCTTTAAGCTTGAAAGTCAACTACAAAACAACCATCACCATACTTGACCTAGAAGAATAAATGAAAATTCTGTTTGTAGCTGCACTTTCATACAGACCGTCCCTCTGATTACTACTCTGGTTTTAATTAACTGTCAATAAAATTTCTTTGACTTATGCTTACCAAAGTATTTAGCATTTTTTCTGCATAAAAAAATACCAAAAAAGCAGGAATTTGTAAATATTTATAGAAAACATATTTTGAATTCCTTCAGTCTTCAGTTATAGAAAGGAAGGGGAAAACTGTAAAACTTTTTCAAAATACTTATTAAGTTCAAAATAATTACTGTGAAGGGGAGAGTCTTATGGTTTTACGAAAATTAATGGTTATTTGTCTTATCGCGATTTTAGCAATCTCTACATTGCCGTCTGTCGTCCTTGCCGCAGATACTCCTAAAGTAATCATCAATGGTAAAGCACTTGACTTAGATGTACCTCCACAAATTTATTCCGGTCGTACTTTCGTCCCACTAAGGGGTATCTTTGAAGCATTAGGAACACAAATTCAGTGGGACCCCACCACAGAAACTATAACTGCGACAAAAGGCTCATTGGTAATAGTTCTAAAAGTTGGCGAATCATTCGCTTATATTAACAATGAAAAAGTAAGTGTAGACGCTCCGGCGAGAATAGTTTCAGGTCGTACGCTCGTACCATTACGCTTTGTAAGTGAAGCATTGGGTTTGACGGTTAATTGGGATGATAAGACTATGACCGTTACCATATCAAGTAAGACCGATAGCTTATCAAGCCCTACATCCCAAAAAGTAATGACACCGGAAGAAGCAGTTGCATTGTTCAAGGCAAGACTTGAAGAGATAGGGCTTACCGTTGTAGATAGCGGATACGGCATTTATTTGACATACGACAAAAGTAAGGACAAAGTTATAGATGGAGTAACATATTATTTTATACAATTCGGAGAAAGTTACCCTGATTGGGGAGGAATAGGATTTTATGTAGTAAATTCTATTACGGGAGAAATATATTCAATAGCGGTTGATTGGGAAAATTATGAAACCTTTGAATATGAATTGGATAAAAATCTTGCCGATGATGAGGTTTTCAAGCAATATTTCAGTCCAAATGAAGGCATGTATGAGGACATGTAGAGCGTAAACTCTCTTTTGATTACAGAAAACCCGTTTTTAGAGAATTACTTATTCTCAAACGGGTTTTTTTAATGAAAAGGTAAACTCTTTGCTATTTCCTTATCAGTTTATATGTAACTCGGTCAGGCATCCTCTGCCCATCATCAGTAAAATCTATTTTTACGCAGATAGAATCATCTGGAGTTTTTGTGGGACAAAAGAACAACCGTCTCCACATGGAACGAGCCGCTTGGGGAAACCATGGGAAGTTCTTGCGGTTTATCTTTTTTGAAAAATTGCTCTGCTTATTCCATTCAAACGTTTCAGCCGTCTTGTCAATATGCTTTTATTCCCAGCAGTTTTATGCTTGTTTTTCGCTTTCTCAAAATCTCTAAGCTTCAAAGTCAGCACTAAAACCGTCCCTCTGGTTACCGTGACAATGCCGCCCTAGCCTGACAAAGTTTTGCGGCAGTTCTCAACTGCTCAAAGTCACTTCCTTCAAGTCGGAAATTTCATTTACCATCTGAATAAAGAGTTGAACCAGAGAGGGATCAAACTGGCTCCCTGCTTTAAGAGCGAGTTCCTGTAAAGCTTCTTCTGTAGTCATGGTGGGTTTATTCTGCCGGTGGATCATGACATCAAAGGCGTCCATAATAGATATAATTCGTGACATAAGAGGAATCTCTTCTCCCTTAAGGCCATGCGGATATCCCTGGCCGTTCCACCATTCATGGTGATATAAAATGATATCGGCAAGATGGGCAAATTCTCCGGAAGCTTGGGCAATTCGATAGCCAATTTCTACATGCTTTCTCATAATAAGCCATCCCTCATCATTAAGAAAGGACTTTTTTTGAATAATATCTTTTGATATGCCTATTTTGCCGATATCATGAAGCGTTGCAGCTCGTGTAAGGGTATCCAGGTTTTCCGCAGAAAAACCAAGAACCCTCGCAAACTCTTTTGCGAGCGTTTGGAAGCCTTTCAATGTGCCCTTTCATTTCATAATCATTTGCCTGCAACACTTTTCCCAGAGTTTCTGTCATTGCCCCCCTGACTTTCCTACCTTCGATCAGCTTAGCCTGATACATTAATTCTTCCGCTTCCTTCAATACCATAGACAAGCTGCCTTCTTCATCCGTCTTCGTTGCCACTCCCAAGGATAAACTTAAAAGAAGGTCCGTCTCCTGAAAGCTCTTACAAGCTGCACTGATCTTATCCCGAATAGTATTGGCTGTTTCTTTGTCTATATTAGGGAGAATAATAGCAAACTCATCACCGCCCCATCTTGCGATAATATCATTTTCGCGACAGAATTGCTGAATAATGAGCGCTATTTTTTTAAGCCTTTGAGCACCCTCGTGATGGCCAAAAACATCGTTAACAAATTTCAGCCCGTTCATATCCCCCACAATCAAGGAAATGGGCAGATATTCTTTGTTATTTTCTAACTTTTGAAGTTTGTTATCAAAATATGCCTTATTATACAATCCGGTTAATCCGTCATGGAACGTGAGATAGGTTATGTAATCCAGTCCTTCTCGGATCGTATCATTCTGTTCTTTAAAATAAAGCTGGACCAGACCAATGGCGTTTAAAATCAGTATAATTTGAGAAACAATATATGGAGCCATGTGGGATATTTTTAAAATATAAGAAAAAACCAGATTATTGACAACCCAAGCTATATTCAATGAGCCTAATACCAGAATGAGTCTTCCGTAGTGTTTGGCCAATCTGATCATAACAATCCCTACTAAGGTAAATAACGCAAATACTGTTAAATACGTGTATTGAATCATATACAAAGCCGGAAAGTTCTGCAGTGAGAATATAATAAAGAAAATTAGCCATACCATTCCGATTTCAAAAAAATGAACAGTTTTGACTTTGGTTTTCAGGAACAAAAGAGCCCCCCATGATATTAGAAGATTTGCGTAGAAATAGGAACAGAGGCTTAGATAGAAAATCGCTTGATTTTGTCTCAGAAAATATGGGAAAAACGCATCAAGCGCATAATTTAATGCAATGATAGACCAACCGGCAAACCACAGCACCAAAAAAGTTCTACGTTCAAACGTAAAAATATAGACATACAACATCAGCAAGACTGCAATAGAACCAAGCGATGCAATCAATAAAAGGGCGGTTGTTTCCATAAGCCCTCCTAGCAATTTTGAATATTTCCTAAGTAAAAATTATTAAATGAGCCTTTTGCAAAATAGCCCCTTTGTAGAAAAAGAAAACAAGTAGCCATACTGCCGCAAAGCGCAATTTGCTAAAAATACTTTAGCAGGCAGCAGTAATATCGGTATCAACCGATTTTAACCTAAAAAAGGGTATACCTCCAGAATTTTCTTCGGGCAGAAAACTATATCGGACAAGGCGAAATATTTAGGCCTACGCAATTTGCATCATTGA
>JAAYNA010000073.1 GCA_012521105.1 Clostridiaceae bacterium
ATCCTTTCAATCGGTGTTAAAGGAATTACGAAAAATGAAATTTGTTCAGACCCGGGATGGTAAGAAGCTTTTATCACCTATTACAAAAAAGCAGAGAGATATCCTCAATGCATGCGGCCTGTCTGCATATGATATCCCGGTATGGCTGGCTAAGCTTCCTGTATAGTATATTTTTTCGGGAATTCAGGCTGTATAGTATATTTTTTCGGGAATTCAGGGTATATTTTTTCGGGAATTCAGGATAATGTTCCTGTCATTTGTCTCCAAAAAAAATACCGAACCCTGAAAGGCTTGGTATCCTGTGACATTGGAGGCGCCACCCGGATTTGAACCGGGGAATAAAGGTTTTGCAGACCTCTGCCTTACCACTTGGCTATGGCGCCATTGAAATGGAGCGGGATACGAGATTCGAACTCGCGACTTTCACCTTGGCAAGGTGACACTCTACCACTGAGTTAATCCCGCATATGAGGAACAGAATTCTTCTTCCTGTTCCTTATTTGTCTGGTGCCCAGAGGCGGAATCGAACCACCGACACGAGGATTTTCAGTCCTCTGCTCTACCGACTGAGCTATCTGGGCATATGGCGACCCGGAAGGGACTCGAACCCTCGGCCTCTAGCGTGACAGGCTAGCGTTCTAACCGGCTGAACTACCGGGCCACATATACTCACACTTTTTACTTTTATAGTGGTGGGCACAATAGGGCTCGAACCTATGACCCCCTGCTTGTAAGGCAGGTGCTCTCCCAGCTGAGCTATGCGCCCGTTGTTTCCGCTTTCGTATCACGGCTTTATCAGTATACAAAATTATTTGCTTGTTGTCAAGTTGTTCTGATAAAGATTTTTCTGTTAATGATAGGATCCTTGTTTGAAAAAGTATCGTCATTTGAAAAAGTAAAATAACGTTAAGAATTTTAAGCTATTCGCTGGTCTAAAATTACTCAAGGTCATCCTCCTTAGTTATTGGTAATACCTCTGATATTAATATTTCTGTAAACCTTTGTGGGTGATCAATCATAGGTTGGTGGGATGAGTTCGGAAGAATAAATATTTTCTTAACTGGCGACTGTATTTCTTCGAAATAAGCCTCTGCAAGAGATGTTGGTGTCTGATAGTCATTCTCTCCTAGTATATATATTACAGGAATCTCATAATCTGTTCTATAATCACGAATATTATACTCAGTAAATGCGAATTGAACTATATTTTCATTCAACTCAAAAGGATTAATTAGGTAATATGTTAATTCTGATAATGTAAGGTAGGGCGAGAAAAAGTATCCCAGTATTGATTTTATGTCTACCCCTACAGCTAGACCGTATTTAACCTGGATTTTTCTTAGACTGGTGAATTTCGTGATATCAAAAGGATTTGAGGGATAGGGTTTTAGCTTTTCTAACGTCTCAATATCTTGCTGGTTTCCTTTATTATAAGCCGCATTTAAAACATTTTCAAAACCAATTCTCTCTCCCTCTGCTCCATTGATAAGCTGTCCTACTCCAATATAAGCAGAGAATGAATCCGGATATCTCTTTACTAATGCATCCCCTATAGCACTTCCCCAGGAATATCCTAAAATAACAATCTTTTCTTTCCCAAGCTTTTGCTTCAAATATTCTGTTACTTCCCAAGCATCTTGAATAGACTGTTCGAAAGAACTCCCTCTGAAAACATTGCCGGCATTAGTTTGATTTGCAAAGTATGTTTTCCCAGCCCCCCTTTGATCCCAATGTACAACCGTAAAATAATCCTCCCATTCATATTGAAATTTGTATAAAAGTGGCATTTCAGGTGTCCCGGGTCCTCCATGCAAAAATAATAGTACAGGATTATTAATATCTTTTCCCCGTATATATATACACTGGTTTATCCCCCCGATTTTAACAGTTTCCATACTGTCGATACCAGGATATTCAATTTGATGAGATGCCTTTAATACTGTCACTACAATTGCCCTTGCAAGAAATAAGAATATAACAGCGATAAATAAACATATTACACTCATATTAAGTATTCTCTTAATCACATAAATAGATTTCTTAAACCATTTTAACTGCAACCTGAATATCCCCTATATACGGTTATTTTCCATTAAATAATCATAACTTTAGTAATTTATAATACACTGGTTCCTTCTTTTGAAGTATTTTTAAGGTGATAGTAGCTATCAATATCGTTATCAAAAAGTCTTATTTTATCCTTTATAATGGTGCCTAAATCTTTGTCAACTAATCCTTTGGGTCCATTAATAGAAATCCTTAAAATGCTCCGAGTATACATAATATCAAAAATAATTCCATTAGCCGGAGGCTTATTATTAATCTTATCAGCAAAAAGCTTCCTGTATCCATTACTATAGTAATCCGCTGTTTCTACAGCCTTTTCAGTCACTAAGCCATGGTAATTCAGCATAATAAGCGAATCCAAATTAGGAGTCAACAGCTTATATATCTGCTGATATCGTTGCTGAAGCTCCTGATCAAATAGTAAAGTAAGAAAATTTATATTATGAATTGCGGTAGCATTTAGTTTTTCTCCAATGGCGCTTATTTCTTTAGTGATTTCGGCTTTTGTATCTATAATAAGGGGAATCATATCAATAAAATTACCAACTGAATCAAAATATGTCTTACCTTCATATTTTCTCCCATAGTTAAACAATGTAATAGGTATTTTTGTTATGCCAAAATACTCTGTACATAAAATTGTTGTTAACCAAAGAGCCATCCCCCACAGATTACCTATTTCAGTTAATCTGTTAAAATTATCCAAAGGAATTTTCAATATGTGTTCCTTTGTTGCCTGATGGTTGTACTGCTTTAAAGTACTCGACACACGTATGATGTTCTCTTTAAAATCATTTAGCTGGAATTGTTCAATTATTTCTTCTTCAGTTATTTTCTGTGGTCCTTTCTTTATCTGAAAATAGTAGTCTTCACATTCTTCTCTTGTCTCATTTACTATAATTCCTTTCTCAATATCTTCGTAGTATTTAATTAACTGCTTTTCAATAACTTCTCCGCTCATTTCATCAAACACAGCATGATGGAAAGGCATAATAATTCTATATTTTTTAAGATTTTCTCTTATTATCACTATTCTATATAATAAAGCTGAACCGAGTTTATATTCTTTGAAACACAGTTTTGTAAAAAGGTTTTCTATTATTTCATTTTTTGTATTAACATCATATTGTGAAATATCTATCATCGGTATAGTAACATGGTTCGGCATGTTATACTCAATTCTTACCATACTATCCTTGATTTTCGCAATTGTACTACGTAGTGAGCCATTAGTCCTAATAACTCTTATAATAGCTTTTTCTAATGATTTAATGCTGATAAACCGGTCTATTTTAATCTGAAAACCTGAATAAGCGAAGCTTTCATTCATAAATATTTTTTGAGACATTGTAAGCTCATGCATTGTGTTAATCCCGCAATTTATTATTGATTTATTAAAATGTTCTATTAAATTATCTACCTCTTTCTCCAGCTTTGTACAGATTTCTTGACATCCCCTTACCTGCGAATCGTTTCGGGAAGCAATTCGGGGGAACCCCTCTTCTGCATTATATCGTTTAATGTAGTG
>JAAYNA010000003.1 GCA_012521105.1 Clostridiaceae bacterium
TCCTTCATTTTAAGAATAGCATCTATAGCATCTTCAGAGGAATCTCGGTTCTCCAGTATATATTTATACCTGATATCAGCTTTCAAACCACATTTTTTAAAGGCGTCATCATATCCTGCCAACTTATCTCTGTCTATTCTGAGCATATCAGGATACCCTAACGTAGCAATTTTTCTGTGCCCATTTTGAATCAGATATTCCACAATATCACATGCCGCTTTTCTTACATCTACAGCAACATAACTAATCTCGGGATCTTCAATAACACGGTTTACAAAAATATGCGGGATATTCTTCTTTTTTAGCCATTGTGCCTCTAACGTTTCGTTCTCCAGATCTTTCCCGACAATAATGACTCCTTTTGTATTGCTTTTCTGGCTCCACTGTTCGTAGTCCCTTTTTATTTGATCTCCTGTACGAATAATAAGCTGTATTTTAATGTTTTTTTTCTCTGCTCTTTCTGTGATACCCTGTACCACTTCAGTGAAACCTTTAAATTTCTCAAAATCCTTTTCAACACTAATCTCAATAACAACATTTTTCAAAAATATTTCTTTAGTACTGTATCCAAGTTCCTGCATGGCCCTAATAATAGCTTTTCTTGCTTCAGGCCTTACATTATTGCCTCGAAGAAATCTGAAAACCGTGCTTCGGGACACTCCTGATTTTTGAATAATGTCTTCTGTTTTAGGCATGTGATACTCCTTGCTAATGTCATTTATTTGACACTTATGTCTCAATTAAATGATACTACAATATTGAAAAAAAAGCAACCAAAAAATGCCCCGAAGTTTCTGCTTAAGATCAACAAGCACTTCAGGGCATTTTCCTTAAGTCACAGAAATTTATAGTTCATCATGATTTTGCACTATCATTAAAAATTATGTTCACTGCTTTCATCGGGGATACCGTAGATATTGCATGCTTGTAAACAAGTTGCTGTTTCCCTTCGGTATCAATTACAACGGTAAAATTGTCAAAACCCTTTACCATCCCGCGAAGCTGAAAACCATTTGTAAGGTATACCGTTACAGGTATGTGTTCTTTTCTGACCTGATTCAAAAAAACATCCTGCAAATTAATGTTTTTGTTCATAATAGAGCCTCCTCGCCAAAAATAAAATCAAAGCAAAAAAATAAAAAATCTATATTATCCTTATTGTATAAAAACTAAATTGATGTTTCAAGGTATTCCTGAATTTCTTTAGTATTTTTTTCTATATTTTCACTCCCGCCTGTCAGCCAGATGGCATTCTGTATTGCTTTGAACCATGTAAGCTGTCTTTTTGCATAATGCCGGGTATCTCTTTTTAATACTCTTATTGCCTCATCAAAAGGCACCTCATTATTCAGATAACTTATTATTTCCTTATACCCCAGCCCCTGTAATGCAGTTGACCCAGGTTTGTAGCCCATATCCAAAAGTCTTCTCACTTCATCCACAAGGCCGGCTTCCAGCATTATATCCACTCTTTTATTAATTCTGTCATAAAGCCTGTCCCTGCCCATATTAAGAATAAATACCAAATACCTGTATTGGGGCGGTTCCATTCTGGATTCCTTTTTATGCTGCGACATGGGCTTTTTTGTATATTCATACACTTCCAGCGCCCGGATAACCCTTTTAACATTATTATAGTGGATCTTTTCAGCACTTTCGGGATCAACCCTTTGAAGCATTTGGTGAAGAACTTCAGGTCCTTCGGTTTGCGCAATTTGGTTCATTTTTTTCCTGAACTCTTCATCTATTACTGTTTCACTGAATTTTATATTATAAATAA
>JAAYNA010000074.1 GCA_012521105.1 Clostridiaceae bacterium
ATCCGGTCTTATTAATTATATCGGTAAAATTCATTATTCCTTGATAATATCTGCTATGGTAGTTTTCATTTCTTCAACGTGAGTGGTAGGAGTGTCATCCTGTTTAGCTTCTGCGGAATCATCACTACTGCGTTCGGGATCTATGGGCTCCACTTCACGAATGCTAAGACTGATTTTCTTTAATTCCGGATTAACTTCCAAAACCTTCATTTTTACAACCTGACCAACCGAAAGAACTTCATCGGGCTTAGCCAAATGCACATTGGAAATCTGTGAAATGTGAACTAACCCTTCGACACCTTCTTCTAATTCAACAAAAGCTCCAAAGGGAACCAAACGTATTATTTTACCTTCCACTACGTCTCCAACTGAATACTTTTGTTCAATATTATACCACGGATTGTCCTCAGGTTTTTTGTAGCCAAGTGAAACTTTTTGCTTTTCCTTGTCAAACCCTAAAATTTTAACAGTAACTTCCTGACCAACCTTTAATACTTCTGAAGGTTTGTTAATCTTTTTCCATGATAATTCAGAAATATGAACTAAACCGTCGACTGCGCCAAGATCAACAAATGCGCCGAAATTAGTAAGACTTTTTACTGTACCGGTATATTCCTTTCCTACTTCAACGTTGTTCCAGAATTCTTCAAGTTTTTCTGCTTTCTCTTTTTCTAATACACTTTTACATGATCCGACTACTCTACGTTTATTTTTAGACATTTCAAGAATTTCAAATTTTACTTTTTTGTTCAGGAATTCATTTAAATCTTTAACAAAACGATCCGAAACCTGTGATGCAGGAATAAATACACGGATACCTTTGTAGCTTGCTACCACCCCACCATTTACTACTTCTTTTACAACAGCCTCAAGCGGCTTTTTTTCATTGAAAGCTTCTTCAATTTCTTCCATTCCAAGAATTAAATCCACTCTCTTTTTGGAAAGAGATACATTACCTTCTCCATCATTCACTTTAATGATATATGCGAGAATTTCATCTCCTTCCTTTAAATCCTTTTCAGGATCGAAATCGGGATCGTCAAGAAATTCTTCCATGGAAATAGTTCCATCTGCCTTATAGCCAAGGTCAACAAAAACTTCGCTGGTGTTGTATCCAATTATGCGACCCTTTACAACTTCACCGGCTCGTAGGCTGTTTACTTCGGATTCTTCGAATGCCTCTTTAAAAGACATTTCATTCTCTTGTTTGTTCATGATTTCTTCCATTGTTTCAATAACCTCCTTGATTACCCAGTCGGGCGTGGAAGCCCCTGCAGTAATCCCAATAGTGTTGATATTCTTTATATCCAATGGGGGTAGCTCCGCCACGGTTTCAATTTTATAAGTCAACGGGCAATTTTCAGAACATATTTCATATAACTTTTGTGTATTAGAGCTGTTACTGCCGCCAATTACAATCATCATATCAACAGTTCCGGATATTTCACGTGCTTCCCGTTGTCGTTTTTCAGTCGCACTACATATTGTATCAAATTTCATTGTAATTGCAAACTTTTTCTTAATAAATTCATAAATCTCGTCATACTTTTCGGGTTTCATCGTAGTTTGGGCAAAAACACAAACACAGTTGGGGAAATCAGGCAAAGCTTCAACTTCTTCGGTGCTCGAAACAACATAGGCTTTGTTCTCACACCACCCGTTAATTCCTATTACTTCCGGATGATTCTTATCTCCCACAATAATAATTGTGCATCTATCGGCATATTTTTGTCTGACCAGGTTATGTATTCTTTTTACATAGGGGCAGGTTGCATCATGTATAACAGCATTCCTGTTTATTAATTCCTTATACACATCTTCTCCGATCCCATGCGCTCTTATAACAACATGTTCGCTGCCCTCCAGCTGGCTGGGGCTTTGAATAACCTTTATCCCTTCATTTCCTAACCTCTCCAGAACCTGCCTGTTATGAATTATTTCTCCCAAAGTATATGTGTTATCAGGGCTTTCAATTAATGTCCGGAACGCGAGTTTAACCGCATTATCAACGCCAAAACAAAACCCTGCTGTCTTTGCTAATATAATTTTACCCATTTACCGAATCCTCCGAAATTTAATGCCTTTATTCCTGCTCGAGAGAATAAATTTTATCCATTAATTCATCAACCATATCTTGCAAATCAGATTTGGAAGCTTTTTCGCTATTTTCCCATACGAGTTTGTATGGTTTACCATAAACTACTCTAATCTTTGAGAATAACCTGTAATTCCCGAATATTCCAACAGGAAGAATGGAGGCTCCTGATTCGAGGGCAAATAACGCTGCACCACTCTTGGGCCTGACTCTGCCTTTGGCTTTATTGCGCCTGGTTCCTTCGGGAAATATCCCCACTGCCTTACCTTCATTCAATAACTGCAGTGTGGTCTTTGCTGCATTCAAATCCCCATGACCTCTGTTTACCGGAAAAGCTCCCAGAGCTTTAATGATAACATTTACAAGCGGTATTCTGAACAGTTCCTTTTTGGCCATAAAATATACTTTTCTTGGTATACGATGGGCAAATAAAAACATATCCAAAAGGCTAATATGGTTACAGCACACTATTAATGGTCCTTCTTCAGGCACATTTTCAAGACCTTCATAATTCACCCTGAAAAAAATAGAAAAGAAAATTCTGCATAAATTCGCTACGAACCGATAAAACATAACTAAAGCCTCGACTTAATAATATCTAAAATGGTTTTTGCAGACTCTTCAACTGAAAAGCCTGTAGTGTCCAATAAAATTGCGTCATCTGCTTTTTTCAGTGGTGAATGTGTTCTGCTGCTGTCGTTTTTATCCCTGTATTCCATTTCCTTTTTCAGCTCTTCAAAAGTCTGTTTCAGCGTACCTTTTTCCTTAAGTTCTTCATATCTTCTTTTTGTTCTGTCTTCTATAGAAGCAGTAAGAAAAATCTTTACATCTGCATTCGGCAATACATGTGTTCCAATGTCACGGCCATCCATTATTACGCTGCTTTTTTCTGCAATCTCGCGCTGCAATTCCACCATTTTCTCTCTAACTGCAGAATTAACCGCCACATCAGATGAACCTACGGTTACAGCAGGTGTACGAATATCTTCGGTAACATCAGTTCCGTCCAGTATAACTTTTTGAATACCATCCTCGTACACAATCTGCAGGTCTATGCCCTTTACCATTTCAGCCAAAGCACTGCTATCTTTTGTATCAATTCCGGACCTTATTGCTTTTAATGCCACAGCGCGGTACATAGCCCCTGTATCAAGGTATAGGATGCCTAATTCCTTGGCAATCATTTTTGCCATTGTGCTTTTTCCAGCTCCTGAGGGACCGTCTATTGCTATCTGTATATTTTTCACAAGAAATTCCTCCATAATGCTATTTTATTATTAACGGCTAAACCACTCGGTGTCCTACACCAATTGTTATCTCATTCAGATGCAGAAGACCTACGCCAAAGAAAACGCAAACCGCAACATGATCGCGATGCCTGGCAACCCCAATTTTACCACCAATATTCAAGCCAATAGCTTTATTGGTAATCTGGTTCAATGCCTCTCTGGTGGCACCGGCAACTGCTCCTTCCTCCGCGTGACTTTCAATAATAACACCTTCCCGTTTTGCAGAAACCACAGCCCTTTCTATAATTTTTACAATTGAAGTTATAAAATCACCGCCGTAATCAACCGCACAGCATTTTATTCCCTTTTCATTATATTGATGTTTCAAATACCTCTCTTCATCCCGGGTATCAGACAAAGCCATAGATATAGCTGCTTTAACTATATTCTTGCTTCCAAACTCATGCTTAAATCCGTTCATTATAACCCTCCACTACAGAACCACAGAGCAAACTATATTTGTACCAACATTTATCATTATATAAAACGAAATCGGGTAATACAAGAATAACCCTGTTGATTTTTATTATTAAAGCTGCCTGTTCAATAATAATTAATTTTTTATAAACACCTTAGCTATACGGTGTAATCCTTTTTCAAGGGGTATCGATGTTCTGGAAAATTTGAGTTTAATGTTATCTGATGCAGTTTTTGTTATAAGAGCAGCACCCGGAAGTTCTTCAAGAACCCAAACTTCAAGAACATCGCCATCCATTAGTTTTATTGTGACAGGAAACTGTTCAACAAGAAGAAATCGTTCTCCATTTTTGAAAAGCATTACTGCATGTGGCTTGTATTGGCCTATAACATCCAAAGTAATACTGCCACGCTTGATTAAAGACCGAAAAGGCAGTAGGGGTTCACCCTGGTATGGATCTTCAGGAATCTCCACCCCCAATGATGGATAAACTCTAATGATTTGTACACCAATAAGTATAATACACATTATGATTGAAACTGCAATTAAGAACCAATTAAACTTCATGCTTTCACACAGCTTAAATAATTTTTTAATATTCTTTCCAATCTTATTTGTTTTAAACCTTAAGCTTGCGAAAGCATGGTATGCATTTATTGCAAATAAAAACTAAACACTGTTTCCGGCAGTAAATCCGGTTGAAAATGCAATAGTCAGATTAAACCCACCGGTATAGGCATCAACATCCATTACCTCACCGGCAAAATATAAACCTTTTATTATTCTGGATTCCATAGTTTTGGGTTCAATTTCTTTAACACAAACTCCTCCGGCTGTTACTATGGCCTCTTCAAAGGAACGGGAACCTGTAATTTCACAGGTCAGATTTTTAAGAAGATAAACCAGATTCCGCCTTTCGGTTTTGGTAATCTGATTAACAGGTTTATCGGGAGAAATCCCACTTAATCTTACAATAACCGGAATCATAAGATTTGGCAGCAACTCATTGAGAGAATTTTTAAACTGTTTTCTGGAGAATTTGTTAAAGTCCCTTTGAATTCTGTTATCAAGTTTTTCTTCCGATAAAGCAGGTTTTAAATCAATTGAAAGGAACACATCTTTATAATTGTATTTTAAAATATGACGGCTTGCACTTAAAATTACAGGCCCGGTTACACCAAAATGAGTAAACATCATTTCACCAAAATCTGTGTATATGGTTTTACCTTTTCTGTCCAGAAGCTTAATTGCGGTATTTCTAAGCGATAAACCCTGCAGTTCTTTAACCCAGTTCTCTTTTACTAATAATGGAACCAGGGAAGGTTTTAACGGAGTTATTGTATGACCGAGTTTTTGCACCATTCTATGACCGTCACCGGTGGAGCCGGTGCCCGGGTACGATATCCCTCCGGTAGCAACTATGACTGCATCAAGCTTTTTTTCTTTCCCGTCCGAAAGTCTAACACCTGTTACATACCCGTCCTTTACAAGTATTTCCTCAACTTTGTTTTGAAAACAGAAATTAACCTTATGCTGCCTGGTATACTCTACAAGGACATCAACAACATCCTTCGCATTATCGGATTCAGGAAAAACACGGTTTCCCCGTTCCACCTTTATGGGAAGACCCATTCTCTCAAAAAACTCCATAACCTTCTTGTTTGAGAAAAGGTTAAATGATGAGTACAGGAACTTACCATTCCCAGGTATATTTGAAATAAGGGTGTTAAGATCGCAATCATTGGTAAGATTGCATCTACCCTTTCCGGTTATACGGATTTTTCTGCCCGCCATTTTATTCTTCTCAAAAATAAAAACACGGTGCCCCCGTTCTGCTGCTCTGCCTGCGGCAATCAAACCGGCTGCGCCTGCCCCAATCACACCTATATCTTTCATTAAAAATCAACACCATCTTTGGTAATTATAAAAAATAAGTTTGCCTCAAAGGAATAAAATTAATTCGTAATTATGAATCACCTTTTTCGTAAACCTGGTATTCATCCCATATTCTTTCAAGTTTTTCAAAGGTATCCTGTATTTGTTGTTTCCTTTTCAATCCTATAGCCACAATTATCGCATTAATTATACTAAGAGGAGCAACAAGGGAATCTACAAAAGAGTTCATATCACTTCTGGCAAAAATAGAATAATTAGCGCACTTTGCCAATGGTGAACTTGGGTTATCGGTAATTGCAATGGCCGTAGCCCCCTGTTTTCTTACAAACTGCATAGCCTTTGTTGTTCTCCTGGAATACCTGGGAAAGCTAATACCAATAACCACGTCACCCTCCTTAGCTTTTAAAATCTGTTCGAACATTTCACTAACACTGGTAGTATGTACTAATCTGACGTTTTGAAAAATCAGATTAAAATAAAAGCCAAGAAAGCTTGCTAAGGATGCGGAACTTCTTACTCCTAAAATATAAATATGTTTGGCATTTAGAATTTCTTCTATGATAGTATTAAAATTCTCTTCATCTATCTCTTCCAGCGTCCTTTTAATTTTATTCATATCGGCTTGAAGCACGCTTTTTAAAACATTTTCCCTGTCAATTCTGCTGGAAGAAACTTCTAGCCTTTGTACCGATGTAAGTTTGCTTTTTATAAGTTCCCTTAGTTTCTTCTGGAGTTTTGGGTATCCGTCAAACCCTAGCTCGGCAGGAAAACGTACAACAGTTGATTCACTGACACCAACTTCTTTGCCTAACTGGGCAGCAGTCATAAATGCAGCTTTATCATAGTGATTAATAATATACGTTGCAATTGCCTTGTGACCCTTACTGAAGGTAGGATATTTTTCTTTTATTAAATTGATCAAATTATCCATATTAATACATCCTTAAGTGTTTTAACCATTCAATTTATCATTAAGTCTGTTTATTTTCTGTTTTTTAAAATATATTGCAGATATATATTTAATATATTATGCTGCAGGATTAAAATCAAGATCCTGCAAAATCAAAACTAAAAGGATGTTATTATTTTTTATTCATAGTTCAATATAAACTTTTCTATGACATAAGCAACACCATCGTTTTCATTTGACAGCGTTACAAAGTCTGCTGCCTGCTTTATTTCTGAAGGGGCATTCTCCATAGCAACCCCAAGACCTGCATATTCTATCATGGACAAATCATTAAAACCATCACCGATGGCAATCATCTCATCCCGGTTTATACCATAGAATTCCCCCAGTTTTTCAAGAGCAATGGCTTTTGAAGCATTTACATCAACAAATTCAAGAAAAAATGGCTGGGATGTATGAAAATTAATAGTAGGATTTACTACATTCTGTAACTCTTTCTGAAAGGCATTGATGCGTTCTACTTCATCGTACCACAGAATTTTATTTATTCCCTTAGTTATTAGCCCTTCAATATCTTCGTACAACTTGGGTTCTGTACCGCTTAACTCGCTGTATTTTGCAGCCCGTTCATCAGCCCGGTTAACAAAAAGCTGGTTATCTGACCAGATAGCAATGGTTGTATTCCGCTCTTTTCCAAGACTTTCAACCTGTATTGCATCTTCCGGTTTCATTGTGCATGAATATATTACTTTTCTGCTATCGCCGGTAATCACCATAGCACCATTGTATGTTATTACCGGAACATCTGCTTCCAATTGCTTGGTAATAAGCTGTACCCCCTGGACAGGCCTTCCGCTGCTGATAGTAAAAATTACTCCTTTTTCGATTGCTTCGTGTATTTTTTCTTTTGTTTTCGGTGTAATTTCCCTTTTGTTATTTACAAGGGTTCCGTCAACATCAACGGCTAATAATTTGTATTTCATTTATACCTTCCTTCCGGTTTGCTATTTTGCATATTTACAAGCCGCTAATAACGGCTCACTTGTAATTATAGCAAAAAACCTTTTATCTTCAACTTTATTATACTGTAACCCTTACCTTAATCTTTTGCACTTTCATCTTTTCAGGTGGATTTCATTATTTACAATACTTAATATTAAAAGTATAATAGACTTTGCTCAAAAGTTTTATGGATTCATAACGTACCTGTTTGCTGGTAAAAAACTTCTGCTTGTTTTAGCCTTCAGCAAAAAGGTGGATTAATTACATTTAAAGGAGGCCATTAACTTTGAGGCTCAGAAATGTTCCAAAATCTCTGGATTTTGCATATAACCATCCGAATTTTATAGACAGACCTGACAAGTTAATAGGAAAATGGGCGCAGGAATATTTTCATAATTCGAACCCTATACACTTAGAAATTGGTTCGGGAAAGGGTAACTTCATAATAACTCATGCAAATCAAAATGAAAAAATCAATTATATTGGTATGGAGAAATATATGCCTGTTCTTGGCAAACTAATAAAGAAATTGCCCGATGAAGGAATACAAAATCTTGCTGTAGTAAACGCTGACGCTGAAAATTTAACGGAATATTTTGAAGCTGCTGAACTTGATTGTATTTATCTGAATTTCTCCGATCCCTGGCCAAAGAAAAGGCATGCAAAACGCAGATTAACCAATTTAAGATTTCTTGAATTGTATAAGAAAGTGCTAAAGAAAGACGGATTAATAATACTGAAAACTGACAATAAAGATTTTTTTGATTTCTCCCTTGAACAGTTTGAATTAGCAAGTTATCTTCTTAAAGATATCACATACGACCTCCACAACAGTCCTTTTGTAGAAGGAAATGTAACAACTGAATATGAGGAGAAATTTATTAGTCTTGGGTTACCTATATATAGATTAACAGCATATAAAAACAATGATTAAGATGCAGATTTATAAAAATCCTTATGTTTCATATTGACATTTCATGTGTCTTTATTGTATACTTTAATTCGTCACCAAAGGGGAGTAGCTCAGTTGGTAGAGCATCGGTCTCCAAAACCGAGAGCCGCGGGTTCGAGTCCTGTCTCCCCTGCCAGATGAAAGCCTGTAATCGCAATGGTTACAGGCTTTTGGTTTTTGTTTCAATATGGTATTTATAATACGTCTTGACTACCCTTTGGCTACTATAGCAATGAAAAGTTATCAAAAGATATGAAAAACTATGAAATTAAGGTGGGTTATTATGCCCGCTTTTGTTTTACCAGTTTATCTTTTTTGTAGCTAAATAGATTATCCAATTTCTCTGCTGCTTCTCTATCCGGCCTTCTCAGGAAGTGAGAATATATTGATGTCGTAGTTGTCGGTTTTGTGTGTCCCAGGCGTTTAGCAACTGAGAAACTGTCTGAATGTCTGTTCCTACACTGATATGCAAACTGTCGTTTGTGTGTCTTAGACCGTGGAAATTCATTTCAGGAAGTCCATTCCTCTCCCTGAACTTCCTGAACCATATTGATGGCGTTGATGGGTGAATAGGCTTCCCATTCCATTGCACAAACACACGATCGTTTTCCTTATCTTAACCGATGGTGATTCCAAATATGCAACTCGAAATTGGTTAAATAACAACTTCGCAGATATTAACCATGGCAACGCTGCAATAAATGAAATAATAAACGCTCTCGATGAGCGTGTGTATTATTACCATTAAAAGATGAGGGGCTTATCCAGCCCCTTGTATTCTCTTTATCGTATTAGACAACAAAGAATACGCAAAATACATTGCCTTTTATAAAATGGGTTTATTTTAGTGTAAAGAAACTGTAATCTGATTTCATTGTTATGATGTCATTACTTCATGTTGCTTACCATTTATTTATATAAACTAACCTTATATCTCCTCTCCTATTATAACCCACCATGGATCACCTGTATATACCTGTCAACCTGCTTAAACATTAATTTTTAATAATTCAAGTGATATTAATGGTGATTTTAAAGGTGATACCATAAACAAGTAACAGGTAATGATAACATCATGACGTCATTATGAAACCTATCTGTTTCGCCCCAGGATCGATTTTAATTTCAGTTTAATATAAATCGTTTTTCTTATAAAAACGTCTGGAAATCGAAAACAGAGTACCAAACTTCAAAAACCAGTTCTTTTAAAATATTTATTTCATTTCCTCACATCATTATGATATAATTTTTCACAAGAACAAGGAGGCGGTGCAGGTGGAAGATAAGGTTTTTGAACTACTGGAAAAGATGTATATTGAATTTTCAGAATTTCGGAATGAAACAAATTCAAGGTTTGATAAGGTTGAAGCCCATATCATACGAATCGAAAATGAACACGGTAAAAAGCTCGATGCCCTTTTCGATGGCTATAAACAGCTTGCGGAAGGACAGGAAGAATTAAAGTCGCAACTGGCAGAATTATCGTCCGAAGTAGAAAAACAGGATATGAAAATTACAGTTCTTAAAGGCAGTAAAAAGGCAACAAAATAGACGCCAGGCTTCCTCTCCCTTAAAGTATGCAGCCATGATTCAAGCTTGAGGTTCTGGAAGATGGAGGGGAAATCAACATTAATGAAATATGTATTCTCTTAACAGGCATTTCATCCTACTTTGTCTCCATATGGTGATAATAATGAGTTTTGCACTTCCGCGCTGTATGATTAAATTCTTAGTTTGCTGTGAATTTAATGACATTAACTTGTCAGGCACGAAATTGATTATATTAAAAAATAATAATAAAGTCATTTTTTTAGTCTGCGTTAATTTTTCTCCCGTTTTATTGATAAAGAAAGTTAAAATAAGGATGCAGAAAATAGACAATATTTCTTTTTTCCCGTAATATATTTCGTAGCATGTTATAATAAAGACATGTATATTGTTTCTTTAAACGGGAGGGGAAACTGTGTTAGAAGATAGGATTTCAATATTTAAAGCCTCATTTCAGGAACACACAGAGCTAAGAGCACAGGTTAATACCAGAAGACAGGTTACACTTCTTAATGGAAACCTGGTTAACAACCTGCGTTCCGATGAAAGCGGAGTTTCTGCCAGAGTATATAAAGGCGGTGTATATGGGTTTGCTTCGGGTGCAGAATACACAGACGAAAGAATAAAGGCTGTACTGGCTGCAGCAGAAGAAAACGCCAAATTTATGGATATGAGGATTAAGAAAAATAAGCCTCGCCTTCCCCTGGTGGGAACAGGAAAAAAGGAACTTCTGCACGATGTAAAAGATGTTGAACAAAAAGTATACATCAACTATGCAAAAGAACTTGATGCCTATATCAGCGAGAGATATCCAAACCTGGCAAGTCGCACTATTGCAGTTCGTGCAGACAGTATGGAAAAACTTCTTGTAGTAAGTGACGGATTTGACTCGCACTCGCTCATGCCCCGAAGCTTTGTTTACATATTTTTATCGGCCGAGGCCAATGATGGCACCACAGTTGAATTGTTTAAGCCCATAGGAGGTTTTGGCTATTTTAATGAAATCTTTACTAATCCGGATGCCCTATATGAAGATATAGACAAATTGTATACCAAACTTATGAAGAAGGCAGAAGGTGTGTACTGTGAAGCCGGTTATAAAGATGTTGTAATGCATCCAAATCTTGCAGGTATTCTTGCCCATGAAGCGGTCGGACATACTGTTGAAGCAGATTTGGTACTGGGTGGTTCAGTAGCTGCACATAACCTGGGCAAGCAGGTTGCAAGCGAACTGGTAACTATGGTTGATTTTGCCCATACAGCCCTAGGAGAGACTGTGCATCTGCCCGTTTATGTCGATGACGAAGGAACTCCGGCAGAAGACGCAGTTTTAATAAAGGACGGTATTTTAACCGGATATATGAACAACAGAGAAACCGCCCAGCATTTTGAAATGAAACCCCAGGGAAACGCACGGGCTTATCTTTTCTCTGATGAACCCTTAATCCGCATGCGGAACACGGCAATTCTTCCAGGCAAGGACAAGCTTGAAGATATGATTGCATCTATTGAAGACGGATATTATTTAACAGAAACAAATAATGGCCAGGCTGATACAACCGGTGAGTTCATGTTCGGCATATCTATGGGTTATGAAATAAAGAATGGAAAGCTTGGAAGAGCTATTCGGGATACAACTATTTCGGGTGTTGCCTTTGAAATGTTAAAAACTGTAGATATGCTCTCTGACGACATGGTATGGTCATGTTCAGGTATGTGTGGTAAAAAACAACCAATGCCCGTTGGCATGGGTGGACCTGCAGTAAAATGTAAAGTCAACATCGGTGGAAGGTAAGGAGGTAGAATAATTATGAAGGCAAATAAAGAAATAGCTGCATACACGCTGGATGCCCTGAAAAAAGCTGGTGCAGATCATGCACAGTGCATTGTATCCTCCGGTAAAGTGGACGAATTCAATGTTGATGGTGGCGAATTCAGTTTATTAAGAACACTTTTTAACAGTTCCATAACAATGAAGGCTTTGAAGGATGGTAAAAAGGGTGTCATTTCAGCAAACAAGCTTGATAAGGAATCAATAGATAATGCAGTGAAACAATGTATTTCTGCTGCTGAATCATCGGTCAGTGATGAAGCTGAGTCAATTGCCCCTAAAATCAAGAATGACAATTTTGTATCAGGTGCTCTTAGCCCTGATAGAGATAAATTTTTTGACAGGCTTCAGGAGTATGTGGCTGATGTAAAAAACGATTACCCGAAAATTATACTCGAACAGCTGGTATCCAAATACGTTCACTCCGAAATTATTTTTATGAATACTAACAGGGCTGAATTTACCTATACTTACGGGAATTATGACTTAAGCTCGATGTTTTCAGCGCATGAGGGTGAAAAATCGTCTTCATTCAACGGATACTACGCCAAGTTCGATTCTCTGGACAAAAAACTTATAGACATTGGTATGCAAAGAACCCTGTTTGCTGAAAGTGAACAGCAAATAGACACCAAGCCCTGTGCCGGCAAATTTGTTGGCAAAGTAATAATTACCCCTGCCTGTCTTGCAGATATTTTATTGATTTCCTTTGGAAATTTTATTTCTGACTCCACAATTATTGACGGAACAAGCCCATGGAAATCCATGCTTGGAAAACAGGTGGCATCAGATAAGCTTTCTGTTTACACAAAACCATTGGATGAGCAGGTTGTATGCGGGGAAAGATTTACTGGCGAAGGTTTCATGAGCGAAAATATGGAAATTATTAAAGACGGTGTGTTAAAAAGCTTCATGCTCTCAAACTACGGCTCAAGAAAAACCGGTTTCCCAAGAGCTTTAAATTCAAGCCGCAATCTATTTGTACAGCCAGGTGATACAAGCCTTAACGATCTTGTTAAAAGTGTTGACCGTGGTATTCTTCTTAACAGGTTCTCCGGAGGCCATCCAAGCACAAACGGTGATTTTTCCGGAGTTGCAAAGAACAGCTTTTTCATTGAAAACGGCCAAATAACCAACGCATTAAGCGAAACAATGATAAGCGGAAACCTGGTTGACATGTTTAAAAACATAACAGGCATCTCCTGTGAAACAATTAGTGATGGCGTAACAGTTCTCCCCTATATTCTGGTTGATGGCATTACCATTTCAGGCAGGTAATTCTTATAGAAGTGTTAATTTAAAATAATAAAATAAATTATTTTCTGATAAAACCCGGGTACAATTTGTCTGCCCGGGTTATTTATTTGTGTTTTACAAATATTGTTATTATATTATTCGGAACTAATTCTAATATACACGCGTCAATTAGATGTGACCGGGTAACGGGTACCTGTTAACCACAACTGGCGGAATTTTAAATCATTCCGCAATAAATTTCAAATAGAAGGAGATAAATCACATGAAAAAACTACTTTGTTTAAGCATTACACTGATTTTAGTATTAAGTTTCGCAGCTTGTGGAACCAAGCCGGCAGATTCAGACCCGACCAATACACCTACCCCCGCTGAAACTGTGGAACCAACCGAAACACCAGATTCTGACAGAACTTCAGATAATGAATTCTTACTTGACCAAAGTCTTGAAGGTATTCTGGAAAAAATATATGAAACTGCTGACTTAAGTGAAGACTTTAGAGATTATATAAAAAATGGGCTTCAGACAACAGAAATTACCGAAGAAAGAAGTGCATATTACCTGGGTAAGGAAGGCATTGAATTTGAGGAAGCACTGGCATCTGAACCCATTATGATGCCCTCAGCCTATGAATTAACGCTTGTGCGCGTTAAGGAAGGTGCAGATATAGAAAAAATAAAAGAAGAAATCAAGGAAAACGTTGATCCACGAAAATGGGTTTGTGTTGGTGTAGATCCTGAAAATGTAATAGTAGACAGCATTGATGACGTAATAGTTATTATTATGAGTGATAATGAATGCAAAGCCCTTCACGAGGCATTTCTTGCATTGGAAGGACAGAAATAATCATGGTATTTTCCAGCATAAGCTTTTTATATTACTTCCTTCCGTTGGTTTTGCTTTTGTATTTTTTAGCGCCCCGAAGAGCGAAAAACCTTGTTTTACTTATTTCAAGCCTGTTTTTCTATTTCTGTGGCGAGCCTGTTTACTTATTTCTTATGATTGCTGTAACTTTTTCAGGTTATCTCCACGGTTTATGGATAAACAGGGCTAAAGACGGGAGATATGCGAAAGTTTCGCTTATCTCCTCCATTTTTTTTGGTGTGGCACCTTTGCTGTTTTTTAAATATACAGACTTTGCAATAAAAAATATTAACTTATTTTTTAAATTAAATATACCTGCACTAAAACTTGCTCTTCCAATAGGAATAAGTTTCTATACCTTTCAAATTCTCTCCTACACAATTGATGTGTACAGAGGAAATGCCAGGGTACAGAAAAGTTTTATAGATTTTTCAGCCTATGTCTCTTTGTTTCCACAGCTAATTGCAGGACCAATTGTCAGATACACCACTGTTGAATCCGAACTTTACATCAGAACCCACTCGTTAAAAGATGTGGCCAGTGGTATTAACCGTTTTATTATAGGACTTTCTAAAAAGGTTCTAATAGCAAACTCCCTTGGTGAGCTTGGAGATATAATAACAGAACTGAACGAAAAAACAGTATTGTTTTTCTGGCTTAAGGCAATTTCTTTTATGATACAGATTTATTACGATTTTTCAGGGTACAGTGATATGGCCATTGGACTTGGACGTATTTTTGGTTTTCACTTTCCTGAAAATTTTAACTATCCTTTCATTTCAAAGAGTCTTACCGAGTTTTGGAGAAGATGGCATATATCACTGGGTACATGGTTCAGAGACTATATCTATATACCTCTTGGAGGAAACCGCAAGGGTATGGCTAAATGGCTTCGGAATATTTTCATTGTTTGGTTCTTAACCGGGTTCTGGCATGGTGCCGAATGGAATCTTATATTTTGGGGACTTTACTTTGCAGTATTTTTGTGCTTTGAGAAATTGTTTTGGCTTGGTTTACTTGATAAAATCCCGGTATTTTTAAGGCGTATTTATACACTGTTTTTTACTCTGATAAGTTTTGTTTTGTTTAATGGCGATGGGTTAGGTGAATGCTTCTATAATTTGAAAGGAATGTTCGGTTTTCTTAATATACCATTTTCAAATTCAGAAATCTATTATTATTTAAAGAGCTATTTTATAACCTTACTTGTAGCTGCTATAGGGGCTACACCTTTACCAAAAACATTAACAGAACATTTAGGAAATCATAAAAAAACCAAAAGTATATTGAATATTATAGAGCCCGCAGTACAGGTATCACTGCTGCTTCTCGTTACCGCTTATTTAATAGACGGCTCATTCAATCCATTTTTATATTTCAGGTTTTAATGGGTTGAATTTGCCATGTTTGAAACCGGCTTTCTGTATATAAAATGTTTTGAGGGATGATATGGGTATGAAAAATATTGTTACAACCTGTTTATTTATTATAATTATTTTTGGCTTCATGATTGGAAATATAATCACACCAGATATTGAAATTTCCTTCAGTGAACGCCGTACCTTAACCCAAGCACCCGGGTTTTCAAGAAGGGAACTCATCAGCGGAGATTTTTTCGGTAAATTTGAAAAATATACCCTTGATCAGTTTGTTTTCCGTGATAAATTCAGAGGCCTTAAAGCCTTTATGGAATTTAAAATATTTAAGCAAAAGGATAATAACGGAATTTATATAGTGAATGGAAACATTAACAAATTGGAGTATCCACTAAATGAAAACTCGGTTCTTTATGCCACAAGCAAAATTAATGATATATATAAAAAACATCTGATAAATATAAACACAAGCTATGCAATAATACCCGATAAGAACTTTTTCCTGGCATCGGATAATGGATATCTTTCAATTGACTACGATAAACTTGCAGAAATTATCAGTGAAAGCATAACTGACGGCGTAAAATATATAAATATTTATGATATTCTTTCAGTTGACGATTATTACCGGACCGACATTCACTGGAGCCAGAACAGGCTGATTAGAGTTGCAGATAAGATACTTACCGGACTGGGAAGCAATAAAAAAGCATCGGACATTAAATATATACAGAAAGAACTGTATCCTTTTTTTGGCTCTTATTATGGTCAAGCCGCTGTTAATACAGAACCCGACACTCTTATTTACCTGACAAATGATACCCTGGAAAAAGCCCGGGTTTTTGATCATTACTACAAGGAAAATATTAGTATATATGAACCCGAAAGGTTTAATGGAGTAGATCCATACGATGTATTTCTTTCGGGTCAAAAACCTTTAGTTACCATTGAAAACCCGGACAGCTCAACAAAAAGAGGCCTGCTGCTTTTCAAAGATTCCTTTGGAAACAGTATCGCTCCTTTACTGCTTGCAGGCTATTCAAAAATAACTCTTATAGACCTTCGCCTTGTGTCAGCCGATGCATTGGATAAGTTTATAAACTTTGCGGAATACCAGGACGCTCTGTTTTTATACTGCACTCAAACACTGAACAACAGTTATATGCTTAGATAGCTAATCAGGATCAACCTCGGCAAGCCACAAGGCAGCACTTGCATCACTGGGCATTCTCCAGTCTCCTCTAGGTGAAAGGCTTACCGTTCCAACTTTCGGGCCGTCTGGCAGGCAGGATCTCTTAAACTGCTGGCTGAAAAATCTTCTATAAAAGAATTTAAGCCATTTTCTTATTGTTTTTTCATCGTATTGATCTTTAAATGCAGTTTTAGCAAGATACAGGATTTTTTCAGGCTCTGCTCTGTATCGTAACATATAATACAGAAAAAAGTCATGCAATTCATAAGGGCCAATTATATCTTCTGTTTTTTGTTCAATCTCTCCGTTCTTATCCGGAGGAGTTAACTCAGGAGATATAGGAGTATCAGCAATGCTTTTTAGCACCCTGGCTGTTTCATCGGTTGCGACATTTTCTGCAAACCATTTTACCAGCCGTTTTACAAGAGTTTTTGGAATACTGCAGTTTACCGAATACATCGACATATGATCTCCATTATATGTGCTCCATCCCAGTGCCAGTTCTGATAAATCTCCGGTACCTACTACAAGGCCTCCCTCCTTGTTGGCAATATCCATCAGAATCTGTGTGCGTTCCCTGGCCTGAACATTTTCGTAGGTTATGTCATAAACATCGGGGTTATGCCCGATATCTCTGAAATGCTGCAGGCAGGAAGCCTTTATATCTATTTCGCGGCAGTCTACATCCATTGATTTCATAAGTTTCAATGCGTTATCATAGGTCCTTACTGTGGTCCCGAACCCCGGCATTGTAATTGCAATTATGTTCTTTCTTGGCAAGCCCAGCATATCCATTGTTTGGCCGGCAACCAGCAATGCAAGGGTAGAGTCCAGGCCTCCGGATACTCCTAAAACCAGTTTATTAAGCCCAGTATGTGTTATTCTCCCAGCAAGGCCGGCTGTTTGAATCGAAAATATTTCGCTGCACCGATCATTGCATACTGCACTGTCAGATGGAACAAAGGGGTGCTTATCTATTTTTCGTAACAGGCTTTCAAGCTCAAAAGAAACGGGTTCCAGTTTTATTTTACGGCATGTACTCGTTAAATCTGACTGGGCAAAAGAAGTTGAATTCACCCTTTCATGATACAACCTTTTAACATCTATATCCTGCATAATCAACTGGGATTCTCTTTTAAAACGCTTATTCCGGGCTATGATGGACCCATACTCGGCTATAAATGCCTGCCCTCCAAATACAAGGTCGGTTGTTGACTCGCCAACTCCCGACGAAGTGTATACATATGCTGCTATGCACCTGCCAGATTGGCTTGTTACGAACATTTTGCGATATTCATTTTTCCCTACAATTTCGTTGCTTGCTGAGAGATTACAAAGAATTACCGCACCGTTCTTTGCGTGGATGCTGGATGGTGGTACAGGCATCCATAAATCTTCGCATATTTCAACTGCAAAACTTAACTCAGGTGTTAATTCATCCTGAAAAATCAGATCATCCCCGCATGGGATGTCCTGTCCAAACAGATTAACAAAATCGGTTGTTAAATAACACCCTTCGCGGAACCAACGTTTTTCGTAGAATTCATTATAGTTTGGTATATACCTTTTCGGAACTATGCCACAAACCTTTCCCTTTTGTATTACTGCAGCGCAGTTATATAACTGCTGATCAATTAAAAGAGGCAGCCCAACTATAAAAACATTTTCCCATTTTGACGATTTATCTACTATTTCTTTTAAGGATTCTAAAGACATATCTTTAAGCAATGACTGCTGAAAAAGATCTCCACAGGTGTAACCCGTTATGCAAAGTTCAGGGAAAACCGTTAAATATACATCCTTATCTGCCGCTTCCTCCATGATTTCAATAATCTTCTGTGTGTTAAACTTACAATCTGCTACTTTCATTTCGGGCACAGCTGCACCCACGCGAACCAGTCCGTATTTCAACAAATCAATCACCTGTTTTCATTAATTTTTTCACTGCATTAACCATCATAAAGCTTATTTTGAACTTCAAAATGAAGTACTTTAAAGTTCAGTACTTTTAAGATATTATACCATATTCTTCTTTATTCAATCTTGAAAATATTATTCACATAAGCCTTTTTAATATTTCCTCCTGGCATTTTTGCATCTCTTCAAAGTTCATGTTTGGCACATAGTAGCCTTCAAGTTCATCGTGTTTTTCCTTGGCCTGTTTTATTGTTGCTATAGCCCGGTCCAGGAGCATTTCAAAATTATTCTGATTAAATTCTATTTCTTTGCTGTGTTTCTGTATTATTGACGAATCTAAAAATTTGTTGAAATCAATTTTCATGGTTGCATTCCTATCAATATGGTGTATTTCGTTTGATGTTGTCATTGATACATTAAGCTCGGGTATTATAAGGTGCTCAAGTTTATGCGGGTTTAAGGCGCAATAGAAGGACTCGGTGTATAAACCGCGCTCAACAGCAGCACCCCTTACCCTCTCCAGCAGGCGTTCGGTACCGGTGCCTGGCTTTCCTTCTATAACTATTATTTCTTCGGTTGTAATAAGAGAGGACAAATAATTCACCAAGCCTTCGGGTGTGATTGCAGATGCAAAAAGATGCCTTTGTTTACCTTCAATCTCCGAAACATCAACCCCTGAAAAAATTGTATCTATTGTTTCGGATATAACAACATTTGCTTTTCCGTGATCCATTGCCAGGTTATAAATTATTTCATTGTCCCTGTAAAGGCTGTAACCTGCCTGGATGTATCTGTAAGCTCTTTGGAACAGACTGCTTATTTCCATGTTGGTCTTAAGTATTTGATCTCTGTTTTTAATTATTCCGTCATCGTTCCAAAACTGGCCCAAGTTTATTATTTCATCTACCGCGCCCGGATTCTTGGGATCTATAACATGTGGAGCAGTTCCATCAATTATAGCCATATTTTTCTTTGGAAAAACAACACCATCCAGGCTTGAAGGATCACTTGAACAGTGCATATATTCAATATTGCAGCCTTCACTGCACAAACTTTCTGCAATATTTCTCATGAAAGTGGACTTACCAACACCTGGCCCGCCTTTTAAAATAAAAATTCTTTCTGCCCTTTCCTGAGGGAGTACATAGTCGTAATAACTGAAAAAACCCTTTGATGTGTTTCCGCCTGGAAACATATGCCTGATTTTGTTCTTTGCCATTAAAATACCCCCGTAATATTCTAATCAGTAATCACACTATACTTACCCGTTTTACCGGTATTAAATTGCGGGCTACAACTTGTATTGAATAAGTTTGTAAAGCCGCTTCGTTATTATATGATACATCTAACCGAATTATAACGCAGCCAAAGAAGACCCCGAGCAACCTTTAACAAGTGGCTGACCGGGTGTGATGAAATACTTTAATGAAAGCAGTAGTCCCGGAGCGATAAAAAATTATGTAAAGCTTGTTGAATAAGGTTTCTATGATATAATTAGCATAGTCTATAATATTGCTTGATTGCTCTTAGGAGGTGGCTACATGAATTATTATTATGAAAATGACATGTTTAGACTGGAAGGTGTTTCAAAAGAGCATACCATATCAGATATTGACATATATATCGGTAAAGGTATTTTAAAAAACACCTCGTACTATGTTCAAAAAAGAAATCTGGGTAAAAAGTGCCTGATTGTCGCAGATAACAATACTTACCATGCTGCCGGCATGAAACTGTCTGAGATTTTGAACAGGGGTAATATTGAAACTGATGTTTGCCTGCTCCGGGACAGGGAAAACGAAAGAATTGAAGCTGACGAACTTGCAATCGGCCAGGTAATGATGTCTTTGGAGCCTGAGCCGGACTTCCTTATTGCATGTGGTTCGGGTGTGATAAACGATATAACCCGTTTTGTTTCATTTATTACCAAAAAACCTTTTGTAAGCATTGGAACAGCTGCTTCAATGGATGGATACACTTCTGTAACATCGCCGATGATTTTTGACAGAAAAAAAGTTCACAGACATGGCAGTGCTCCTAAAATTCTTGTTCTTGATACAGAAGTTTTGAAAAATGCTCCTACAGAACTTACAGTCGCTGGTTTTGGCGATGTGTATGGAAAGTATATTGCGAAAGCAGACTGGCTTTTATCCAATATAACAACGGGCGAAGAAGTTGACAAACAGGCTTTAAGCCTTATAACCCAGGCCCTGGCAAAGCTAACCGACAATGTTGAAGAAATACGCAATGCCACCGATGAAGGGCTTAAAGCAATTATTGAAGGCCTTATTCTTGCCGGAATAACCATTTTCACCACCGGTCAGACCCGTGCGGTGGCTTCTGTGGAACATAATCAGGGACATATTTGGGAAACAAGGATGCTGGAAGCAGAAAAACCATATGCACTGCATGGCACAGCAGTGGGATGTTCAACAGGCTATTATCTTAGAATGTATGAGTACTTTAAAAAGATAGACATTTCCAGCCTGGACAGGGAAAAGGCAAAACATAGGATTTTAAACCGTGAAGCTTTCAGGAAACAGGTTGTAAAATGTTTTGGTGAAAGTTTCCTTTCAGTTCTTGAAAAATCAAATAAGTGTTTAAATCTTACCGAAGAAGATTTTGAAAATCATTATAATTCCATAGTTAATAACTGGGATAAAATCATTAAAGTTCTTGATTTTCTTCCAAGCTGGGATGAGTATAAGAACATATACAAAAAATTCGGACAAACCATTCATGCTGAGGAAATAGGGATACCAACCGATTTATTAACATACACACTTCCCTACTCCACTTTTTACAGGGACAGGTATGATTTTGTGTTTGTAATGAATATCCTTGGTGTTATTGAGGATATTACCGAAAAAACACTAAAGGATTATCAGAAGGAAAAATAGGCTTACTTCCATTTCTTCCTTCTGTTAAGCAGTGCACCAATATGATCCTTTTCTTCAGGAGCTCGCTTTTCGGGCTCCTTTTCAGTTTGTTCTCTTTTATCGTCTTTTACTGTTATTGAGCCAGGAACATCTTCAGGGCCGGCGGTTTCGTTTTCCCCTGGCAAATCTGTGTATCTTTTTGCTGTCGGTGTAAATTTAATATTTCTCTCCCATATCAGTTTATTAACCATGCCGTTAATAACCGAAGCCATTCTTCTATTATAAAACTCTGCAAGCCAATCTATGGAAATTTGAAGTTTTCTGAATGTAATGTCCAGAAGGAGCAATATTAACGATAGTATAATGAAAAGATTTGATATATTCCTTATACTTCCGGTATTTTGCACATTGCCACTGAAAACCTGTTCGGGATCTGTTAGAATCCTTCCCCCACCTGCTTTTGCAAGCTTATTAAGGAAATTGCCTGCATCCCCCAATAGCCTGTACTCACCGGAGTAAGGCATGGCAATACCCGTACTTATGGTATCCAGCGCGGGAGCCTTAAGGTTTATTATATATGCTCCCGGATCGTTTTTATCAATCTCGCCCTCATATATACCCGGTTCTTTCACATAAAGCTTTATATCCGATGTAGTGCCGTCAGGGGCTACAACAACTCCTTCAATAGTGTCATCCCGTGGAAAATCCTTCTCGAAGGTTAGTGTTATCACACCCCTTCCGTCCCTTAACGCAGTATCAACGGAATAGCCGGTGTTGATGTTTTTCTGTATAAGCCAGCTGACAAGGTTTCCCCAAAACAGAGGGGCATTCTGCCACATTGACCATTGCGAAGTCCAAACGCCCTGGATATCCGAAGTCCAGGCAGCTGTTCTTCCCAGCCCGTACTGCCATACTGCCAGAACCGGGTCGTCGGTATCACTTCTGAATATTGTATGGGAGGATGGCTTTATTTTTGTCGCAACATACCCATCAAGAGGTGGTAATGCTTCAATTCCCTTTAAAAGTCCCATTGATGACACAAGTTCAGGGTAAAAGTGGCGATTTTGAAGATATTTCTGTCCTGCAAGAAAGGTTTCTTTTGCAAAGATGCTTGGTATATCAGAAAATTCGTCGGTCTGATAGAATCTGCCCATTCCACCATAAGCAAGGGCTTTCAATAATAGAGTGTCTGCTCCCTGTCCCACGGCAACGGTTGACAGGGTAATACCATCCTCATTTAAACCATGAATAACTCTTTCATAGCCATACTTTTCAGCCTGTCCATCGGTTAATAAAATAATATGCTTAAGCTTTGTATCTTTTTCTCGAAGATCCTGCCACGCTGCTTCCAGGGGGTGAAGAATCTGGGTTCCTCCTCCGGGCCTTATCGAGCCAATCATATCAATTGCCTTCTTTTTATCGGTAATAGGCTCAGTTTTTACAACCCATTGTAGTGCATCGTCAAAAGCGATTACGCCAAGCTGATCGGTATCCTCAAGCACTTCTGCTGCACGTATTGCCGCTTCTTTTGCAAGTTCCAGCTTTGATACCCCGTATTCACCACCCGACATACTTCCCGATTTATCTATTACAAGTACAAGTCCGAGGTTGGGGTTTTCTTCTTTCTGGCTTATATCCATATTTACCGGTAAAACAGTTTCAAGAGGTGTACCGTTATACCATCCAGGAGCGTAGCTGTTTTCACCGCCTGTTACCAGAAGTCCTTTGCCCTGATGTTTAATGGCCTGCTCAAGAAGTGTCACAAAATCCTCGTTAAGCCACTCATAGGAAATATCAACAAGGATAAAAGCATCATATTTAATTATTTCCCGCATTGAAACAGGCACTTCATCCGGATTTACCCTGATAATCTGTGCATACTCGTCAATAAAGTTCACCAGGTTTTCACCACTGTTTCCTCTTTCAACAAGCATTATACATGGCTGGTCTAAAACCTGAGCAAAAGCAGACAGCTGATTGTTCTGAAGTACAGTATCACGGTCTGCAACAATCTCAGCAGTATATGTAACAATTCCGCTTTCTTCGGAAGTATCTGTGAAAGTAAAAAGATTTTCACCCCTGTAAAGTTCAACCTCCTTTTCCTGAGCCAGGGTCCTGTTTTGATAAAGCCTTATTACCGCTTTTGTATCTACATTGCTGTTTACTTTTAATGATATATCATACCGTTCCTTTGCATTTACCTGTTTTGGAGCGGCAAATTCCTCAATCTGCACTTCATTTTGGATATTAGTTTCAAAAGGCACTATATCAATTGTATATCCAAGCCGATTTAACAGCTTTGCTTTTTCAACAGAATTCCCCGATGTCTCTTTTCCATCGGTTAAAAGCACTAATCTCTTTGCTGTGTTTTTAGGCATTATTGAATGGGCCAGTGTTAATGCGTTCTCGATATTAGAACCATCGGTCTTTACCATGGTGTTTAACGGAGAAAATTTATTATTCGGATCGGGCATTTTAACAACCACTGCATCACGGGCAAAGGATATAATACCGGTAATATCCTTCTTTGTAGCATAATTTAAGGTTTCTTGAATGAAAGATTCCAAATTGCCGCTGTTTTGGCTTAAGCTGTCGGTTACATCGGCAATGAAAATGGTGCAGGTCCGGTTTAAGGTTGTTTTTATATTAGGGGATGCCAATGCAATGGACAAACATAATATAAGCATAATCCGAAGCATTATCGTTATGCGTTTCCTGAACACCGAATTAAAATAAAGGTTTTTGCTAACTATTACTATAAAGGCAATAAACACCGGAATAAGTGCCAAAGCCCACCAATTGTCAAATGTAATTCCTGTTTGCATAGTACCACCATTCAAATAAAAGTATTGCAATTACCATAGATAACAGAGGCAGCGTTAATTTAAAGGATGTTTTTTGCAAGGGTACACTCATTTTATATTCAGTACCTGCGCCCGTACTGCCTGTATATGAATCTTTCTCCATAAGCCATTCATCGAGGATGTTTACATCGAAAAATGTATTTACACTGCCTCTGTCTTTAATCTGCTCGAGAATGTAAATTCCAGGTTCACCGGTATCCAAAAAAGGTTCGGCGGGGATTGGGGGCGCTATTAACAAACGCTTTTGGTCGGGAAGGTGAACATAGGCTTTAAGTGTATCAGGGTTTAAGCGAAACTGTACCGCATCACCTGTAAACAAGCGCTGTATCACAGTTCCCCTGGAAGGGGCGTATTCATTAACGATATTGGAGATTAAAATTGGAAACTCGGTTCTTAAAGGAAGATCTGTTTCTAGTAAATCAAACCCGAATATCAGAATTCTTAAATTTCCAACAGTGCCTTCCATTATAATCGGATTTCCATTGTGCTCCATTATTACTTCAGCCCACTCAGGTTTTTCAATAATACGCGTTCTGCCAATGGAAAAGGTTAATTTGTCCAGATACTTAAATATTTCATGATCGGACAGACCAACTTCAGGCGTATCCATCCATTTACCAACAGAAAAAAGATTATTGGGTGGTGGTGCGAAAAGTAAAATATTTCCGTCTTCAGGAAGTCTCGAAGGCACCAGGCCATCAAATACATATAAGTCGTAACCTTCGTAAATCTCATCCTCAGGTGATGTTCTGATTAGTTCTGCCCCTTCTATCAGAGAAAATACCTTTTCAAGAAATAAATTCCCACCGGATACCAAAAGTACTTTTACAGTTTCTTCTGAAAGTATTACCTCATAAGCATTGTTATCATCGGGTAGTATGTCTTCAGTTTCTATACTTACCCTCATGGTTTTTACAGTACCCGGTATTCTATCCCACCATACGGTTTTTGTTTCAGAGGCGGGTACTGTAACCCATTGAGAATCAAGAAACTCATTGTCTCCGTATAAACTGACAATTATTTCAACCTCACTGCTCCCCTGGTTTCGTATAGTAGTAACAGCTGTAATATTTTCACCGGTTTTTGTATGGGTGAAGCCCGTAACAGCAACATTGTCGGTCTGTTTTTTATATTCTGAAAACTGTATCTGTTCATTTCCAAACCTTAAAGGTGTATCTGAAAAAAGGACAATTTGTGCATCGGGATCCTCTCTTTTAAGCGATAGAACCAGCTCTTCTGCTTTAACCATATCTGCATAGCCGGATGACTGCTGTATTGACTCAATACTTTTTTTTATATCCTTCTTTGATGTTGACGCATAAATCAGCACATCGGCTTCTCTTCCGATGCTTACAACAGTTACCCTGCAGTTATTGGGCAGAACATCTATATATTCTGCCGCATCCTTTTTTGCAGCACCGAGCCTTGTGGGTTCTATATCGGTGGATGCCATACTTAAGGAATGATCAATCACAATAATCACCGAATTGGCTGCATTCTGCCCATGTAATATCGAAAACCCGGTTAATGCAAGAACAATAAGAATAGCAGCCATTATCTGCAGAAAAAGAAGCAAGTTTTTTTGAAGTTTCTGCCATGGGGTCTTTGCCTGCATGTCGCTTAAAACCCTGCTCCATAAAATAAGGCTGGGAACCGTAACCTTCTCCCTTTTCTGTTTCAGAATATACAGTAATATAATCAGAGGTATTGCCAAAAGGCCAATAAAACCAAAAGGCGTTTCAAACGACAAAAGCTCACATCCTTTATAAAGGCCCCTAAAGAGGCACTTAAATCAGGTAATAATTGATTTTAACATTAAATCCACAGGCATATCCGAAGTCAGCGTTGTAAAGTGAACACCCCATTTTCTGCACTGTTCACCTAAACTCACCAAATGCTGCCTCAATGATTCCTCATACTTTTTTAATAAAGAAGCCGACACTGTAACTTCAATTGCCTCACCCGTTTCACTGTCTACAAGTTTAAGGGCACCGTTCAAAGCAGGTGACATTTCTTCAGGTGAAAGTAACAGACACAGAAAAACATCCTGGTTTTTGTATTTTAAATATTTAATACCTTCTTCAAGCCCGTCTTTTAAAAGGCCATCGGTGATTACTACGCTAACCCCCCGCCCGGCTTTCCACTCCATATACTTAAGCGCATCTGAAAAGTTACTTGCACCTGAAGCCCTTAAACCGGCAAGTAAAGCATCAACCTTCGCATAGGCCGACTGGGTACGGAAGGGACCGAAAGTACCCTGTACTTTATCATTCCATGGATTTATATATACGCTGTCGTAAGATAAAAGGCTTATATACGAAATTCCAGCAGCCAGTCTGCACGCAGCTGCAAACTTGTTTGGGTTTCCATAATCCATCGACAAACTTATATCAGGAAAAACCTGAACAGGGGCTTCCCGCTCTTCCATATAGAGCTTTACAAAAAGCCTGTTAAAACGCCCATAGGCATTCCAGTCTATACGCCTGAAATCATCACCGGGTGTGTATTCCCTGAAATCTGAAAACTCTACAGAGCTGCCTTTACTCTTCGATTTTCTGTTTCCCGTTGCCTGTCCTGAAACGGGAAGTTTTATCTGCATGGAAAGTGAGTGAATTTTTTTCAGTTCGACGCTATCAAGAACTTTCACTGATAAGTCTTCACATCCTTTGTTATTCCGTCAATTATCATATCAGATGTAATGTCTTCGGAAACTGCATCAAAATTAACAAATATCCTGTGCCTTAGTGAAGGATATACTACCGTTTGAATATCCTCGAAGGAAACATTATACCTTCCGCTTAAAAGAGCTCTTATTCGTGCGGTACTGATAACTGCCTGGGCTCCGCGTGGGCTTGAACCATATCTTACGTATTTTTTAACCGGTTCGGGTGATGCTTCATGATCGGGACGTGTAGCCATAACAAGCCTTATTGCATAATCAAGAACCGGCTCTGCTATTGGAATTTCTTTTGATACTCTTTGTATTTGAAGTATTTCATCGGCATTTGTAACCGTTTCAACAGTTTCTTCCCTGTTTGTGGTAGTTAAAAGGATAATTTCCTTCAATTCGTTAAAGTCGGGCGATGGTACATTAAGCTTAAAAAGAAATCTATCCATTTGTGCTTCGGGCAAAGGATATGTACCCTCCATTTCAATCGGGTTCTGAGTGGCTAGTACAAAGAATGGTGCCGGCAGTTTGTAAGTAGTATTTGCCACGGTAACCGTTCGTTCCTGCATTGCCTGCAGCATTGCACTTTGGGTTTTCGGAGTTGCCCGGTTTATTTCGTCGGCCAGTACAATATTGCTGAATATAGGTCCGGGCTGGAAACGGAACATCCCCTCTCCGCTTTCTTTCCTGTCCACGATACTTGTACCTGTAACATCCGCAGGCATTAGGTCGGGGGTAAATTGAATTCTTGAAAATTCAAGCCCCATAACTTTCCCAAGTATATTGACAAGCCTTGTTTTGCCAAGCCCGGGCATTCCTTCAAGAAGTACATTCCCTCCTGCCAGAATGCACATAATAACCTGCCTGATAATTTCTCTTTGCCCTATCATATGCCTTGAAACTTCGGTCTCTATTCTGGAGACAGTATCCAATACTTTTTCAAAACTTTCTTTACCGTTATGCACCCTTCAATCCTCCCTGATTATTAACTCAATAAGTGCTTGTATAAATTATGAGATAAACGCGAGCAATAAAGCGTTCTTTACACATTTTGCAGCAAATGCCCTGCAAGCGTTTTTAACTATTTAATCCAGTGTACTGAAATAAGACTTAACAAGTTCTTTCATACCAATGGGTATATCCTGCCTTTCCATGGTTTGAACTGCTTCTTCCCGGTATTTACTTAACACTTCCCTGTATGGCACCATTGCTCCTTTTTTTACAGGTGCTCCGTCTGCTTCACTATAAGTGCTGCTGCCCGAATCCAGCTTCCGACCTGGCAGATTGGTCTCATCACCCTCGCCTCCTAAACGCTCCGGAACATAAATTTTTTTATATTCTTCCTCTTTTCTTTCGCCCGGGGCTCTTCCACGGCCTGGCAGGTCGCCTTCATTATATCCCATGTCAATGCTTGTCGTTCCTTCTCCGGCACCAGCACCTGCACCGGCACTCTGTTGATTACTTCCACTTTCATTACCGCTTTGGCTTCCACCTTGACTTTCACTTCGGTTTTCGCTGCCTGCCCCTTTTTGGATTTTCCTTCCACTTCCTGGCTGTTGTCCACCTTTCCCCTGATTGCTGCCATTGTTACCTTCCGATTGTCCCGTTTTTTTGCCTGCATTATTGGAAGCTATTCTTTGAACAACTGCAGTTATTGATCTTCGTGCTTTTTCCAAGGCCTCACTGACATCTGCAAGGGCTTTTTTAAAATCCTGCTGACCCGATGCATTCTCTTCTGTTTGCTGGACTATTTCCATAAGCCTTTGAGCCAGCTCATTTCGGCTTATACTTTCGGAACCTGCTGTTGATGCAAGGTTTAGAAGTGCGTCGGCAAGCATGGAGTTATCACTCATATTCATTGCTGCCTGATTAAGCATTTCGGTAAATTCCTTAGCTTTCTCTTCATTTTCAAGTTCCTCTGCCAATTGCTCGAGGGCTTCCTGTAAAGCCTCTTCATGATCATTTTTAAGTGCTTCTGCTAAATCCTTTGTGAGTGGCGAGTCGCTTAAAATACTTTCCAGAGTTTTTAAATCATTGAGGGGATCCTGCACCTTTAGCTTTTCAATCAGATTTTCCATTTGTGCCAAAGCTTTCAGGGCATCCTCTTCAGATTCGGATTTTTTAAATTCCTCTTTAAGTTTTTCAAGAGCTTCTTTCAACTGGCTCAATTGCTCATCACTGATATCAGGACTTTTTTGCTTCTGACTATTAATCTCTTCTTCAATCAGCTTTTCATGCTCTTTCATTTGCTGTATAAGTGATTCTCTGATTCTGGTTTCATTAAACACCCTGCCGGGGATAAATGTTAATAAAAAGGCGGTTGTTATAAAACAGATTGCGAGTATATATAGGCTTTTTTCAATTGACATTTTATAAGCTGCGGTAAGCTTTGTGTTTTCAAGCACCCTCTTCGTATCCTGTCTTTGCAGTGCAGCTATTTCCGAATCATCATCAATCAGATACCATGCGGTAATAACTCTTTCTTTTAATCCCAGACTGTCTGCAGTCATAATAAGCTGTTTTCGGGAAGGGATGAAATACAAGGACACAAAAAGTGCCATAAAAAAGCCTGTCACTGTTATCATAAACATTTTATGCCTGACGAAAGGAATAACAGCAAACCGGGAAACTATCACTAATATCAGCGATATAAAACCCGAAACAAGCAATGCAGACAGAAGTATCTTTATTGCTTTATGAAGATAAATCTTTATTTTCAGTGGCCTTAAAGCCTTAAGAATATATTTTTTATCCATATATAATTTATCTCTTTCTTTTTATAGGATTAAGGATTGCCGCACTTAATAAAATAAGCAGTATTGAAGCAATTATACTAAAAAGACCGTTTGCAATCCACGGTTTCAATAGCCTTAATATCCCTGTTTCCTGGGCAATGTAACCATCAATATACATAGCTACACTTCCCCATAAATCATAGCCATAACCATAATAATCTGAAGCTGCGCTGAAGTAGAACGAAGTAAAACCGAATACCGGTGAGGGGAACAGTATCCCTAAAATTTCTGCATAACTTAGACTGTATGCAATAGCTGTGGTTGTTTCTTTTATATACATGTGTATTAGGAACAGTATAAACGGTCCGAAGGTTATAAAGCCCAAAAAAAGGTAAGTCGTAATAATGGCTGTAATATTTCTTCTGAATAATGTGGAAAAGAATACACCACTGCTTGCAACAAAAAATGCAGTAAAAATATAAAATAACAATAGTTTTGCAATATCTGCAACTCCAATACCCCCAAAGAAAAATACCACACCCAGTACAGGCATTGAAGAGATTAAAAGAAGCATTGTATGAGCAATGGATATAACAATTTTACCAATGATAATCTTTCTGGGAGGGGTTTTGGTTACAAGCATCAGATCAAGGGTTTGTCTTTCACGCTCGCCGCTTATGGATGTTGCTGTTATTGCAGGTACAGCAATAAAAAGTAATGCAAACTGAAATACAGTCAAAATGTTATAGGCATTTACTGCAAGCCGGGGATTAAAGCCGCTCACATTATAAAAACTCAGCATGTCACTGCCGGCAAAATACAGAATCAATACAATTGCTAAAAGTACTATATAACAACTTATAAGAACAGGTGCTCTCCACCCGCGCAGTTTTGTTTTCAGATCTTTTTGCAGAACAGGATTAATTCTCATTTTGGTCCCCTCCTTCGGTTAGCTTCATGAAGACAGCTTCGAGAGAGCTTTCTTCAGGATGGAATGAAACAACAGGTATTTCATTCCCGACGAGAGTTTTTAGAATTCTGACATAAACATCTTCTCCGCCATTAACTTTGACTTCCAGAACTCCTGCAACCGAGCTTAGCTCTGCTATTTCAGGCATTTCCATCAGAATTTTCACAGCTTCCTCCTCTTTTTCCGCTACCTTGATTTTTATCAGTCCCGATTGGGACAGTTTTTCTGTAATATTTGCTACAGAACCGCTTGCAACTAAGCGCCCTGCATCTATTATTCCAATCGAAGTACAAAGTTCGGATAACTCGGGAAGGATGTGAGAGCTAATCAATACAGTCTTTCCCATTGAACGAAGCTCCTTCAGTATTTCCTTCATCTCCACCCTCGCCCTTGGATCAAGACCTGAAGCAGGCTCATCCAGAATAAGAAATTCAGGATCGTGGATCAGGCTTCTGGCAAGGCATAATCTCTGTTTCATACCTCTGGACAACGTATCCACATAGGCATCCTTCTTATGTGTAAGACGAACCAGTTCTAAAAGAGAATGGGTTAACTCAATGCATTTTGCACCGTAAATTCCCTGAAGCCCGGCATAAAAAGCCATATACTCCGACACCTTTAAATCATCATATACACCAAAAAAATCCGGCATATAACCCATTCGTTCCTTAACTTTTAAAGGTTCCTTCGAAACATCAATTCCATCAATTAAAACCCTTCCCGATGTAGGAGCAAGAAGCCCTGCGATAATTCGCATGGTTGTTGTTTTTCCTGCACCATTGGCTCCTACAAAACCATAAATTTCACCTTCGGGGATCTCCATGTTAAGCCTGTCCACAGCCAAGGTCCCTTTAAATTTCTTCGTAAGGTTTTCTACTACCACCATCATCTGGATACCCCCTTTATATAGATTTCGGGCATTGTGATTACTTCTTCGTAATAACTATTATACACTTCCTCTTCAGGACGCCCCAGTTCTACTACGCTTATTTTCATGCGCACTACATTTCCCAAACCAATGTATTGTGATGCATTATCTCTGATTGTTGTATCAAGAATATAACCTTCATTGGTATCATATTCCAATTCATCCCAGGCTTTTGTTTTCACATTGTACAGGTAGAATTCGTATTTATTTGATAAAATATCAATTTGCCCTGGTGAATTCTGATTCATTATGTACTTTGCACTTAGTGGTATATAGCTTTCTACATAAAGACGCATTTCGTTTACAATTATATTATCCGGCAGTAAGAATTCAAATTCCAAATCCCCTGTACTGTGTATCAGTAAGTTGTTATTCTTTTCATACCACGCAATGTCCTTTTCCTGGTACATACTGGGGATTACAATTCCTGCCGGTATTTCCACTTCCTGCCCCGATTCAAAGCTAAGGGCAGAATCCATCAGAATAAGATTCTTATTATATTTCTGAGGTTCCTTTTCATTCACCGTCAAGCCATAGTCAAATTCCTGCTCATTCATGGCAAGCAAAGTAAATGCTGGCCTTCCCCAGTTGGCATTGTAATACCGATTCAGGTAGTTCTCAAAAAGCCTGCGTTTTTGATTCATTTCCCTGAAATTCTCAGGATATTCTTTGGGAGTGCTGTACCATGTCCTTCCATACATTGCATTAAGATACTCCTCGGGCTGTTTATATACATCTTCGCTGTCGAAAGGAATATCCAAAGAAATAGAATCCCATGCAACAATATCACCAATTCGGATAATATTGTTTCCAATAATAATCACAGTATCAAGCAAATCATAAGGTGTTGAATTCTCAATAACACCCTTAAGGCATCCATCCTTTATTGTGATATTATTAAGAATATCCCCTTTGATTGGGATAGTTTGCTGAGCATAAAGCACCTTGGGTGTCCATAGTGCTACATCATACTTCTCTAATTTGACCTGATCACTTATTGTATATTTTGCAACAACTTTACCTTCGGTTTCTCCACCGTAATATCGATGATAATTATCCTGATCAATGAAAGGCGCCTGAATACTGTTTTCGTCATCATACTCAATTGACAGGGTGCCTCGGCGGTTGTTAAAAATACCTATAGCCGATGATACATAAGCTTTGTTTGAACCCGGTTTTATTTCAATCAGTGAAGCTGTATTTACTATTGCAGTGTTATACCTGGTTTTAAACCCGAAAAGATACATACCCGAAAGGAACAAAACAGACAGTGCAGGAATCAGTACCCATGCCAAGTCTCTCCTGTCGGTAATTTTAAGAATAATGTATAAAGCCGGCCCTGCCAGTAAAATATAAATGCCTAGAATTATAAACATTAATCTGAAAGGGGGTACCTTATCAAAGGGAACATCGGTTGCGAGATATTGGATATCCCAGCTGCTGCTTGAATATTTTCTGTAATAGCCATTGCCATAATCATAGAACCGCTCTTTAATGGCGGTTTTTACATACTTAAAAACATTTTCCATAAATGCTGTCTTTGAATACCACGATGCAAACGGCTCTACAGTAGGATCAAAGGTTAGAATAACAATAGCCCCGTCTTCTTCTTGGTATTTTATTGCTATTGGATTATTATCATCTCCCGCTATAACATAATTATCATAAAGAAGGTATTGATTTTCAGGTCCTGCGTCATTAGGTGTACTGTCGGTTATGTATTCAAAACCAAGCTCACCTTTTGCCAGTTTTAAGTTTATACCATCGGCCTCTCTGCCTGTAAACTTTTCTAAAGTTTCAGCAGTTTCAACATCCTCGATTCCTGTTATCGAAAATGGTTTAAGGTCTTCCGGCAGTCCATGATATACCTTCTGCCATGAAAGTCCGGTACCGGCAATTAATACTCCGCCCGATTCAACCCATTCTTCAAGAACAGAAATCTGTGTATTGTTTAATAAAGACGTATCATATTTACTGATAATAAGAAAATCAAAACCATCCATTACTTCGATTAATTCAGGAAAAGAATTTCTATTCAGCGGAACAACAACAGCTTCGTATTTCTGGAAATAGTCTTCCTGCACCGGAACGGCTGATGCTGTAGACGGACTTAACTGGCCGGCCGCTATCATCAGTTTTATTCTTTCGTCCATTTCTTTACCGGTTGCTACCGGAACAGTATTTCCGTTTAGCCAGTTAAAGGCCTCGCTGTCTTCCGATAAGACACCAATCATCATAACATTTGGCGGAAGAAGCCTTTTAAAACTATAAGTCATCTCAGCCCGCACCTTTTTATTTTCTGTCAGCCGGATCTCAATACCTTTTTTAGCAGTGACCACAGGAATTTCAAAATGCACTTCCTGTTCAATACCTGCAATCAGCTCAACAGGCTTTGAAACAACTACTTTCCTTTCCTGGTCAGTATTTACTTCAATTTCTATTTCACCTGAAATGTTCCTGTTTAACGAACAGATTCTGACCGATACAGGAGACCAAGCACCCAGCTTTGCAATACCACCAAAACCTCCTTCAACTTCGATGTTAATATCGGCCTGAACCGGCTGGGCAAATACTTCTGTCTGCTGTGACATTAGTATTGCAGAAATGCTTACTAAGAGTATAAGCAGTAAATTGATACTTTTTCTGTAAGGCAAGATAAACAACTCCTTTAATAAAAAAGCTTATCTTTTGTATTGCTTCTTTATATGCTGTTTCTTTTATATAAGACGAACCATATTATAAAAAGTTTCATAAATTCAAAATGACTCCTTTTATGTTAATTCATCAAATTTCAATCCGGTACTTTCCACCCGGCTCACGTTTAATAAGCCCTTTCATTTCAAGGCTTAACAGAATACTATGTAATAAAGGCATTTCTATAGATAGCTTTTTTTGAATTTCATCTATTTGCAGGGATTCAACCGAAAGCAGCCCAATAACATCCTTTTCTTCAGTACCAAGTTCATCGTTAATTTTCTTGTTACTTCTATAACTGCTTAAGTCTAATACATTTTTCGTATCAAAGCATTTATACCAATGAAGTTCTTCAAGTATATCCTGGACAGATGTTACTAGCTTTGCCCCATCCTGTATCAGTTTATTTGTACCTTTGCTGTTAATGCTTATTACGTTCCCTGGCAGTGCGTAAACATCCCTGCCCTGCTCCAATGCCAGATGTGCTGTTATAAGAGAGCCGCTTTTCTCACCGGCTTCAACCACCAATACACCAACCGACATTCCACTTACAATTCTGTTCCTTACCGGAAAGTGATGAGGTGAAGGTTCGACACCGGGAGGGTACTCGGAAATTACCGCACCGTTTTCTATAATATTTTCCATCAATCTTTTGTTTTCAGGCGGATAAACCACGTCAAGTCCGCATCCTAAAACTGCTATTGTCCGTCCCTTAACAGATAATGCCCCCAGGTGGGCAGCTGTATCTATTCCTCTGGCCATACCGCTTACTATGCAAATATTATACTGCGCAAGTTCACTGGAAATCTTTTTAGCAAGAGAAATCCCATAGCCCGAAGCCCGTCTTGAACCAACAACGCCAATTGCCAGCTCGTCTGCAATTAGTTTCCCTTTTACGTAAAGACATATTGGAGGATCGCAGATATTTTTCAATGATTCAGGATAGTTACTGCTGTTCAGAGTAATAACATCTATATGCTTCTTGTGTATTTCCTCGATTGTTCTGTCAACCGATTCTCTGTATTCTTTTGATAATATGGCAGTAATATTATCACGGCTCAGCACACCGGTCTTTGCCAATTCAACAGCATCAGCTTTGTATATTTCTGCCGGGCTGTCAAAAATTCTCAGCAGTTCTGCCTTTTTTCTTGTGATAATACCCCTCAGATTTGCAAACCAAATCCACTCTTTCAAGTCCAGGTTCATGCCATCCTCCTGTTAATACAAATTTCTGTCCAGTATCCTGTATTGTATGGCTTCTGAAATATGTACAGCATTAATGTTCTCTGCTCCGTCCAGATCTGCAATAGTTCTGGCAACCTTCAGGATCTTGTTATGAGATCGTGCAGTAAGTCCTAATGCAGCAAAAGCTTCCCTTAGTAGTTCAGATTCTTCTTTTCCAAGGCGGCAGTACTTTCTGACCATTGGTGAAGTCATTTGGGCATTACAATAGATGCCCGCTTGTGAAAAACGCTTTCTTTGAATATTTCTTGCTTTGTTTACTCTTTTACGTATAGCACTGGAGGGCTCTGAAGCTGTTTCAGAATGCAATTCACTGTATTTCAAGGTAGGTACATCTACCTGAATATCTATTCTATCAATTAATGGCCCCGACAGTCTTCCCAGGTAAGTTTTCACCTCCTGTTGTGAACAGGTGCATTCTCTTGTGTCATCAAGATAAAATCCGCACCTGCATGGATTTGCTGCAGCAATTAGTGTTGTATTGCATGGATATGTTATTGATGCGTTGATTCTTGAAATATGAACAAATCCATCTTCAAGGGGCTGTCTGAGGACCTCAAGGGCGTTTTTGCCAAACTCGGGCAGTTCGTCAAGAAAAAGCACACCCAAATGCGCCAGGCTGACTTCCCCAGGTTTGGGAATTCTCCCGCCGCCAATCAGTGATATTGCGCTAACTGTATGATGAGGAGCACGAAACGGTCTTTTTGTAACAAGGGATGAATCCGGGGGCACAAGGCCTGCAACACTGTATATTTTGGTTATTTCAAGTGCCTCATCAAAAGACAAATCGGGCAGTATTGATGGCATTCTTCTGGCAAGCATTGTTTTTCCGGAACCCGGACTTCCTATCATTATCAAATTATGCCCACCTGCGGCTGCAACTTCCAATGCTCTTTTAACATGTTCCTGTCCCTTTACATCAGCAAAATCGGGTTGGTTTTTACAGTCTTCATCAGAAAGGAAATCCTGCTCCCTCTCAATACAATGTAAGCTAATTTCGCCATTTAAATGCTTTACCAGTTCGGAAAGGTTTGTAACGGGTATTACTTTTATACCTTTTACTACCGATGCTTCTTTAGCATTTTCATAAGGTGTAAAGATTATTTCAAAACCCTTTTCCTTTGCAGTTATTGTTTTAGGCAGAACACCATACACAGGGCGAAGTGTTCCGTCCAAAGAAAGCTCGCCTGTAAGGACACAATTTGAAATTGCACTACATGAAATGACACCGGTTGCAGCAAGAATTCCTGCTGCTATGGGCAAATCATAAGATGTTCCTTCTTTTTTCAGGTCTGCGGGAGCAAGGTTAATGGTTATTCTGCGCGAAGGAAACTCAAAACCTGAATTTCTGATTGCAGCCCGTACCCGTTCCTTTGCTTCCTTAACTGCCACATCTCCCAGACCAACTATGTCAAATGCCGGTATGCCCTTACTTATATCGGTTTCCACTGAAACCATATATCCGTCAATACCTAGTAATCCACATGCATAAACTTTGCTTAACATACTAATAAACCTTTACCTGCTAAAAATTCATTGCAGACAGGATAAAAGAGGCAGCTGCAAAACCATTTTTTCATAAAATTGTCTGCAGATATACATGTAAACCAATATAGATAAAATTTATCAGTTAAACCTTTTATCAACTATTATATTGCTTTTGTTGGTACTAATCAACAATTTAAGTAAAATAATGTGAATATATGATAGAATTTTATAATTCATGAACATAACATATTAGTTGTTGGAATACATTTTAATATAATAGACGGGAAAGGAACCTGCTTAATTTCGGTTCCCGAATCAGTTTATACTTTATAATATATATTTTTCCAACTGTCAAAATTTTCGAATTGATTTATTTAAACGGAATAATTCAATAATCTAAGAAAAATATTATAAATAAAGACTTACCAGTTGAAATATAACAATTATCAGATAAGTTAATAAACTAAAAAGGCATATACAAGCCGGCAATAAATCGTTAGTCATATATATTTCCTGTGAAAACATGTTTCTGTTGTAAAAATGAATTTATTGGGATATACTTAAAATAACAGAAATTACCGTGTTTTAATGGTAAAAAAGACCAATTATCAGAGGTGCATCAGATGTCAATTATACTTGAGCAGGGTCCGGTTAAGATAGTTGTATCGGGCGATTCCATATCTAGAGGAGTTGTGTACGATGAAAATAAAAAGAAATATACAATTCTTGAAGAAAACTATGTTGAGCTTCTTCGGGATAAGCTAAATGGCATTGTTCACAATGCTTCCCGTTTTGGCAGCACACTTATTAAGGGTATCCAAAAACTAAAGAACAACATTTTCAATGATAAACCCGATATAGTACTTATTGAATATGGCGGAAATGACTGTGATTTCAACTGGGATGAAATTGCCAAAAATCCTGACGCCATCCATTTACCAAGGACAGATTTTCAAACTTTTGAGAAGGCTCTTTTTGAAACAGTAGAATTTGTAAGAAAAAATAAAAGCATTCCGGTATTAATGAATCTTCCACCGCTGAACGCTGACAGGTATTTGAACTGGATCAGTAAGAACAATCCTGTTGCACAGGAAAATATTCTTAAATGGTTGGGGAGTGTTACCAAAATATACTGGTGGCAGGAGCGTTATAATTCAGTTATACAGAAAATTGCAGAAGAAACTAAAACCCTTTGCATAGATATTAGAGGGGCATTTCTTCGTTTTCCTGATTTTACAGAGCTTTTATGCATAGATGGAATTCATCCGAACAAAGAGGGACATATGGTTATTGCAAATAAAATAATTGATTTTATAAAAGGCGAATATAATTTTCTTTTAAAAAACCATTTTACACCTACAGGGCTATGCACAGACTGAACCACACCTGATTATCTGCGTATCCACAAAAGGTACAATGGGAATATAATGCAAATAATGGATAATATAAAAAGTGCAATTCCGCCTTTTTTATTTTCCCTGAAAGTCCATACTCCATAACTGATGGTATATATTCCGGCCCATAACAGTATTATTAAAATAATTAATACTACTACCGTATTCACCTGATATCTCCTTTCAATTGATTTGCAGGTACTTGTTTCACCATTATACCCGAGCGTCTTATTTTTACCTCTACATCTACGATAAAATCGGCGTTTTCATACTCCTCTGCCCAATTATAATTAATCCAGTCGTCCCAAAGCAAAAAGGTTTTCTTTACAGACTTTCCTATGAAACAGATATCGCTTTTAAATTCGTCCCGGGTTTTTTCAAGAAATGAAATAACTCTTTCTTTAACATACCCTGAAGCATAGTTTTCAAGTTTTTTTAGGCCTTCACCCGTCGAGTAATCACTATTACCGGTTATTGACAGTATATCTCCTTCCAGTGAAACCTGAACATTTACGACAGGCCTATTCTCCTTGATTTTGACATTGATTTCAGGTTTCCTTGCCTGCCCTAACCTTAATGTAATATACTCTCTTTTTCCTGTAATATTTTTGGCCCCTTCACCAGGATCGGGCAATGTATAATACGCCTGTCCTAATTTGCCGGAAACCATAAGATAATAAAAGGTTTCACGGCCTGTCAGTTCTCCCACCATTTTATCGGCCTTAAAAACAGCCGTACCCATTTGCCTTACTTTATTTTCGTATACAATCGGCATATCTGTAGCGGTGTAATCTCCTTCCAAAACTTCACCTTCAGAATTTTTCAGATTATACATGACTTCGGTTAAATCTTTTGAGTCCTCAATCTGCGAAATATCCAATAAAATAGCTACTGCTTCATTGCATGTACATTCCATTCTGCAATAAAACTCTGCAATGGTACTTCCGTTTGAAAAACCGGTATATTCAAAGGATTCCATGATCAATTCAAAGTGTTTTGACGGATTGAATTCAAGAACGGGTTTACTTTCTTTCAAGAATTCTTCTGCGCTGCCTCTTGTTATACCTATATGAGTGTCCGGCCTGAATTCCCTGAACCTGGCAAATGTATTTATAAATCTCTCTACTCCCTGTTCTGCAAGTTCCTTTGATATAACAATAAGCTTTGCATGGGTAAAATTAATACGTTTACTTATAAGTGAGTTTACTATATTTATACCTCCGAGTATGGTGGGTGCTGCAACTGTTATTATATTTGTTGCATTTTCAATTTCACCTGGTTCGGGCCCAACCCCCACCGCAATAGGCACGGCAAGCAACAGCGTTATAATTAAATTACCGTCGGCTCCGTCATCCAATCCCAGGGCAACAACATAAGCCAACTCATCAGGTTCAAAAGCATCAAAGCAACCACTTAAAAATATCATTGAAATAATTATTAAAAATATCAGAATTGTTTTCATACGTATAATCATGGCTTAGCTTCCTCCCTGCGCTTCTTTGATCCAGTCCGGACTGAGGCAATAATAACCAATATTAGCGGAAAAACAAGTGTGAATATCCAGGAAAAAATGCGATATATGTGCATTTCTACCCGCAGTGTAGAGTACAGGTTTTCAGGCAGCAGACTTAAAGTAAAAATAAGAATAATAAAAGGAACTATTAATGGCTTACGGTACTTAAGGTTAAAAGTTCTTTGAAAAATATAGGTAATAAAATACAAACTGGAGCTTAGATACAGGAAAGCACTCGAAGCCCATATTAATATAAATGCCGCCTCTATCCTCGAAAAAAACCTGCCTATTTTAATTGTTCTGGCCAATTGATACATTGGCAGGAAAAACTCGGTTGAAGTTGGATATTGATATACCATAAGATAACACAACGAGGACAAAACAAGAAAAAGTCCTGAAAAAAATATTCCATACCGTCCTATTTCTGCGAAACTATTTTTCTTTTTCAAAAATGGCATTAAAAAAAACAGTGCAATTAATTCAGAGAAATATGACAGATTTATTATACCCTTTTGCAGTATTGCTTTAACGCCCAATCCCAACCATGGTGAAAGTCTGCTTATGTCATATCTGGGGATATTAAATAAAAGTATTAATGTAAAAGCAGCAGCTAAAAGCGGTATCGCCAAAACATGGAGTCTGCTGATGGCTTCAAGCCCTAAATAGGCCCCCACAATCATCCCTATAGAGAACAAAAGGATCACTATACTGACAGGAGTGGATGTAAGACTGATGACTTTTATATCCTCAGCAAATTGCCTGAGTACAACATGAGTTATATACATAAACTGGATTAGAAAAATAATACCTGCAATTATCCTGCCAATTTCACCAAGAGCAATCTCGCCTACATCTAAAAGATCATTTCCGGCAAATTTCCTATATAGTCGGGATATAAGCAAGAACAGTAAATATACAACCACCGAATCCAGCAGAATCATTATCCACGCAGCGCTTCCTGCATCTTCAGAAACAGTCCTGGGAAAATCAAGTATAATTTTGGATAAAATCAAATTCAGCAACAGGCAGGCTGCTTCGAAATTACCGATTGTGGTCTTCTGATCCATCTGTGTTTACTCCTTTCTCCGATATTACCCATTCCCGGCTAATAAAAGGCTGCTGCTTAATATCCTTTGGATTCACAAAATCAGGTCTGTCTTCTTCTTTCCAAAGGGGTGCTCTAAATATGGTATTAGTTCTTTTCCCTGTGGTTTTTGGTGCAAATGGTGCAAAGAAAGGAACACCAAAGGATTTTGCATTTACCAGCAAAAGAAAATGTATGAAAACTCCAAGAGTTATTCCCAAAAGACCTGCAAAACCTGCCAGAAGTATATAAACAAAGCGTAATGCACGGAAAGAGTATCCCAGTGAAAAATCGGGAACTGCAAAAGAACCAATTCCTGTAACAGCCACAATAATTATAAGTATTGGACTTACAAGATTCGCTGAAACAGCAGCCTGGCCCAATATTAAACCACCAACAATACTAAGAGTTGGGCCTATCGGACCCGGTATTCTTATTCCTGCCTCACGGATAAGCTCAAAAGCTATCTCCATGATAAGAATGCTTGCAATCGTCGGGAAGGGAACCTTCTCCCTTGATGATGCAATAGCAAGAAGTAAGTCGGTAGGCAGCATCTCCTGATGGTAGTTGGTTATGGCAAGATAAATTGAAGGAAGAAAGAGTGTAATCAGGATACCCAGAATTCTTATAAAGCGAAGTAAAGTGGAGTAAGGATACCTCAAATAATAGTCCTCGGGTGAATGGATAAGGTTGAAAAAAGTTACCGGAACCACTATTACAAACGGGCTCCCATGAACTATTATTGCAACACGGCCTTCTCCCAAATATGCTGCCACACGATCGGGACGCTCGGTTAATAATAATTGTGGCGCGGGAAGAAAAGTGTCGTCCTCCAAAAACTGTTCAAGCTCGGCCGAGTCACGTAAGTAAGCGATTTTTACACTTTTAAGCCTCTTGCGTACTTCGTCTACCAGTCTGGTATTTGCTATGTTTTTTATATAAACGATACTGCAGGGAGTCTTGCTTCTTTCACCAACCAGTACATCTTCCACAATCAGGTTCTCATCTTTAAGTATTTTTCTAAGAAGGGCAGAGTTAGCTCTGTTCGTTTCAATAAAAGACTCTCTGGGACCGCGTATATTCAGTTCAGATGTTGGTTTTTCAACACTTCTGTGCTCCCAGCCCTTCACATCTGCAGCAAAAGCCACATCCAAACTGTCAATAAAAATTCCAATGCCTCCGAAATTAACTTCGTCAACAACTTCCTGATATGTTTTGCACATTTTAATCTGGTTTTGCGGAATTAAATGGCTGTATATAATATCTCTTACCGATTGTTCTTCCGTGTCCATCGGCATAACCGACAAAGTCATTAACGGAACAAGAATATTGTTGTTAATAATAGAACTGTTTACCAGGCCATCGAAAAAACAAACGAAAGCAGGATAAACCTTATCTTTCACACGTACTTTAAACTCACGTATTTTAAAGTCTCCATTTATATCTGCGCTATATCTTTTTTTTATCACTTCAAGACATGTCCTGAAAGAACTGCTGATTTTCCCATCTTCGGCATGTTCTTTCTCTTCTTCATTATTCTTGCCTTCATTATTATCTATTGGAATTGGTTTTGTTATCTTTTTTTTTCTTTCAGTTTTTCTATTGCAATCATTATTTTTATCGTTATCGGCCTTTTCTTTCTCCTCATCTCCATCAGGGACATCTGCATTTTCATCTTCTGTTCTGTTTGATGCATTCTCATCGTGCCGGTGTTCAAAATCATCAAGAACAAAAGGTTTCTTGGGTTCTTCGGGTTTAAACAGAATTATGGATTTAAGATAAGAAGCTATTTTCAAAAAACACCCTCCCCGAAAAGTACAGTTTTACGATAGTTTTCTCAATGAGAACCGATGTTATACCCTTTTTGCTTATTAATCAGGTTCGGAGCCGGTGTAAAAATAGTTTACC
>JAAYNA010000075.1 GCA_012521105.1 Clostridiaceae bacterium
CTTTAATTTAAGTATAGGAAATGTTCACAATGGATTCAATTTTAAAAATCCATTCTTATATAACAAATTAGCAAAGTTTATAGTTTTGGAATTACTATCGTTACTGAACACCCTATACCAGGACGGCTGAAAATGCTAATGTGTCCTTTCTCACCATACACAGCATTAATTCGGTCTCTGACATTTTGAATGGCATAGCCACTTACTCTTTCTTTTTTAATCTCGCTCTTGTATATGCTTTGAAGAACACTTCTGCTGATGCCTACACCATCATCTATTATTGAAAAGTAAAGATTATCATCATCCTGTCTTAACTTTACAATCATTGTGCCCTTATAGCCTTTAGGTGCTATTCCATGATTAATGGCATTCTCAGCTATAGGCTGCAGAATTATTTTTATCATATTGTAGTTAAGGGCTTCCTTATCAAGATCAAATACCACTTCAAAAAGGTTATTAAATCGCGTTTTCTCTATTTCAACATAGGCATTCAAAAGCTCGATTTCATCTTTTACAGAAATGATAGAGTTGCCCTTGCTAAGAACCAGTCTGTAAAACTTTGAAAGAAGGAAAGCCAAATCCTCTATATTATCTGCGTTTACCTTTCTTGCCATCCAGGATATTGTAGAGAGTGTGTTATACAAAAAATGCGGGTTTATCTGAGCTTCAAGAGCCTTTAATTCCAATTCCTTTTCCACAATTTGCGCCTTATACACACGTTCTATCAATTCATGAATTCTATTGGTCATATGATTAAAGTTTTCCGCCAATTCTCCAAACTCATCCCTGCTTCCGGTGGGCAGTTTAATATTAATGTTGCTGTCTCGCACTGACTTTAACCCTCTAACCAAAATTTTTAACCTTCTTGTAAGCTGGTTGGATACAAAATAAATAAGTACTCCAAAAATTAAAAGTGCTACAAATATTACAACTATAATTATGGTTGTATAATTAGAATTATCTCCCATATAGTTTTCTAACGGGGTTATGCCCACAAGATTACATCCGATTCGTTCAATCGGAATGGAACAAACTATATGCTTCTCTTTTCCAAATTCAAATATATCGTTTAGTTCCTGTTCTTCCTTCAGAATTGAAACAATTTCTGTTTTATATTCTTCGGGAATTTGATTATACGTGGTTTCTGAAACGATATTTCCTGCATCATCAAATACAAAATAATACTCTTTATTGTCATTATCAATCTTAAGGTTGTCAAAGAGTTCTTTTTCTGATATTTCAATTTTAAGGATGCCCATATGTTTTTTATCTGAAAATGATATTAGTTTGCGGGATAGCGAGAAAACCCTCTCTTTTACTCTTGCTTTAGCATATATTTGTACTTCTGTATCATGAATAGTATTCCACTTTTGCAGTGTTCTGCCATCTGACAGGAAAGCTCTATACTCTTCACTGCCTTCTACCGAATTTAAGTGGTAAATATTGTTCCAGGAATGTGGAAATGAAGGGTTATCGATATATAACATTGCACCGAAAATATGTTTGTTTTGGATAATGTAGCTTTCAAAGAGGGGGGAAAAGAAATAAAAATAGTTTTCGTAACCTTGATAATTGTTTTCAAATGGATCTTCCAAATACTTAAGTATCTGCGGATTCTGTGATATTGATATCGATGTTTTTTCTATGCTTTCTATTTTCTGGTTAATTACCTCTCTTTTCTGAAGCAAGCTTTGCTTTGCCAAAAGCTCGGACTGGTGAGTAAATGATTTGATTGTTGAATAGTTTATAAAAATACCCGTCCCGATTATTGGTAACGCTAGTATAATAAAATATGCGCATGTAAACTTCCATGCTATACGCATATTACTATAAAAATTTAACATTTTCCTGAGCAAAGCAATTATTTTATTTACTATTCTTATTTTCATATGCGTTTTTCTCCCGATATTCCATAGGGCTGATTCCATGGTTTTTTTTGAATACAGTACAGAAATAAGAAATATTGTCATACCCTACTGCTTTTGCTATATCTAAGATACTATCTTCTCCTGAAAGCAATAACTCCTCTGCCTTTTTCATTCTGAAGGATGTTAAGACTTGGGTAAAACGTTTACCCACATACTTTTTAAACAAACCTCCCAGATAGTTAGGTGAAATGCCCAACCTGTGTGCAATAATCTCTAATCCAATATTTTGATTATAGTCATTATGTATAATACTCATAGCATCATCAATAATATATTCTTCTTTGTTCTTTCTCTTTTTTGAGAAAAACTCATTAGCATAAATTAATCTTTTTTGAATAAATACTTTCAATTGTTCCAGCTTAATACAGCTATGAAACCTTTCAATGATATCATCTCCTGTATTATTACCACTATTAAGCATGGCATTGTTTGAAAATAATAATATCGAGAGCTCATTCATCATACCGGCTAAAAAATTGCATACTAAGCTTTTATCAACAGAATGATTATAGATAAAACTAAAAAACTCCTCTGTCAAAGCATTTATCTCGTGAGCGTCCAAAGAAATCACCGCATTCAGTATCTGTTTTGAATAATCGGGTGCCGATTGTAAAAAACAGCAAACCGAAGCCTCATTTGCATCATTTTCGTGAAAAAAATCGTCATAAAAAAGGATATTCGTATCTCTTAAGAAAAAAATACGATTCAGTGCAGCTTGGGCGTGATTAAAAGACTTAGTAAAATCCGAAGCTGAGTTTGATAAAGACCCTACCCCGATAATATATTCCAACCTTTTTATGTCACCATTCAGCTGTTGAATTTGCTGAACTATCCTATTAATTTCATTTCGACTATCCTGCCCGACAGACAAACATATCACAATTTCTCTTTTTTCCATGTAATATTCAGCTGTCAATCCTTTATTACCAACTATCTGCCTGATTTCTCTATAAAATTCTTTCAGGTTTTCCTTGTTTTCGTTATTGCCGGCTTCCATATAATAAGAAAATCCATCAATACGTATAACAATAGCCACCATATTCTTGGAGCAAAAAGAGAACATTAAATCTTCTGTGTCAGATGAATCATTTCTGCATTTTACATTGCCCTGAAGAATTTCCAGAAGAAATCGTTCTCTCTCTTTATACGTACTTTCGGTTAGATTGTTTTTCAGTTTGCTTATATGTTCTTCCTGTTGGTTTTCCTGATCCAGTCCTGCTTTGGTTTTATTTATAGTATTAAGTAATTCTGTCTTTTGTATTGGTTTCAATAAATAATCGTAAACACCAATGTGTATTGCATCCCTGGCGTACTGAAAGTCGTCATAGCCTGTAATAATGATGATTTTGCAATTGGGTAAGAATCGTTTAACTTCTCGGGACAATTCAAGACCATCCATTATAGGCATTCGAATATCGGTCATAATAATATCCGGGAGATGTTCTTTGGCCATTTGCAGCCCCTGTCTTCCGTTTGCGGCAGTTCCAATAACTTCTATGCTCAGCTTCGACCAATCTAAAAAACTTGCCAGGCCTTCTCTTTCCCATACCTCATCTTCAACAATCAAAAGCTTATACACTCTTATGCCTCCTGCTCATTATTTCCTTATATTCGCCCGGATTAATGCCAAGTTTTTTCTTAAACAGGCAGCAAAAATATGACGAATTTGGTATGCCAACCGCCTTTGCCAAATCAGATATTTTCATACAATTGGTATCTAATATTTCTTTTGCTTTATCAATTCTATAGTCATTTAAAAACTGGTTAAAATGTTTTCCTGTGTATTCTTTAAAAATACTTCCAATATAATACGGATAAAGATGAACTTCCTCGGATATCCGTTTAAGATTCAGGTCCTCTGAATACCTTTCTTCAATAATTTTCAATACCATTCTGGCAACATTACCTTCACAACAATCCTTTTCCATATTTACAGCAATTCTGCTTAAAAAACCAGTAAGGTACTTTTTGGTTTGCAAGATAGAACCCAGCAAGGAATAATCCACCATGCCCTTTTGAGGATTAAAAAGAGCTAAATATACCCCGTCTGTATTATTTGGTAATATCATATTCAATTCATTTATTATATTCATAATGAAACAGTTAAGAAGTATTTTACTTTCCGACGGATATTGCCTGAGGTTTTCAATAAATTCATCAACATAACAAATTCCCTGGTTAATATCACCCTTTTGAATGTGGTTAACTATTTTTTTTGAAATTAAGTCCACTTTTTCAACCAATTGCCTGGTTAAATCCCAATTCTTTTTCTCGGAATCCATAATATCGCTATAGAACAGCAGTTCACCATAATTTACAAGAAACCTGAAGCCAAGTGCTTTACGTGCCTGTTTAAAGGACACTGGTATTAATTCAAGCTCATCAACAGTTTCTCCAATACCAACAATACAATAAACTCCAGTTTTTACTCTAAGCTCTTCCACCATCTGCAGCAACACATTCTCCAGTTCTTGTTTGGTGGAAGGGGCATCCATGCATATAATGGCTTCATTCATATGTTCGCTGCATGTAAGTGCAATTCCTCTTGTCTCAAGCATTGCGTCAAACGCAGTAAGAACATTCTGAATTGTTTCAGCATTTAAGCTGTCTTCATATATGGTTTTGTTAGGATTCAAGGATATAGAAAATACTGCTACTACCTTATCTTTATGCGTTTTGAACCTCTTCAAAAGCAGGGGATCATTAATATACATTAAATCTGTTTTTTGATTAAGAAAATCAAGCAAAAGATAGTCACGGTTTTTATTGGTATATTCCAACCATTGGTTTTCCAGTGCAACCCTTTCTTTGTGATGCTTTTTTTTATCCTCAAGTTTTTTAATTACCTTTAAAATTGTCTCTTGAATTGAGTTTTTTTGAATGGGCTTTAGCAGATATGCGAAAGCATGAAAATCAAAAGTTTGCTTCGCATATTCAAAATCACCATAACCAGATAAGATTATAATATGCGTTTCGGGCAGAAAGGATCGAATTTCGCGCGACATCTGAATTCCGTCCATTAAAGGCATTTTTATATCAGTTATAATAATATCCGGGCGGATTATCTCTGCCATTTTTATGCCTTCAATACCATTTGACGCACAACCTGAGACCTCAATACCCAGGCTCTCCCAATCAAGAAAACCATAAATACCTTCTCTTTCCCATTTTTCATCCTCAACAATTAATAATTTATACATAGATCACTCCAAATATAAGCAATGCGCAAACTTATCGTAAGTGATATACAATATGAAACCTTTATTACCAATTATGAAAATACATTGACCTTGTGCATAATAACCAATGTCAACATATCATTCAACGAGACCGAGGACTTTGGTAAGTTACAAGTTGTGGGAACAGATACCCGCCAGCTTAAAAAGAAGACGGGAACCCTTTTTGAGCCTCGTTATATTACAACCAGTATTTGCTTGATAATATTATTATAAATCAAAAATTTATATGGTTCAATACATACATATATTTGTAAGCTCTGAAGAATAAAGTAATAGCCTTCATAGTTCTTAACAGTATATCGTTTCTATTGAGATGATACATGACATACCATACAGCATATATACCATCTTACACTAAAATTTACTCTTCAGAGCTGTTAGCCGGAATGGTACAATTACAACTTTCTTTAACAAACTAATTAAAATTCTATCTCGACCTCAATCTTTTCTCCAGCGCTAAACGTATACTGCACATGATCCTCATCAACCTTCATCTGTACTCCATTTATCCGGAAGGATTTGATATTCCTACGGCAACGCAGGGTAAGCGTCTGCTCCTTGTTTGATACAAGTGTAGCCCTTAAACCACTCATATTCCAACTCATAGATTCAAGCTTTGCCCATGTATAAAGCCATACACCTTCTATGCTGCCTTTTCCAAGGGCTTTTGGAATAGCAGGAAGAAATTCAACAGTACCAGGCTCGGAAAATACGCACATTTCCAGTAATATAGCCGGCATTGCACCCTGAAGATCGGGGAACCACCATCGATACGGAAAGTGCCTGGTTTGCAGTGTGTTTGTGATAAATCCGTGGCTTATCAGTTGTGTTAGATTTTGAACGGTTTCCTCAATATCCTTTAAGCGAATAGCTGTAAAGCAGCGATGAATTATACCGTGGGCCGAATCATCCTGCTGCCCGCGCTTGCGGTTTGAAATTTTGATAGCTTTTGCAAGCTCTGGCTCTCTTTCGGGTGTTACTGCTCTGCCCGGCCATACATCATAGTGATGAGAAACATGGCGATGATTATAGTTTTCTTCTATCGTAGGCCATGACCACTCTTTCAAACCACCACTCTCGTCAAGGAGATAAGTTGGCAACAACTCGCGCTGCGCCTCCCAATGCGGAATGTTTTCCGATTCAATACCAAGAATTTCACAAGCTGTTATGAGGTTGTCGAGAACCTCGCGGCAAATTGCAATGTCCATAACTGAATTTATGCGGATAGGACTTTTATCTTTACAGGTTACCGTCATATAATCGGGATTTGGTGTGGGATTTTCCGGCGAAAAAGATGGGTAGAAAATCACATGTCCATCGGGTCCACGGTCACAGGCATAGTCTTCAAAGAATAGAGCAATCTCTTTCAGCGCAGGCACTAACCGTTCTCTTAGGAATTCCTTGTCACCAGTGACCAGCCAGTAACCCCATAGTTCATTGTAGATCCAGCCAAGGCAGCCTGTCCAGCAAAAGTGCGGATACGTTTTGGAGAAGTGATAAAACAAGCCTGAGTCATAATCGCAATGGACGCTGCACAGTAATCCCCTGGCACCGAATAATTTTTTTGCATTTATGCGGAAATCGTCAAATTTGGTTTCGTAGTACTTAAAATACACATCCATCTCATCAAATAAACCAGTGTTATTCCCCGCACACACCTGAAGGTTGGTATTTATATTGTGCTGTCCATACATTGGAGGGAGTTTTCCTGTATCTATAATCTGGTAAAAACGTCCCATATCATAGAGTTTATCCATTAGCATAGGATCTATCTGCTCATCTGTGTTTGAACGTATAAGCAGCTCTTCAGCTGAAAGCGCGAAGTCTTCCTTGTTACCGGTACAAAGGCGGGAGCGCTCCATACGTGAACCCAAATACTCCCTGTTATAATCGAGCAGGGCATCAAAGTCGGGATCGGCAGCCAGTACTTCATCCACAACTGGCTTTGCACACTCAAAAGTAAAGTTACCCTCGAACTTTACTGTTTTGGAAAGTATAATAAGGCTATCAGCCCCGGATATGCGTATGCCATTTTCCAGCCTCTCGGCTTTACCGCCTTTTCGCACAAAACGCAGCACCGAAACATATCCTTTTTGACCGTACTCCGGATTGTACGCCCACTTAAGTGTAATAAGGTCTTCAGTTATCTCCAGCTCGTGGCAACACTGCTTGGTATTGAATAAGCGATCGGGGCGGCCTTCCCTTTGTGCATCAGGCAGTAAAATTGTAATATCTGCATTAACTTCACCCTTTGGCGCAGTAAACCTATATACAACAATATCGCCTTTATAAGCTGCAAACAGTTCTCGTGCGAACGCACCTTTGTCGTTCTCCCACTGCACAGTAATTTTACCGGTCATCATGTCAAGCCAGCGTATATAATCTCTTGTTTTTCCTGCTTCCAACTGCTTTACACCCATAAAAAATGCCGGATGAAGGCGCAAACTCGATGGCGGAATGATATTATCATACCATTTGCTCATGAGTGGGCCAAATCCAGCATCTATCTGAGTTTTATGCACTAACTCTCCTGCCTCTTCAAGCTTTCCTTCAAGTAAAAGCTTGCGAATCTCTGGCATTATACTGGTAAGATCAGGCGGTTCAGGTGTCTTAGCCCACAGCGGTGCATACAATGCTTCCTGCATAAAGGTAAGTTCCTCATTGTAAGGATCGCCCAACATATCAATGCGCTGAAATCCATTACCTGTGCTAATGCAGTTGGCATAGTCATCGGATGGTTCTAAACTACACACGTTTCGCTCAGGCAATACGGTCTTACGTTTTTCAACAGCCATCTCCTGATATTTTCGTTGATATGGAACTAATTTTACATGGTAATTGGACATAATAACCCTCCCTGTCTACTTATTGCTGTAGCTTTATTATAACGGGAAATTGCCAGGCAATTTCACAACCGTTTAACGAGGTGAAAAGAGTATTACCCATACTACCGGGTATAGGTAACTGCATAAAAAAAAGGCAAAAACGGGGGCTATATTTACGCCCCGCTATAATCAAATTTTTGCTTGTGAAGTATATATTACAAGCTGATGGTTTGTTCTTTCCCTTTATAGGTTGTCTCTATTGTTTTGGTCTGACCTTCTCCAATTACTGTAATTTTGAAATTCTCCTGGTATTTATAGGTTCCGAAAGCCTTTCCAAAGGTTAATGTTTTTTGATTATCGTCATATTTTAGCCTAATAGCTGAGAAGTTCCCATCTTCATAGGAATAATTATCACCCTCGTCATTGTATAAGGTAAACTCTCCATCTTCACCGCTATAAATGATGATTTCTGATACCTCACCCTTTCTCTCGTCTGCATACATGAGAGGATCGGATACCGGAATAATGGAGCCGGCTTTGACAAATATCGGCATGGTATCAAGCTCTGCATTGCAAATAACGGTCTGACCACCTGAATAAGGTGTATTTGTCCAGAAATCAAACCACCTGGTTCCTTCCGGCAAATATACTTTTTTTGTTTTTTGGGTGTTGGACAGTGGCACGCTATTGGCTTCATAATACATTGGCTGGGTTACTGGACAAACCAAAAATGCTTTACCAAACATATAACAATCACTGATGTCCCATACATTCTTGTCATAGGAAAAATCGAACATCAGACTACGCATCATTGTTGAATTCTCCAGCGTTACTTCAGCTGCAATGGAATAAATGTAAGGAAGTAATTTATAACGAAGATTGATAAACTTTATAATAGTATCGTAAAACATACTGCCCGGATTGCCAAAATTCCATGGTTCGCGTGGTGTATCTGTTCCATGGGAACGGAAAACTGGAAGGAAAGCAGCATATTGCAGCCACCTTACATACAGTTCTCTATAACCCAGATCATTTACGCCCTCATTATAGTCTCCATCCCAAAACCAGAGTTTATTGGTATTACCACTGCTACCGCATCCCCTGTTCTCCCATTTATCCTTTACAGTAAAGAATGCCCCGATATCCAATGTCCAGTAAGGCATGCCACTTATGCATGACTTAATTCCCTCGGTTATCTGTTTTCTTAAAGTAGACCATTTAGCGCTGATATCACCTGACCAGCATATGGTACCATACCGCTGCCCGGAAATGTATGAGGAACGTGTTAGATTTACAACACGTTTTTGCTGATTTGTTCTGCGCCAGTTCTCATATATACCTTTTGCATGGAATAGACCATAGGAATTCAACTGTGTCCAATCCATGTGCATCTTGGATTCATTCACGATTAGTTCGTAACGTTTTTCTTCAGGTCGCTTTGTTTCCCCGTTCCAGTCAGCATCTGAAAATGGTTCAGAGTTATCACACCACCAAGCATCCACTCCTGCTGAAAACCATTCCTCTTCGCATTGCTTCCAGTAAACCCGTCTGGCTTCCTCATTAAAAGCATCATATGTTGTTGAATTGGGTAAAAACAGCCCTTTCTGATGCATCTCGGAATAATTGCTGCCACCCTTTGCCATATTAGGCCAGACAGATACCATCAATTTCACATTATTCTCATGAAGAGTATCCACAAGACCTTTCAAATCCGGATACCTGGTTTTATCAACCCGTTTCTCTCCCCATAAGCCATCACTCCAGGTATGCCAGTCCTGTACAATGCAATCTATTGGTATACCCATTTTTCGAAACTTCATGGCTGTATTTATAAGCTCTTCCGATGATTTATACCGTTCTTTTGACTGAATATATCCAAAGGCCCATCTTGGCAGCATAGGTGCCCTTCCCGTAAGCCTTCTATACTCATTTATTATTTCATCAAAATTATCTCCCAAAATAACATAGTATGAGATTTCGTTGGTGGTATCTATTGTAAATGTAATTTCATTCTGCTTGCAGTCAAAAATAACTGCACTGCCGGTATCAATCAATATTCCATAATTCATAGATGATATTAAAAATGGAACAGATATTTTCATATTGTTCTGATACAAATATTCCTTTTTACCATTATAGTTGTAAATACCATCTTCATGCTGTCCTAACCCATATATTCTTTCTTCTTCGGTTATGGAAAAAACCAGTTTACCCTCATAAGACGTGCCTGCCAATTCCTTTTTGGCATTTTCAATATATGTAACTTCACCATTTGCTGTTTGTTTACGTTTGATAATAGGTTCGCCGTCTACAAAAAAACGATATACTTCCTTTTCGGTGAAGCCATGCCCTGATTCTATTAAAACTGTATTATTTCGTTTATCCTTAAAATAAATACAATCATCAGAAACCGAATATCTGTCAGATGCCAGACCTTCTTCAGATTTAAAATCCTCTGCAATATAGATGCTATTTTGGGGATTTTCACTGCTATAAGAATATACAACTCTTATAATATTTTCAGACTGGGGTAAAATGTGACGGAAGGGTGTTTCTTTTTTAATGCTCATCTTTATCACTCCACTTTTTGAGTTATTATGATTAATTAATCAGTATTATAGTGAAAATGAATAAAAAATGCTTGTACAATACTGATTTAGTATAACACTTTTTACACATAGATGAAAAGAGTATAACTGAAAGTTTTTTTCTGATCTGACAGTTGGTTATCCAGTTATGGATAACCAACCTCTCGTATTTTAGTACATATTGCCTGTAATCAAGCAGTTTCAAGATTTGCACATAATATTGAATTAACCGGGATACATGATATTTAATTTATACTACATTCAATAGAATTTATCAAAATTATCTTTATTTATATTTATTTCAAAGCTACTCTTGCCGTTAAGGCATTTTCAATTTGCTCATTTCCAATAGCATACACAAGAATGGTAGGTAAGCTGGTTATAATCATTGCAGCACCAATTTGACCCCAATGTGAAACGCCAATACTAACAAAGAAATTTAAAAGACCCACTGTTAATGGTCGAATCTTATCCTCGGCTCCTAAAATGAAAGCCAGGAAAAACTCGTTATAAGTATTCATGAATATTAAAACGCATTGCGTTGAAATTGCTGGTTTTATTACCGGTAACACTATCCGGAAATATGACTGGTAAACATTACATCCATCTATACATGCAGCTTCTTCAAGCTCTTTAGGCAGACTTCTGAAAAAGGCATACAGCATAAGAACACAGGATGACAGGGCAAAGGCTGAATAAGGCAGTATTAAGCTCATTCGGGAACCTCTTAACCCAAAATTTCTGGTCATAATCAGCAATGGGATAATTACTACCTGAACAGGTATTATCAAGCCCATAGAAATATAACTTAATGCAAGTCCCTTGAATTTCCAATTCATTCTGCTGATGCAGTAGGCCAACATACTTCCCAAAAACACCGTTAAAACTATTGTGCCTACAGAGTATATAATGCTATTGGATAAGTATCTTAGAAAACTGAACTTCTCCAGTGCATCACGATAGTTATTGAAAACCCACTGCTTTGGTAGTCCAAAGGGGTTATCATATACCTCACTTTTTGATTTAAATGAAATATTCAACATCCAATACAAGGGGAAAAGAAAGGATATTCCAATCAGTATCATCACTGTATTTACCAATATTTTAAGTTTGTTGTTCATCTACCATTACACCATCCTGTCTAAAATTCTATTCTTTCTTGTGCAACAAATTTGTTGATAACAAAAGTTAACAAAAGACATTCAATTACAAATATGATGGCAATTGCACAACCCCTACCAAAATCAGAAGTTGAAAACGCTACGTAATATAACTGGTAAACCACAGTTCTTGATATATCGCCGGGTCCCCCTCCCGTCATTATCCTTACATGTGCAAATTGGGACATACAGCCAAGGATTGAAAGAACAAGAAGATATTTCGTTACATCCTGTAACAAAGGAATAGTTATCTTTAAACTTGCTCTGAAAAAACCTGCACCATCTATCATTGCAGCTTCATAATATGTTTTTGGTATTGCCTTGATGCCGGTATAAAAAAGCAAAGCGTTTAATCCAAGATACTGCCACAAAAATGCAACTGCAATTGATGGAACTACTGTCCTGCTGTCAGATAACCATGCCAAAGCCAAATTATTCAGATTAAGCGCCCTTAGTATACTGTTTAAAAGACCCCACATAGGTTCGTAAATAGCAATCCACATTTGCGATATAACAGTTACAGAAAGTACGGCAGGAAGCACACTGCTAAATTTGAAAAACCTTCTCATGGCTTCGCTTTGTCTATCCATAACTAAGGCAAAAAGCAAGGAAATAGGTAAACCAACAAAAGTAGATAAGAACACTATAATAACAGTATTCAGGTTTGATCTCCAAAAAGTCTTATCCTGCAATACATCGGCATAGTTTTTAAACCCTACATACCCCATATTTCTGAAACCGTCATTTTTTTGAAAACTGATTAAAATCTCAGGGAAAATAGGATAAATAACGAAAACTGTGAATAATAACAATGCAGGAAAGGCAAATAAGAATACTGCCAGTTTACTACTATAAAATTTGTTCATATTTATCACCTTATCAGTCAACATCCCTATATGAGCTTTACCCATATAGGGATGTATTCAGTCTGTCAATATAGTTTCATTTAAGTTTAATCAAAATTCTCTGCCCATACGGGATTTATAGCTTTAATATAATCATCAGGTGAATACTGACCTGTAAGAAGCTTACTATTTTCTGTAGCAAATTCTGCAGACATTTTTGCATTGAAAGTAGCAGCCCACATGGATGGAACTTTTATCTTCGCTGCATCAAACTGATCCAGGTTTTTCTGAAGCAACGGAGAAACTTCTTCAATTTTAACGCCTGTATCCAGCATTGTGGGAGCTTTTTGTTCAATATTGTAGTACAATGCATCCTGAATAGCGCAGAACATTGCAAACTTCGCAGCAACTTCCGGATTCTTGGTATTTGCAGACGCAAGATATCCGCTTAATGGTGCTCCCCAGTATTGAATTACATCATTCGGGTCTACTGATTCACTTGCTGAAGGCCATGGAACAAAATCGGTATCTGGGCTTGCTTTTTCCAGGTTACCAAGCTCCCATGTAAACATTGCCAACATAGCAGCTTTTCCTGATGTATACATTTCCATTGCCGGGCCATAATCAATGTTTGTAACGCCATCTGCAAATGCCCCGACTTGTACCAGCTTTTGAATTCTTCCCAATGCATTTTTCACCACAGGGTTGGTAAAATCAGTCTTGTTGCTCACAAGATCTATTGCCACCTGAGGATCTTCAGCCATAATCATCGTTTGAACCATATGCAGGTTAGGAGTCCAACCGTCCTTACCAACTATTGACATTGGAACAAGGCCTTTACTTTTCAGTGTTTCGCAAAGACTAACAAGCTCGTCAAAGGTCTTTGGTGGCTCTAGATTATATTGTTCAAAAATATCCTTATGGTACCATAGTCTTGGTGTAAAGTATTGGTCTGCGCCAGGTTGCACACAATAAAGCTTTCCATCCTTATCAGGCTGAACAAGCTCTTTCATTTTAAATTTCTGGTCAAAACCAGTTTCTTTTACATAGGGGTACAGATCAAGAGCATTTCCTGCTGCAATAACAACAGTAGATAGATTTTGCTCGGAAAACCATACATCTGGCATATCACCCGAAGCATTGTAGGCTTTCAGCTTGTTTGCATAGTCCTGACCACCGCCGCCTAAATCGTATTCAACTTCTACATTAGGAAACTCTTTTTCAACATTAACTTTTATGTAGTTTTCGCGAATGTTGTTTCTATTCTCGTCAGCACTTAATGATAGAAACTTAATTTTAACTTTTTCAGCAGGCTTTTGTTCCTGCCCGGTGCCACCTGTGCTTACTTTTGTGTCTGCAGGTGGTGCATTATTCGGAGTGGTTACCGGTGCACAAGCAACAAGAGAAATTACCATAGCAAATACAATAGTAACAATCATTAGTTTCGAGAATCTAATCATTTTCTTACCTCCTAATTTTTTCGTTTCAGATTAAACCATTTGGGGTTTTAACCTGTTACACTGAAAATTTTAGTCTTATTCACGTGGCAATTGAAGGGAATATTCTTTGTGCACAGGTAAAATTGTTGGGTATTTTTACAGGAGATTTCTTTTTCTCTCTATGTACTTGCTGGGAGCCAGACCATAATACTTTTTAAAGCACTTTCCAAAGTAATTGGCATCGGCATATCCAACCCTTTCGGCGACATCAAGGACCAGAGTATTTCCATTGTCAAAAAACTCCTTAGCCTTTTTCATTCTAAACTCAGTTAAAAAATCGTGAATGGTAATACCCGTTTCCCTTTTGAAAATGAAGCACAGATGTGAGTAATTTACATACAAGTTTTTTGAGATTTCCTCTATACTTAATCCACATTTCTCATAGTTTTCCTGTATGTAGTTTTTAACGTCTTTAACTAACTCGGATGCTTTCGTTCTTCTGTATTTTGAAGCTGTCTCCATCGCATTTTTGAAAATATTCTCAATCCATTCCTTAATCTCACGTACTGAACCTTTTGATTGAATTTCTTCAATAATGTTCAGAAAATTGTTTGGTAGTATTTCTTTGAAAGGTAACCCTGTTTCTATTATAAATTCCATACACACCGACACCATTTCCACACATACTACATAGATAATCTCATGGTGCAGGTTTTCTTCTTTAATTTCAGCAAAGATTTGATCTATAAAGGCTGTTACTTCCCTGCTGTCACCAGTTCTCAAATGCATTAAAAGCTGATTCCTTTGCCATGCGGTGAACGGGTTCACTTTAATCTCCAAGCCTTCAACAGAGCAATATGTTATAACACGGTTCTTTCCTTCTGTAAGCTTGTTTCTCAAAGCAACAAGCGATTCCTTATAAGAAGCAGTTATATCATTTAATTCCTTCTTTCCGTTTCCAACACCGATTGTAAGAGGAAATTTCAGATGTTTGGATACAGCACATATAACTTGCTCCAGCCTGCTTTCAAGATGAAGGTATGTTTCCTGATTATTTTCCTTTACGCAAATTATGAAACATATCCTATCTTTGTCATCATGGCACATTTCGTAACAGAAGTTTTCCCCTAAAATCTCGCAGGCAATGTTGGATACCGCAAACTTCCATAGTTGCTTGTCTTCATCATTCCACTGCTCATAGTTTTCATGATTAATCTCTATGGTAGCTACCCGATAATACTCTGAGCATAAATTAATGCCAAGGTATTCCATTCTTTTTTCCAAATCCTTTTTATTCGGTATGAGACTGCCCTGTATCAATTCATTGAGGAATTTATCCTTTAACAGTGGAATACTTTCTTTCACCTGCTGCTTCAACCTATCGATCTCAATTCTAATACTTTTTTCCCGGTGGATGGCTTTTTTAATTCTAAATAGTGTTTCGGTCAGCTCTTCTTCGTTTACAGGTTTTAGTATATAATTATATACCCCAAGCTGAACTGCCTGCTTTGCATAAAGAAATTCACTATGTCCTGTTAATATAATGATCTTGCAGCCCGATCCTGTTTCCCTTATTTCCTGCACAAATTCCAACCCATCCATAATGGGCATATTAATATCAACAAGGATAATATCGGGTTTCAGATCTTCCAACTTTTCAAGGGCTTCCTTACCGTTTTTAGCCTCACCGCATATCATGAAGCCAAGTTCATTCCACGGAAGTGACACCTTCAATGCCTCTCTGAAATAAAATTCATCATCAACAATCATTATTTTTAACATTGCTACTCCTTTACTGCAATAGCCGGTAAAGTAACCGTTACTTTCGTATATTCATCTACCTTGCTTTCTATAGAAATTCCATATTGAGCACCATACAAAAGCTTTAATCTTGAATTTACACTATACAGCCCAAAATCGGAATTATGAGTATTTGCTCTTTCCAGAACTCTTACAATTAATTCTTCATTCATCCCAACTCCATTATCTGTTACTTCAATTTTTACTGTATTATTTTCATAATAACCTTTTACCGTTAACAATCCCTTATCGGATTTCTGTTTCAATCCATGATAAATAGAGTTTTCCACAAGTGGCTGTAAAGTTAATTTTGGTATTTGCAGCTGGTAAATTGAATCATCAATATCTACTGTATAGTCCAGGTATTCAACATAGCGAAATTTTTGTATTGACAAATAGTTTTCAATCAGGCGTATTTCTTCTTTAATAGAAATAATATCATTACCCTTACTTAATGAAATTCTGTAAAAATCAGCAAGACTTTTAGCAGTTATCATTGCTTGATCCTTCATATCCAGCTTGATAAATGAAATTATTGTTTCGATTGTATTGTACAGAAAATGCGGTTTTATTTGAGACTGAAGAAGTTTGAACTCACTTTCTCTTTTTTGTTTTTGCTCTGTATATATCTGGTTCAACAGCTGATTGATCCTGTCCATAAGACTGTTAAACCCTTCGCCTAGTAAACCAATCTCATCTTTTGCTGTAAAATTGGCTCTTAATTCTAAATTTCCAGACTTTATTTTTCCCATAATCTTAACCAGTTTCATTATAGGCTTTGATATTTTATAGGATAATAAATACGAAGCTGCAAAAGCAAAAAGCAAACATATGATGCCAAATATCAGGATGAGTTTTGTAATTCCCCTGTTTTCATATGTTATCTCATCCAGTGGTGTTATGCTGATAATTTTCCAGTTCAGTTTTTCGAAATTTATAGCCGTGACTAATGTCTGGATTCCGTCTATGTTGTTAATGATGCTGTATACATCAGATATTTCCTCTAACTTGTGGTTTCCCAGGTATTTTTTCTGATCGAAAACCTGGTATAACTCGTCCTTATTCTGGGTTGATATAATCATGTTTTTATCATCTACAATATAGAATTTGTCATTCTGGTTTATTATGTTATCCAAATACATTGAAGCCAGATCTTTTTCCTTCAGATAAAGAACCGCAGTTCCGAGATAATGTCCTGTATCCAGATCAATAATGGGCTTTGCGATTGGGAATACATCTTCTTCCCCTGCGTATTTGAATCGTATCCTGGTTAGGCCAAGCCAGCTCGGCGTCTTTTTCTGCCTGATTGCAGATATCACATCACTGTTGAAATACTGCCTTATGCTGGAATTATCAACATACCCGACATCAAATATGTGGCCTTCGGTTGATATAATACTTGCTGCGGCAATATGGGTTATAGGCTCGGCCACATTGCTTGACACCGATGAAAGAGTTTTTTCCAGTTCGAGATTGTCAAGAGAATCCAACTGGTTGTTATTTATGCGCTGAAGCTGATTTTGAAGCCTGCTGTCAATTGAAAGGATTCTTACATAGTTTTCGGAGTTGTTGATTAAGTTCAGAAGGCTCCTGTCAATTAACGCCAACTCCCTCCCGGCATTTTTTATGGCTTTATCAACAATGGCACGATTTGATATGTTTATGGTCAGAAAAGCGAAAACAGACAGGGAAATTAAAAGAATCACCGCACAGAATAAGAATATTTTATTCTTAATCGAAAGATTATTTAAAAACACGCTTACGCTATCCCTGAACTTTTTCTTACACATCAGGAAAACCTCTGACATATTTTGTGTTTTTATTATATCAGCGAAAAAAAATATATGCAATTGTTGCCATTCAACCCATCCTTTTACCCTGCGTTTCTGTCATCCGTTATAGTGTGTTTTTTTCCTTTTTTTCCATAAAGTTTGCGATACTGGTGGGGCGTCATTCCATATTGCTTTTTGAAAACACGGGTAAAGTTCTGACGACTGTTATAACCGACGTTTAATGCGATATCATGAATACTTATATCTGTAGTGGCCAGAAAATATGCTGCCTTGTCATTACGAACCGCGTTGATATGAGTTGAGATGCTCCGGTTTGCATATTTCGAAAAGATAGTTCCCAGATAGGAGCGGCTGATACCCAAATGATCGGCAATCTGCGTCACCTGAAGATCTTCGTTGTAATGATCGGCGATGTACTTTTTTGCTTCATTAATATAATTTATACCTGAAATAACCCCGTGCGTGCGAAAGGAACGTGACATTTTTATATATAGGATCGTCAACAGCGCCGAGAGCATCTGATCTTTTCCTCCAGATTCGCATCCATCTCATTTATTAGCTCATTTACCGTTACAAAAATATCTTCCCGGTCAACCAAAAAACATATACGTTTTCTGAAACCCATAAATCTGCCTACATACGGATTCAATTCACAAAGCTTTTGCATGTCAAGATGGCGTTTCTTCTGTGACCGTACAAAATGAAGCCTGTAAATTATAACCGGGCTGTTGTCATATATAGTCAATGTATACTCTACATTTCGTCGTATATAAATCAATCCGCGGGACGCAACACGTGCTTTTCCTGAGTCGCTGTAAATTTCGCAGCTGCCTTGCGCCACAAAGATCAGATGATTTTCCTCACCCGTATTCTGATTTTTATGAGTACCGCCCTCACGAAAGGCATCTTTTGCGTTTAGCTCCCAAAAAAAGTTTGGACCAAATGAATTACTCATTTCTTGCCTCCGGGTAATAAGTAAATACACTACCTTTATTCGAAGCCCGTAAACCTTTATAACTCATATATCAGGGGTATTCTGCAAAACTTCGGGTAACCATATAATACATTAGAATCAATATTATGTCTATTTGAATAAAGGCACCAAACCAACAAGTTCGGTGCCTTCTATTTATATCATGAATTAGCTATAAGATATCAATATGGAATGAAAGGCAGAATAAGGCGTGACGGATATTCGGCATTATGGAAAATGCACTGGTGCGCCACCTTGTATTCGCTTTCATAACCTACACGCCCTCCGGTATTCAGATTTCTATCGGCATCGGGGAACAGGCTGCTGGTAATATCCAGACGGATGGCGTGTCCTTTTTTCAACTTCATTGCAATATTTCCGACCTCTATGGTATAGCGATAGACTTTCCCGGGTGTTAAAAATTCCGGCTCAATACCGTTACGATACCGGGCACGGACAAGCTTCATACACATACTGTATGATTTTCCGTCGGGATGAACATCACATACCTTGCATACGAAATCGGTATCCACCGCGCTGGAGGATGCATATAATTCGACCGTGATGGGGCCGGTAATCTCAACATCTTCAGTGAAAGGCTCTGTTGTATAAACAAGAACATCCTCTCTTCTCTCATTCGGGCGCTGATCCTGTATAAGGAAATGGTGTGGATCCCCGGTGCTGCTATAACAGGGATTTGACGGATCATATAAATACTGGTCACAGTATTCCTGTTCTGGTTTTTCGGTGGACAACCATCCATTACCGTCCAGCGTGTTTGCATGCCCATGGCTGTGCAGGTAATAGGACACATATTCGGTCCGCTTCAGAGGCCATTCATATTCGTCCCGCCATACATTGTCTCCGAGAATAAACAGTTTTATCGGCGCGCCGGAAACAAATTCATTGTCCTTACCCTTAAGCCAGTAGTCGAACCATGCAATCAATTTCCCTGTGATGTCCGCTCCTCTTCCTGAGCCCTGTTCACCAAAATCAACACCTTCTATGTTTCCGGACAGTTCATGGCCGTGGCTCCAGGGCCCTACAATCAGTTTGCTGTTGTCACGGCATACCTGTGAACCTCCCCGGGTTCGGAACCCGTTATAATTGTAAATTGTCTGATCCTTCAAAAAATCATACCATCCCGTCAGGTTCAGGCACGGAACCTCAACCTTCTCAAAAGCTTCCCAGCGTCCAATTTTCTTCAGGTACTCCACGTTCTCAATGTTTTCAAGGAGCTTTCTCTGGAAATCCAACCCGGGAACACCCAGAATATTTGCAGCAGGCATATCCTTTATTGGCAGCCATCGAAGCTGGCGATCCATGTCTTTCAGGCATTCACGCATTTTATCTATAGTTTCCTTGCTTAGCAGGTCCGGAAAATATTGCATGCGCTTAAAGGCCTGATCATATATCCAACCGAAAAGCACATTTGAAAAAACGCCAAAACTATATATCGCGGGAAATTTTGTCCATGAAGTCTGGAAAGGACAGATTGCCTTCAAATGCGGCGGTCTTGCCTGGGCGGCTGCAAGTTGTGAGTAGCCGTGATAGGACTCGCCTACCATCCCCACATTCCCGTCACACCAGTCCTGTGCGGCAATCCACTCGACCGAATCATAACCATCTTCAGCCTGGCAACCTGCGGGATCTATCACGCCTTCGGAAAATCCTGCCCCACGGACATCCTGGATAACAACATTGTAGCCCTGTCCTGCTATCTCCAAAGCACGTATATATCCAATCAGAGGTACATCAGCGTCCTTCAGATATGGTGTTCTGTTCAGTATGGCCGGATATTTTTTGTTGTCATCAGGCCTGTATATATTGGCATATAAAATTGTACCATCGCGCATTGGCATAGGCACATTATACATTATTTTCACATTCATCCCTGTTCTTACCATGCTTAATGCTCCTTTCATCCTTTTATTTTTACACTCTATCTTTCTTCCCAAATGGCATAAGCCTCCCGGGGGTCAACATCAAATCCGCCGACCTTTTTTACTTCTGAAATCATCCGTACGCCGTCGGTGTCGAATCTGAATGTTATACTGCGGCTGCGGCAGCTTTCCATCCACCGTATCTCCAGTTTCAACGTATTCGAATCCATCCAGAAAGCATTCAGTAAAAGCTCGGTAGCAGGGATTTTACCCTCTACATGGTTGGTATACCTTCTTCCGTCCATACCAGCGTATACGTTATGCACACCGCTTTCGCTTTCCACGGTAAGCAGCAATAATCTTTGCTTGAACCGTAAGGTAAAAGCGTAAACCTCTTCCTGATAATCCTTATTAAATATCGCAAGATCTTCGGCAAAAAATGAAACATGTCCGTCCCGCACTCTGAAGCGGCGACCATTTATTTCCGGAATTATAGGGGAATCGGGTGAATATTCGGGAGCGGCAATTGCAAGGCTTTTGCATATTTTTTTAAGCTCGGCCTGTTTGCCAGGATCCTCAGGAAGTGCAGACTGATGTACCCTGGAAGCAAAACCGAACAAGACATCCCTCATTTTACGGGTGGCATCAGGGTTTGAAACTGTTTGGTTCAGAGATATTACCATATCCTGTTCAGGAAAACCAACAGCCAGCTGCCCCATTGCACCATCGGCATAAAACATGCCGTTCATGACCCACATCATGCCGCCGTAACCTAAATTCTGCGTTCCGTCCGGAGAATTGATTTTGTCGTTTTGCATTTTTACTGCAAACCGCGCCCAATTCGGTGAAATGATTTGCTCTCCTTCCCATATACCCCCCTGCAGAAAAAGTTGCATCAATCTGGCATTATCTTCTGTTGTGGTTACGATTCCGCCGCTCCCGTTTTCAGTTCCGTCCCCATGCCTATACCAGCGTATGTTGTTATCATCAATGCCGATTTTATCAAAAAGGCGGGTCTTCAGGTATTCCCTGAGTCCTATTCCGGTTTTTTTGGCTATACAGGCGCCAACCATAGAACAAGCTATACTGTTATAATAAAAAGCCGTACCCGGTTCATGAACGATTTTCATTTGAAAAAACTTCCTCTTCCAGTCGGGATCGGTCACAGCGGGCATGGATTCCATTCCTGTAGACATGGTCAATATATGACGCATTTTCAGCTGCTCCCAATATGGACCGGTAGTTTCGCACGCATACTCGGGAAAGATATCGATGAGCCGGTCTTCAAGGCTAAGTATTCCCTCCTGTTCTGCAATTCCGTATGCAGCCCCGGTCACTGTTTTTGTAAGCGATTGTGAGCCATGGATGAGCCCGGGAGCATAAGGCACCCACCATCCTTTTGCGGCAACCTTTCCATGCCTTAGAATCATAAAACCGTGCATTTCGGTCCCGCTCGATTCAAGATCGTGAATAAAATCAATAATGTCACTGCTGGATATACCCAGCGATTCTGGAGAAGCTTCAGGTAATTCTTTTCTGGTCATAAGTCCTCCTATCAGCATATTGCCGGCCTATGAAAGACCGGCAACATGATACGCTGTGAATTACTTTATTTTTTTGAATCTATATATGCTTGCAGTTGCTGTTTATAATCTGCTATGACTTTGTCAATACCTGCATCTTTACATCTGCTGATGAATTCTTCCAGCTTTGCTTCGGTATTATCCTGGAAAATTCCGAAGCAGAAAGAGAATCTGTACTCATTGAACAGGGAGCTTAATACCGCAATCTCGGCCTGGTATTTGCTGTTATCATATGTAAATCCGATTACAGGGAAGTTGTCACGGGAAACTTCTGCTGATACATAACGATCCTGTATTGCCTGGAGATCATCATCAATCTTAAGCTCGGGATCATCCTGGTTTATCAGCAGGAAGCTAAACCATGAGTTCCATGGGTATGCGGAAGCCCTCGGACCAAGTAAACGTTTGTTGTTTTCCTTATCCAGGATATAATGTTCTCCTTCAATTCCACCAACCAGGAGACGATTGATCTCAGGTTCGAATTTCATGCAGTCCAGCGCAGTGGCAGCGCGTTCTGTTTTCTTCGAATTTACCGGGAAACTGGCTGCATAACCGAGATAACCTCCCCTCATTGTTACGCTTCCATCATCAAAGGTACAATCCAGGTACACAACCTCCTTGCCTTTTGCTTTCATCTCTGCGCGAACTGCATTGGCATCTTCGGGAGTTGAGAAGTTAATTGCACTTTTACCTTCGATAAAGTTCTGGTTGATCATTGTTGATGCAGACATTACATTTGCCGGGAAAACACCTGCTTTATTGAATTCTGCCATCTCCAGGCAGAACTGTCTGTATATGTCTGTCATCGCAAACCATTGAAGGTTATTAATATCAAATGTACCATTCAGTTTTTCTTTCTCATATGGATACAGCATCCAGGTTACATTACCTGCATCCATACCGAACGTGTGATATCCGATATACTGGCTGTCCATCGGATAGGAATTCTGCGGATTTATAGCATACATTCCGTTACTGTTTTTATCGGCAGCGATGGTCAGAAGGAATCTTTTCAAATCGGCGTAACTCTTGATGTCTTCAGCCTTGAAATTGTACTTGTCGAGTATATCCTGCGTTGTTATAACACCGCCGGCGGTCAAGGATGCGTAATTCTGCGGTATCCCATAAATCATGCCGTCAAAGGTTACTTCGTCCCATGAAGCTTTTGCCTGTTTTTCATAAGTCAAAGGCATATACTTTTTCACAAAATCCATGTCAAATCCTTTGAATGCCCCTGATTGAACATATTCAGCAAAGTTACACCACGGAGCCGCGTAAATAATATCTACATCGGCATCTGCTGCAAGAAACAGGGTGTATTTGGCCTGGAAATCCGACCATGGAACGTGAACAAAACTAACAGTGGTGTTGATTTTGTCTTCAATTTTTTTAATGGCCATCTGGGTTATTCTTTCCCAATCGGTGCCCAATGTACCTACTACATAACAGTTTATGGTTTCTCGTTTCGACAGATCAAGCCCTGCCCATGGATTGTTCGGGTCAGCCGCTGTACCGGAGCCCCCTGAAAATGCTTGCGGCGAAGGCTCAGTAGCGGTTGAAGGCCCCGAAGTTTGTCCGGTTGAACAGGCTGCCAGTGTCATTGAAAGAACGACAACCATTAAAAAAGCCAGAATTCGAGTCACATTTTGCTTCATTGTTACCCCTCCACTAAATATTGTTTGATTATCCTTTAGCCGCACCTATTGTCAGACCTTTAATGAAATATTTCTGTATCATCGGATACAAGAAAATAATAGGTCCAACAACGACACAGGTCATTGCCATTTTAATGCCGGCCTGGGGCAATGTCACATTGTCCAGCACACTGCTTTCTCCCTTGGCAATCAACTGCTTTAACGCCTCAATGCTGCCGAGCATTTCCTGCAGAAAGTATTGCAGGTTTTGCTTGTTTTTGTCTGTAACAAATAACATGCAGTTGTACCAGTCATTCCAGTAAGTCAGTGCTGAAAATAATCCAAGTGTGGCTATCAGTGGCGTTGCGACAGGCAGAATGAGACGGAAAAAAATGAGTATATCATTGGCACCGTCAACTTTTGCCGATTCTATAATTTCATATGGTATTCCTTTCATATAGTTTTTAGCGATAATCATGTTCCATACCGGGAAAGCCATGGGAAGAATCATGCTGATAAACTTGTTTTTAAATCCCAGGTATTGTGTACATAGTATATACCACGGTACCAGGCCGCCGTTAAAAAGGGTTGTAAAAAAGTAAAATAACGAAAACCCGTTTCTCCACGGAAAATCCTTCCTTGCAAGAACATAGCCTGTCATAGTGGACAGCAGGACGGAGAGAGCGGTTCCTGTAACCGTTACAAAGATTGTGTTACGGTAAGCCAGAAAAATACGCTGGGGAGATTTGAATACCCACTGGTAGGAATTAAGGGAAAACTCCTTCGGAATAAGCCGGTATCCATTCCTTAAAAGAGCAGAATCAGAAGCAAAGGATGAAATAAATATCAAGTAAAATGGGATCAGGCACATCATTCCAAAAATGAAAGTTAACCCATAGCTTACAATATCGAATACTACATGATCGGGCGTCTTCTTAAGTTTTATGCGGGCATTCATACTTTTCACTCCTAATATAATGAATATTCGGGATTATATTTTTTCACAAGCCAATTTGTCGTCATTATTGTGATAAAGCACAGAACCGACTGATAAAATCCTGCTGCGCTTGCCATGCCTATATTACTGCTGGAGACCATTGCACGGTAAATAAACAAATCCAATATGTCGCCCACTTCCAGCAAAACACTGTTATTGCCAATCAGTTGGAAAAACATTCCGAAATCTCCCCTGAAAATGTTGCCTACAGCAAGCAGGAACATAATAAACATTGTAGGAACCAGATTTGGAATGGTAATACGGAAAATTCTCTGCCATATGTTGGATCCGTCAATTTCTGCCGC
>JAAYNA010000076.1 GCA_012521105.1 Clostridiaceae bacterium
TGAAAACCATGAGTTCTCAAGGACTTTTCCTGGTGACCCACCGGAGATTCGAACTCCGGACTCCTTGATTAAAAGTCAAGTGCTCTACCGCCTGAGCTAGTGGGTCATATATTGGCTGGGATGGCAGGACTCGAACCTACGCATGCCAGAGTCAAAGTCTGGTGCCTTACCGACTTGGCTACATCCCATTGTATAGAAGTCGGAAACCGGAATATTGTTCTCAGCTTCCGCCCTCATTATCTAAGTGCAAATGGGGTGAATGGTGGGAATCGAACCCACGGCCTCCAGAGCCACAATCTGGCGCTCTAACCAACTGAGCTACACCCACCGAAGCTTACAGCACAAGCCTTCCGGGCCTTTTTGCGTCCCCCTTAAAAAAGACGCAAGCTTATTTTAAGACAGAACTGCACGAATGTCAAGCAAAAAATTATTCCTTTTTCAAATTTTCTAGTCTTTTTTTTAGTAAATACACTATTTTTCCGAGTAAAACAACCTCTTTTTAGTTCACATAATACAGCTACCATGCATCTTTGAGTGATCATCATGTTACCTTGTTTTTCTCCAACCTCTTGGGTACAAATTTTTTAAAATATTATTATTTATTTTGCCCCAACCCAGCGGAAAATTTTCAACTCCTAATAAAATAAAACCTTTTTCGCCTTCAAAAATTAATGTCTCACCTTTAAGATAACGAGTTAAATCGGATTCATCCAGTGAAAAGGATCGCTTTTTTGTTATATTGTTCCAGTTGAGAGCCATTGCAAAAGCTTGTGAGGGTTCAAATTTTCCGTACACCTCCGCCCCTGCGTATAATCCTGTTTTTACCAGCTTGAGTTTTGCGTTATATTCAAATCCAGAAGGTACTAAATTAAGACGTGGTCCATTAACGTAATAAATACCCTGTGGGTGATTATACAGAATCTGATCACAGAATTCCCGGAAGCTTTTTAAAGGCTCATCGGATTTTGAATTGCTGTCCTGGGGTATAAAATCGCCATACCTGCCAAGTAACGCGACAAAATGCCCCTCACCCTTTATTCTGTGAGGCCATAACCGGGCTGTTTTAAGTAGTTCGGCGTTTCCATCGGCCCAGTCGGGACGGCCGGGCTCTATTCCCGCTCTTTTGGGAATATCTTTAAGGTACAGGTCAGGATACGTTTTTAAAAAATGGGCAATGTTCTGTTCGTTTTCTTCGGGATTAAATGTACAGGTGGAATAAACCAAAGTGCCACCTGGGGAAAGCATTCGATAAGCATGGTCAAAAATTTCCCGCTGAAGTTCCTGCATTTCTTCAGCTCTGTATTTATTCCAGCTCTTTACCGCATCATGGTCTTTGCGAAACATTCCTTCCCCAGAACAGGGTACATCCAGCAGGATTTTATTGAAATAATGTCTGTATACCACTGACAGCCTTGATGGCGATTCATTTGTAACAACAGTATTTGTAATGCCGCATAGCTCAATATTTTTAACAAGGGCTTTAATTCTTTTCGGATTTATGTCATTAGATAATAAAAAGCCCTGGTTCTTCATACCTGCCGCCAATGCCACCGTTTTACCTCCGGGTGCGGCACACAAGTCCAATACTCTGTCTCCCGGTTTGGCATTTAATACTTCTGCAGGAAACATTGCACTTGGTTCCTGGATATAATATAAACCAGCGTGGTAATATGGATGCGTACCGGGTCTTGAGTCTTCCTTAATATAAAACCCGTGTTCCGACCATGGTATGGGCCGGATTTCAAAGGGTGATATTTTATTCCATGTTGGGAGGTCTGTCTTTAAACTGTTTATTCTTATTCCTGTAACCCTGTCTTCATTAAGAGACTCTATAAATTCATCAAATTCAGAAGGTGCCATTAAACTTCTGAACCTGTTCTCGAAATCGGATGGAATATGCATTTAATTTAGCTCCTTAAGGTTTACAAATATATAAATTCAATGTCATAAAAAGCAATATAGAAAATTGCCCTGCGGTTTTCAATATCCAATGAATTAAATTAATTAACAGTACAACCTTCAGTCTTTAAGGTTTAAACCTGAAGGGGTGCCAGAAATATTACAATAGCCTTTTTCTATACATAGTCTTGCCCGGGAGGCTGTTTTTTCATCACTGTTAAGAGCATTTTTAATGAAATCTGGATTGTCTAAAAAAAAGTCCTCCATAAACCCGTCGGGATCTTCAATATACTTTATTACCATTTCGAGCTGTTCCTTATCTATGTATTTTTTGTCATAAGCTTCCTTGAACACATCGCCATCTATACCAACAAGGGCATTGGACTGAACTTCTAGCTTTTCAAGAAGCTCACTTCCTCCCTGCAGCCTGTCAATAATTACAAAAGAGTATTTCATATTGCCACCTGCATTTTTTATGACTGGAATCCAGGCCCGCTCATAGCTTGAAGCACTGGTTATTAAATCGGCAATATGCAAAACCTTTGCTCCATTCAAGGAAATAAGCTTTTCAGACTTACGGTTCCGGAAAATATATGCATCCAAATCTTTAAAGATAGTAATATGGGGTTTTCCAAGAAGTTCAGCGGCTGCAAGCGAGAAAAACCAGTCGCGGCGCTCACCACCCGATATATAGTCATAATCGTCGCCGGGTATTGCTTTTTTAATTGTGTCAATAAGCGCATCTATTGTTGACCTGTAAACCCTGTCTTCTTCGTAATTTTTCATGACCAGTTCATACAAAACACCCGGGCATTCTTCTTTTTTTTCTTTTACCGTATCTATAACCTGCAGCAGGGAATTTGCCTTTTCTTCACCACCATACAGAAAATGGGTATTTATATAATAGGGACCTATTTTTCCCGATGTATACCAGAATGGTTGGTTTGCGGGGCAAACACGTATGGCCTTCGTATCAAAAAGTGCTTTAATAAGTTTTTCCTTAATATTATTCATACAATACCTCCATTATTCGTCGCCAAAAAATCTGTCCTTGTATTCTTTAAACCACTCCTGATTTTGCAGGGTGCTAGTTTCTTTATCCAGGTGGCTTGCATCCCCCTCTAAAATCACCTGAAACTGTCCTTGTTCCTCTGTTACAATTGTTACAGCAGTATTATCGCACCAGGGAATTTTTATTATATCTTTAAGATGCATCCCCCTGAACCAGCATAAAAGAACTCGGATTGCAGTACCATGGGTTACAATACAGATGTTTTTGCCCCGCTCCAGAGAAAGTATATCCTGAACTGCTGTAACAACTCGTTCTTGAAAAGATACCATGCTTTCGCCCTCGGGCATCTGGTGAATGTGTGGCTTTGTTTCCCAGGTGTCATATTCTTCCGGATAAGCTTTTGCAAGGTCTTCCCATCTCATCCCCTCCCAAAGACCTCCGTTTATTTCTTTCAAATCTTCACGGAGGATTATCGGAAGTCTCTTAATTCCGGATATATACTCTGCGGTCTCCATAGTTCTTTTTAACACACTGCTATATATAACATCAATTTTGACATCTGAAAGCCTTTCAGCTACCTGCCTGGCCTGAATATGCCCTCTTTCGGTTATGCTTTCATCAGTCCAGCCATGAAACTCCCTTATTTTATTTCCAACGGCTTCTGCATGCCGAACAATTATCATTGTTGTTTTCATCGTTACACCCTTTCTCTCTGCTCTAATAGTAAATTAATCCAATAAAGCTCCGGTAAGCTCTGAAATCTTTTTAAAGCCGTGCTGCTCCATGTACTGTTTTATTCCATCAAGAGTTTCAACCCAAACATAGGGATTTACAAAACCTGCAGTTCCGATCATTACAGCAGAAGCACCTGCCAGTATGAATTCAATGGCATCATCTGCGTCAGAAATACCGCCCATTCCAATCACCGGTATCTTCACCGCTTTTGATACCTGATATACCATGCGTACAGCAACCGGCTTAACCGCCGGACCGGAAAGTCCTCCCATAATATTTCCGAGTATTGGTTTCCTTGACTTTATATCTATTGCCATCCCAAGAAGTGTATTTATTAAACTCACAGAATCTGCTCCCGAATCTTCTGCTGCTTTTGCCATTTCTGTTATATCTGTCACATTAGGAGAGAGCTTAACTATAAGCGGTTTTTTACAAACCTTCCGAACAGCAGACGTTACTTTGGATATACCTTCGGCGGTACTGCCAAACATAAGGCAGCCTTCTTTCACATTCGGGCATGAAACATTAAGCTCAATTGCATCAATATCAGTATCTGATAAAATCTCTGCAATACGGCAGTAATCATCAACGGTGTTCCCGGCTATGTTCGCAATTATAGCGGTATCAAACCTTCTTAAAAAAGGTATTTCGTCCTTGATAAAAGAGTAAACACCCGGGTTTTGAAGTCCAACACTGTTTAAAATGCCCGCAGGAGTTTCTGCAATTCTGGGCGGTTCATTCCCTTTCCTCGGCTTTAATGTAAGTCCCTTTACAGAAATACCACCCAGCAGGTTCAAATCAAAATATTCACTGAATTCCCTTCCAAAGCCGAAGGTGCCCGAAGCAGCAATTATCGGGTTTTTAAGTTTCAATCCGGCAATATTAACAGATAAATCCAACAATAAATCCTCCCTGATATAATTTTTTCAAAATTTAAATTCTCAGAAAACAATTTTTTCCGCACCGAAAACAGGGCCGTCCCTGCAGATACGTTCATACTCGTAGTCATCATTATGCCTTGTTTTACATGCACATACAAGACAGGCCCCTATACCGCAGCCCATGCGCTGTTCCATCGATACTTCGCAGAATATATTCTTTTCAATGCAAACTTCGGCCACTGTTTTCATCATGGGCAGGGGGCCACAGGTATAAACCCGATCGGGTTTTTCGGTTTCAAGAAAATCCAGGAAAGGTTTTGTAATCAGCCCATTTTCACCAAAGCTGCCGTCATCGGTTGATATAATGAGCCTGTTTGTAACCTGTTCAAAATCCTTTTGCAATACTATTAAGTCCTTTGTCCTGAACCCAAGAAAAGCAGTTTTATTAACATCAATGCTTTTTTCAAGTAAAAACAGCAGCGGGAAAACTCCAATACCCCCGCCAATAACGCAAATCTTCTCACCTTTTTCGGGAAGGGTAAAACCCTTGCCAAGGGGACCCATACAGTCTATAGTATCTCCGCTGTTAAGGCAGGACAGAAGCCTCGTGCCCTTCCCACGGATCATATATACAATATCAAAAGTATTCTCTACAGGATTTGTCCGTAAAATGCTTATAGGCCGTCTTAAAAAGGTATTCAGGCCATCAGAGCACTTAATATTAACAAACTGCCCGGGAACTGCCTTCCCGGAAACTCTTTCAGACTTTAATCTTAGAAAATAAATATCTTCTGCAAGTTTTTCAGTTTTATCAATGACCACATTAAAACTCATAAATATCCTCCAGTGTATCTATGTTAAGATAAAAATTTTTAACCCCTTAGCTTCTCCAGAACATCAGTTACACTTAGTCTATCCAGCTCAATAAATGATTCCCTTTCAAGAATCATGCCAAGATCATGGGCATCAGATGATGAAATAAAAAATTTATCCGAATATTCGGGGTATTTTTTTAAAAAATCCTCTTTTGAAACACCCCTGGACAACTCTAAAGTATTGAAACATAAGTCGTCGGGTATTGAACCAAGGTTTGAAATAATGCTATAAGAACCTCTGTCAACATGAGCTGGGACAGGAACACCTCCAATCTCACGGACTAAAGAAGCACAGCTGTATAAATCAAGTTTTGTTGCTGTTGTTAAAAGATGTTCTACTTTTTTTACCGGTCTGTCCTCGGCATCCATAATCCACTGCGGACCAAAAATATCTTCCCTGTTTTTGATATTAAGATAGTAACTGTCTAAAACCGACTGCATATAAAAAATACTTTCCAACGATGGGAAATAACAAAGAAGATGGATTTCTTCGCTGGTTTCAAGCTCAAGCCCCGGCATAAATAAAATACCCGCTTCATCGGCTATTTTAGAGATGGCTTCCAGATTCCCGGTATGGTTATGATCGCATACCGAAATAATATCAAGCCCTTTTATTTTCGACATCATAACAATATTACGGGGTGTCATGTCATTACTGGCGCAGGGAGAAAGACAGGAATGAATATGCAGATCCGCTGCCGCTTTAACCATCGCCAAACTCCAAATTCTTAGTATAAAAATTAATACAGATTTCATACCCTGTATGCGGGGCCTGAACTATAATAACCCCCTTTTCGACGGCTTTATTAATTGTCAGCTCTTCAACCTCGATATTCTCGGGAATAACAATACAGGAGGCATTAGTAAGGCACGCTACAGCTACAATATTAATGTTTGTATGCACAGTAACCCAAAGTTCACCGTCTTTTACCCGTGCCATTGCCATGCTCAGCAGATCACAGATATAAACCCCTGTAATTTCAGTCTTATCGGCTTTATCGGCACAACTTAATATCTTGTACCCGAAATGTTGTACAAAATCTTTAACTGTCATTTAATTTTCTTCCCCCTGAATTAATCTTCTGTTTTTGGTTTGTAAATATGTTCAAGTGCTTTCATCTGATCTGCCAGATCCGACACCTTTTCTCTTAATTTAAATATACAATCGGTCTCGAATGCAAGTCCCCTAACTATATCCTCGGCAAGAGAACGACATCTTGGTGAACCGCAGGCGCCGCAATCAAGGCCCGGAAGGCCGTCATTAATCTCTTCCAGCTTCTGCATCTTCATCATGGCTTTCATCATGTTGTCGTCAAGCTTTAATATGGGTTTATACTCCATATCTTTTGTCCATAACAAATCCTGATAGTCTGCTGCGGTGTTTTCGTAAGAGAAACCATTCTTTTTAGCATTACCAATCTGCCATTTAAGGTTTGTTCTGGCAACAAAGGGATTTACAACTGTCAAAGGGCCTCCAAGGCAGCCTTCGGTACAGGACAACGCTTCCACAAAGTCCACATCATTGAGCCTGTCTTCAACTATTTCTTCAAATATATCTATAACATTATGTATACCGTGAACCGCAAGAGACCTGGAAGTTTCGAGGGCATTGCACTCTCCTCCCGAACCTGCCCACCCAACACCGTAGGCTCCCGAAGATACCAGATCACAGTCATAATCCTGCGGTATATTTTTCATTTTTTCAAGAAGTTTAATATGTATGTCCTTCATTGAAAAGACACCGCTTACAAATGACTCCTTTTTTTCGTAAGGAGCCTTAACGCTTGTAACTTTCGCAGCACACGGTGATATAAAAAATACCCCTATTTTGTTTGAGGGAATATTTTTCTCCTTAGATATTGTATGTTTTGCAATCCTTGCGGCAACTTCCATCGGGGATTCTATTTTTAACAGATTTTTGATTAAATTAGGAAATCTTACCTGAATTAAGCGGACAACAGCCGGGCACGCCGAGGATATAACAGGCTTTTTTACATTATCGGTTTTTATTATCTGCCTAGTTGCATCTGAAACTATCTCTGCTGCTCTTGCTACTTCAAAAACCCAGTCAAAACCAAATCCCAGTAAGCCCCTCAGAATTCTTTCCCGTGAAAACTCCTGTCCGAACTGCCCATAAAGTGTTGGTGCCGGTAAAGCTATTTTAAAATGGTATTCACTCATTACAGAAAACGGATCAGTAACAGCCTTTTTTGCGTGATATGGACACACTCTGATACACTCACCACAGTCTATACAGCGTTCTTTTATAATAGTTGCCTTACCCTTTCTTACCCGTATAGCTTCTGTAGGGCAATGTTTAATGCAGTTCGTGCATCCCCTGCATTTTTCCTCCTCGAGTGTAACCGAATGGAAGTAATTGGTCATATTACTGTCCTTTCCCTAATACAAATATATTGTTATGTAAACTCTTGTCCCCTTGTTTGGCTCGCTTTCCAGTACAAACTTATCTGAATTTCTTTTAATATTGGATAAACCCATTCCTGCGCCAAATCCCATTTCCCGAATCGAGTCGGGCGCCGTGGAATACCCTTCCTTCATAGCAAGTTCAATATCTTCTATTCCTGGTCCCTCGTCAAAAACAAATATCTCTATTTTGTCCTCAAAAATCTCAACGCGAGCCTTCCCTCCATTCCCATGTATAACAACATTTAATTCAGCTTCATACATGGCAATGGATGTTCTTTTAATAATAGTTGGATTTACACCCAATTGGGTTAAAAGTTTACGAACATTGCTTGATGCTTCCCCCGCCAGTGAAAAATCATTGGCTGGAATATCATATTCCTTTTTAATAATACTACTCACATTCTCTTCCTTTTCCCAGAATTCCGGCTTTATACAAAACCCCGCAAGCAGTAAACATGGTTAAATCTGTTGATAAAAGGACAATTCCTTTTTCTTCGGCTAATTCACACATTTCGCTGCTGGGTTTTTTTCCACGTACAAACACAACCGCCTGGATATCCATCATCTCTGCAGTGCGAATAACCTGGGGATTTACAAGACCTGTAAGGAGCATGGTATTTTCCTTTGAAAAAGCCATAACATCGCTCATTAAATCAGCACCACAAGCAGACTTGATGACAATATCCATTTTATCGGTACATGTATGAATTTGGCCTTTAATCAGATCTACAATTTGATTTAATTTCATACGACACCTCATTTATAGTCAGTACTTTTATTATAGACATACTATAAAAAGGCGTCAATCCATTTTGGGTTACAGTATAGTCTTTGGTTACTAAAAAGCCGCCTAAGGTGGCGGCTTTCGCTTATTGCTTGTTACTGAGATATTCGTTCAGATCATCTATGAGTTTTTTTGAATCTATCCCATGCACAGCACATGCGTCTTTAATGCTTTCCCCTGAAGCAGAAGGACAAAACAGACAATGCATTCCATATTTCATAAAAATTGGTGCTGTGCCCTGATCAAGCATAAGCACTTCTCTTATAATCATATCCTCTGTAACTTTAGCCATCTCTCATCCCTCCCAATAAAAATTTATCTGCTTCCAAATAGTTATAATTAATGTCAGTATTTTTCGGCCAGCTAAAAAGAATACTCTTAAATAATATACCCGAAATATTTCAACAGGATAGAAAATTTCTAAAACCATTAAACTTTATTATACTCCAAAGATTAAATATAGTGCAACCTGAAAATATTACTTTGTATATGGATGTTAAATTGCCGTTTTATCTCTTTAAAACAGTGGAATAGATTGATTAGCGGGAACTTTTTTTACTGTTGTGGAATAAGCTCCTCGACAACTGGGATAGAAGCTCACTTTTGAGCCTTGTAATATTGACTGAAACCAAATATTGTGATAATTTTAACATAAACAAACTTTTCTATTCTACGAGGAGGTGCATAACATGGACTTGCGTACACTAAATATTGTTCTGGTAGGTATGGTGGTTGTATATGTCGTACTTACTTTATTAATTTTCTGCATAAAAATATACTCAGCAATAATCTCAAAGTTCAGCAACAGAAAAAATAACAGCGACAATAATGGCAACCCGGGAAAAGAGGTTGTTGAAACCACCAGTGTTAATTCCAATTCAACTAATCATGGTTTAAGCCCAGAACTTATTGCTGTAATTACTGCAGCAATTGCAGCCAGTATGGGCGGTTCAGGTACCGGTTTAAAAGTCAGATCAATTAAACGTATTGGACATACTACTCCTATATGGAATGTAGCAGGAAGAAGTGAGTATATTCTTACACGACTATAAAAAATATTAGTTAAAGGAGATTATTATGTGGCAGGATTTTGTTAACGCAGTATCAGGTCTTATACAGGAATCAGGCTTTGCAAACATGACACCTTTGCATTTGCTTATGATTGTTATTGCCTGTGTGTTTTTATACCTTGCTATAGCCAAGGAATACGAACCCTTACTGCTGGTTCCAATATCCTTTGGTATGCTGGCAGCAAACCTTCCCCTTGGCGAATTAATGCATCCGCATCTGTGGGACGCCAATCCTATTGATTACGGAGCCATACTTCAGCAAGGCGGTTTGTTTGATCTGTTGTATCTTGGGGTTAAACTTGGAATATACCCACCATTAATATTCCTGGGTATAGGCGTCATGACCGACTTCGGGCCTTTGATTTCAAACCCGAAAAGTTTATTATTAGGAGCTGCAGCCCAGTTCGGAATTTTCGGAACATATCTGGGAGCTATGGCTCTTGGCAAGTTCACTGAAAAACAGGCGGCTTCAATTGCAATTATTGGTGGGGCAGATGGCCCGACAGCGATATGGCTCACCACCAAACTTGCGCCAGAGTTATTAGGGCCTATTGCATTGGCTGCTTATTCATATATGGCTTTGGTTCCGGTGATTCAGCCTCCAATTATGAAGGCTTTAACCACAAAAAAAGAACGCGAAATTGTTATGGAACAACTGCGTCCTGTTTCCAAAACAGAAAAAATACTCTTCCCTATTGTTGTTACCATTCTTACAGTTCTAATAATTCCATCAGCTGCTCCGCTTATTGCAATGCTGATGCTCGGGAACCTTTTCAGAGAGTCAGGTGTTGTAGGACGTTTAAGCGAGACTGCTGAGAATGCATTGATAAATATCATTACCATATTCTTAGGTCTTACAGTGGGCGCTACTGCCAGTGCAGACAAGCTTAGCCAGCCAGGTTTCGGATTGCAGGCTCTTTTAATTATAGTATTAGGATTAATTGCATTCAGCGTGGGAACTGCAGCTGGTGTACTGTTTGGCAAGATTATGAACTGGTTTTCCGGTGGCAAGGTAAACCCATTGATAGGTTCTGCAGGAGTATCTGCTGTACCCATGGCTGCCCGTGTTTCACAGAAGGTAGGCCAGGAAGCTAATCCAGAGAACTTCCTGCTGATGCATGCTATGGGGCCTAATGTTGCCGGTGTTATAGGCTCGGCCATTGCAGCCGGTGTACTGCTATACATGGTCGGATAACAGTAATTTAAAAGTAAAGGCAAGTCATAGTGACTTGCCTTTTTATCTTAAAATTTTCCAAAAAATCAGCTAATTTATTAGACAGTATCGGAAGATACATATATAATATAATAAATATCAGCTTAAGCAATTTGCATTAAGTTTTAACAGCAAAGGCTTAATGTTGTTTAATTGAAAGGTTTGTTGTGTAAGGTGATTTGAGATGAAATATATTGTTCTTATCGGGGATGGTATGTCCGACTATCCTATAGCAGAATTAAATAACAAAACTCCTCTCGAGGCTGCAAATAAACCAAATATGGACTATCTTGCACAAAATGGTACCATGGGGCTTGTTAAAACAATACCCAACGGTCTTCAGCCAGGCAGTGATGTGGCAAATCTATCGGTGTTCGGATATGATCCGCGTGTACATTATACAGGGCGTTCTCCTCTTGAAGCTGTAAGCATGGGAATTTCCCTTGGCGAAAAGGATATTGCCATCAGATGCAACCTGGTCACCCTGTCAGATGAAGAAAACTATGAAGACAGGACTATGGTTGATTATAGTTCGGGTGAAATCACTACCGATGAATCCCGTGAACTAATAAAGGCAATAGCAGAAAACCTTAATGACAGCTCATTTTCTTTTTATCCGGGTATCAGCTACAGGCATTGTCTTGTTTGGAAAAATGGCAGAATGGATTTGGATCTGACTCCGCCTCATGATATCAGCGGGAAAAAAATATCAAGCTTTTTGCCCAAAGGCGGCCAAAGCAATGTACTGTTATCACTAATGAAAAAAAGCACAAAAATATTAAAAGAACACCCTGTAAATAAAAGACGTATTAAAAACGGCTTAAACCCTGCTACGTCAATCTGGCTTTGGGGACAGGGCAAAAAGCCTTCATTGAATACATTTCATGAGAAGTTTAAGCTTTCGGGAAGCGTAATATCGGCAGTGGACCTGGTTCGCGGGATAGGGATGCTTGCCGGGCTTAAAACAGTTCATGTTGAAGGTGCTACGGGTAATATTCATACAAATTTTAAGGGAAAAGCACTGGCTGCATTAAAGGAACTGGAATCTGGCAGTGATTTTGTTTATATTCATGTTGAAGCACCGGACGAGTGTGGTCATCAAGGTCTGATTGAAGGCAAGGTTAAAGCAATAGAACTTATAGATTCAGAGCTTCTTGGGCCCTTACTGCAAGGTCTTTCCAAGTGGGACTATTCTATACTTATGCTCCCCGATCATCCAACACCGCTGTCGATAAAAACCCATTCAAAAGATCCCGTTCCATTTGTAATCTACCGGAAAGCAGAATCAAAGAAAAACAATAATGAAAGCTATTCCGAGAAAAATGCAGCATCTACAGGAATTTTTGTCGAAGAAGGGCACACACTGATCGAAAGGTTAATAAACCCGTAATGGCAGGTAATTTTGCAAAAAGCAATCTAACATACCTTTTATTTATCAAAAAAGCGGTTCAAAATGAACCGCTTTTATAATTAAACCTATTCAACTTCAAGTAGTACTTCCATTGGAGGAATTTTTATTTTCTGCCCCAGTATGATGGTATCGTAAGGTGCAGGTATATTATTGTATTTACCCAGTTTTTCAACATAGGTATAATTATCTCCGTAATATTTTCTTGCTATAGATGACAGAGTGTCTCCACTTTGAACAGTGTGCTCTGTTATTTGCACAGGTGCCTCTGTCGGAGTAGGTTCAGGTGTTGCCTCAGGTGTTATCTCGGGTGTGGGAGTAGGTGTTAACGTAGCAATTGGTGTAGGATCTACCACAATATCATCCGGTTCTATGTTCTTCAATAAATTTTTAATTACAAAAAACATAATCAGAATAAGAAGGATGGCTGTCAAAAATACTGCAGCGTAGTATATAATATTTTCATACTTCTTAATATTTCTTTTCTTGTACTTATAAGTTGGCGGAGGCACATTTTTTAAAGCCGAAGCCTTCGGTTTCACCGCTTGTTTTTTAACAACATTGGATGCGGACTTTATTCTTTCAATACTCACAACCATAGCAGTCATATCATCGCTGCTGCCCTTTTTCATGGCCTCGGTTACTATTCTATAAGCGATATAAGTACTGTCGCTTCGCATTGATAAAATGTCTTCAATATACTCTTCACCAAGGGCATTATAAACACCGTCGCTGATTAAAAGAAACTTATCTCCTTCAAACAAATCGATTGGCGATGAATTGAATATATCGGTTTCATCACCCTTCTCCTGGTATCTATCGTCCAGCTCTTCTTCCCCATCTGATAAAATACCAAGATCGGCCAATTTTTTACGCTTTGTATAGTCTGTAGCTATATGCTTAAAATCACCACCATGACAGTAAAATACATGGCCGGTACCATATGTAGTAACTACAGCTTTTCCATCGGTAAGCAGAAGACCTGCAAAGCCCATTTGCCTTTCGGGCGCATCTTCCGGTATTTCATTTATATCATGAAAACTTTGAAGATATTTAGCAGTTTCAGTGACCCTTGTGGTAAGTTCTTTTGTTTTATAATCAATGTCACCGTCCTGAACAGTTATCTTCTCATGAAATTTTCCTATTTCCCTGAGAATGGAAAAATTTGCTTTCTGCTCATCATCAGAAAATTCCATATGATCAGCAACAGCAAAGAAAAATTCACTTGCACGGTTCTCTATTGATGCCTCCACGTTGTCGATGTGATGCTCGGATAAAAATTTACCGTTCATATAAAAGTCATCACGGTTCTGTTCCTGTTCGTATCCCTTGCGTGAGTATACACAAGCATTTACTTTCAATAAATCACTCATTTGGAATTTTCCTTCTTTCGACAAGTTTAGATATTCCTTAATTATAATAACATAAGGATTAACTGGTTTCAACAAAAAACGAGCAGTTAATACAAAGGTATTTAAATATTTTTATAATTCAATATTAATTTTCTTTGCCTGCAGAAATTGGTAAATGAGTAGTTAAAAAAACAGGGTGGTATTTTGCCACCCTTAATATGCTTTTTATTGCTCCTGTTGCGGGATAAATGTTGCACAGTCGGTTTCTTCGCTTGAGTTGGCGTTGCGGGGTTGTACTTCTATCTTTTCTGCAGAACATTTGTCTCCCTGCATATAATAGTAACAACTGTTTACTACACACTTAATTCCTTCGTTAGGATAGTTCATTTTTTCAACCTTCATAGCATACCCTCCTTTTATTTTTAAAATTTTCCCAAACTTAAAAGCAAACTTAAAAGGGAGATGGTTTACATACTTCGTTAAAACAACATTAATATAATCTGCTTGAATATGTTTTTAATACAAAACAAATTTTAGAAAATCAGCAATCAAGTTCAATAATCAAGTTTTTAACATTCGTTGTATTCTTAGAATGTATCCGATATAATATAATTGCTTAAAATAAATTTTTGATACTTTAATTTGATTTATCTTTTGGTGGGGTAGTTAATTATGAGCAAAAATAAGTTAAAGTATTTTAACGTAAGGAAAATTGTTGATTTAAGGGATATGGTTAAGCAAACCACTGAATTAAACCCCGGTTGTAGTGCATTTACCTTGAAAGATAGTAATGGTAATTTTACATCTATAACTTATGAGAAATTTCTGGAATCTTTAGACGTATTTGGAACAGCGCTGCTTGATTTAGGATTAAAAAATACTAAGATAGCTGTGATGAGCGAAAACAGGTACGAATGGTGTCTTACATACCTGGCGGTCGTTAACGGGGTTGGTGTTATTGTACCTTTAGACAAAGAGCTTCCCATCAATGAAATGGCTTCCCTGTTATCCCGTTCAGAAGCATCGGCCATCATTACATCTGCAAGTTACATAGATATCTTTATAAAAATAAAAAAGGATCTGCCTGACTTAAAATACATAATAAGTATGGACTCCATTGACGAAGGTAAAAAAGACGAAATTCTACTTATGTCTGATTTAATGGAAAAGGGGCAGAATCTTGTTGAATCGGGTAACCGGGAATACATAGATGCTGAAATAAACCCCGAAGAAATGAGCATGCTTATCTTTACTTCGGGTACAACCGATAAATCAAAAGGAGTAATGTTATCCCACAAGAACATATGCCACGATATAATGGGGGTATCACAATTACTTACTGCTGACAACCGCGACAGTATTTTGTCGATTCTTCCGCTCCATCATACGTATGAATGCACCGCGGGTTTTCTAACAATGGTTTATCTTGGTGTATCAATAGGATTTTGCGAGGGACTGAGGCATATATCAAAAAATCTTCAGGAATATAAACCCAGTATTATCATGTCGGTTCCCCTTATTCTTGAATCGGTATATAACAGAATAGAAAAAAAAGCAAGGAAGGAAAATAAATATCTTAAGTTCAGGTTCGGTCTGTTTATTGCTTCTTTGCTTGCGAAACTTGGGTTTAAGGATATTCAAAGGAAGCTTTTCAATGAGGTGCATGAGAATCTGGGCGGGAATCTAAGGCTTATTATCTCGGGTGCATCGGCACTTAACCCTAAAATCAGCAAAGCATTTCGCGCAATGGGTTTCAACCTGCTTCAGGGATATGGCCTTACAGAGTGTTCACCGATAGTTACTGTTAACAGGCTTGAAGAATACAAAGATGGCTCGGTTGGCTTGCCTCTTGCCGGTGTTGAAGTGAAAATTCAAAATCCGGGCAAGGATAAAATAGGTGAGATCCTTGTCAGGGGCGATAATGTTATGCTTGGATATTATAAAAATGAAGAAGCAACCCGTGAAGTATTAAAGGATGGATGGCTTTACACCGGTGATTACGGTCGAATAGACAGGGATGGATTTCTGTATGTAACAGGCCGGAAAAAGAACGTAATTGTAACTAAAAACGGCAAGAATATCTATCCCGAGGATATTGAGCTATATCTGAACCAAAGCCCATATATCCTGGAATCGCTTGTATATGGAGTTAGCGATCCCGAAGATGGCGAAACCAAAGTTTGTGCCCAGATCGTTCCAAATTCTGAAACAATAGAGGAAGAGCTTGGCAGGTTGCCATCCGAAGAAGAACTTCATAAAATTATTTTGGCTGAGGTTAAAAAAGTAAATAAAAAGCTGTCTTCATATAAAAGAATTCGGCATTTCGATATAAGAAAAGAAGAGTTTGAAAAAACCACAACCAAGAAAATAAAAAGATATGTTGAGCTGCTTTCAGTCAACATTTCTAACCTTACAAACAAGCTGAAAATAAAATAGGTAAAGGTGAAATTATGCTATCAACCTATCATACCCACAGTGTCTTCTGTGATGGAGAAATGATGCCCGAAGACTATGTTGTGGCTGCCATAAAAAAAGGTTTTTCTGCCATAGGGTTTACATCCCATGCTCCTGTTTTATTTAACACAGACTGGACTATGAAACCCGAAAACCTATGCAAATATATTGACACCATAAAAGGGCTTCAGGAAAAATACAAAGAACAAATACAGATTTACACCGGTCTTGAAACCGATTTCTACCCAAACAGCAGGAACTTTGGAGATTATCCCGGCATCGACTACACAATAGGTTCGGTGCATTTCATATATGACGAAAAAAATGACAGGTATTTGACTGTGGATGGCCCCGCCGGTGAATACAGGGATCTTCTGCATAATGTATTTAATGATGATATAAGAGCATTCGTAGAAACGTATTTCGACCGGCTCGGTGAAATGATAAAAATGCAGCCTCCTGATATTGTGGGGCACCTTGATGTAATAAAGAAGAATAATACCAATAGCCTTTATTTTAACGAAACCGATAAATGGTACCGGAATAAGGTAGAAGAAATATTAAATATTATCAGTAAAACCAATGTAATTGTAGAAGTCAATACCGGGGGAATTTCCAGGGGATATACCAGTGAGGTATATCCTTCAGAATGGATTCTTAAACTTATCAGGGAAATGGATATTCCTGTAGTGTTAAATTCCGATGCACATCATCCCGACCTGATTGACTCATATTATACCGAGGCTGTTAAAATATTAAAGAATATTGGCTTTACCCACCAGCGTGTTCTTTATAACGGTCATTGGCAGAACGTGCTGTTATAGGCGGGCGGACAGAGAGATCCGCCCGTTTATTTGTATTAATACCTGCCGTATTCATTTACCGCCCAAAGGAAAATTTTAATGTTCCCAAAGGATGTACCGGCTGCTATGCTGCCTGCGGTAGTTGCAACAAGTCCCCCATCTTCACCTGCTGCCTCAATATCCCTTTTGACTGTTTCTATAATTTCTTCGGCACTTCCATTTCGCAGTGTGAAGGGTGGCATTTGTCCGTGAATAACAGCTTTAGGCATAACTTTTCTTATTTCCGCCGGGTGTATTGTTGGGCCGAAATTTACATTATTAACACCCAGATCATTCAGGATGGGCATTAAATGCCCCATAGCACTGTCTGAATGTTGGTACCTGTAGTCTTCGGGACCTGGTGCAAACTCCCTGAATACCCTTTCAAGAAATGGTGCACAGAACTGTTCGTATTTATCAGGGGGGAATAAATAACAGTTGTCGTCTGTAATCCAGTAACCGGGCTTTAATTCAGAGTTTGTAGCTTTCAGCATAGCTTTATGGTATTCAACCATCTTTTCTGTTAAAATCTCAAAAAAAGCCTTCATTACATCGGGTTCTTCCATAATGAAGATACATGTATTCTCGGTACCAATTATACTGGTCGCCATTGTTGCAGGGCCCCTGTGTCCCCTGCTGCCATAATCAAGTTTAATCCCTGCAGCCTTTTCCACACGTTCCTTCTCGGCATACCATTCTTCAGGAAAGGCCTCTTTTTCCATGTCAAGCTTTTCAGCTCTTTTTATTAATTTTTTAACATCTTCAATATCCTCAACCGTCGATTCAAGCCATGGTGTTCCACCTTCACTGTATTCCCAGCGGGAACCCATTATAACTTCAAATCTGTTCGGTGAAGCCTTCATTTCTTCCTTCTCATCAAAATGACGCATTCCAATGGCTTTCTCCATTCTGTCGTTGCACAGCCTGTTCATCATCAGCCTGTATTCTCTGTCTTTGTAGTAGCGTATTGTCGACTCAACATTCATCTCTTCAAATAAAAAGTGATCATCAAAGGGTAGCTTTACCGGTACACGAGGCTTGTCAGTTGTAAATGGTTTAAAACATTTTTCATTTTCTGCCCAGAATTTTTTGTAATCCAGCTCATACATCATCCAATGATCCCCCTTAATTAATAAGCCACCGGAGCGTGTTTTTTAACGGTCAGTGGCATGTACTGTTATAGTTAAAGGGCAGACAGAGTGGTCCGCCCTTATTTCCTTATTACTATATTGACAAGACGCTTTGGTACTACGATTATCTTTACAATTTCCTTATCTTTAAGGTAAACAGCAGCCTTTTCATCTTTTAATGCCGCCTCTTCAACTGTTTTGTTATCTGCATCCTGAGGAACCTGTATCCTGTATTTAACCTGACCATTTATCTGGACAGCCATTTCAATAGTGTCCTTCACCAGGGCTTTCGGATCGTATGAAGGCCATTTCTGATTAAATATTGAATACGGGTACCCCATTTGTTCCCACATTTCTTCACAGAAATGCGGAGCAAAGGGTGATAAAAGAATCAATAAATCCCGAATAATACTCTCCATCAATTCCCTGTTTTTTACTTCCAGGGCATCATATTTATAAAGAGCGTTTGTAAGCTCCATCAAACGGGCAATTGAAGTATTAAACTGGAATTTTTCTGCGTCCTCTGTAACGCCTTTTATTGCTGTGTTCTGTACAAAAATCAGTTCTTTTTCATCAGAACCAATGCTATCTGTAGTTTTTTCATCCTTATCATTGATAAACTTATCTACCAGTCTTTCCACACGGTTAACAAACCTTGCAATGGCTTTAATACCCTCATCGCTCCAGGGGCCTCCCTCTGTATACGCAAACCCAAAAGCAAGATAAAGCCTGAATACATCCGAACCATACTCTTTTATATAATCATCGGGTGAAATGGTATTCCCCCTGGATTTACTCATTTTGGCACCATCAGGGCCCAGAATGGTTCCCTGGTGTACAAGGGACTTGAAAGGTTCATCAAAATCCAGATATCCCATATCCCTTAATGCCTTTGTGAAAAACCGTGCGTAAAGCAGGTGCATGGCTGCATGTTCAGCACCACCCACATATTTATCAACGGGGAGAATTTTATTTATCCACTCCCTGTTAAATGCCTCTTTATCGTTACGGTTGTCCGGATACCTTAAGAAATACCAGGATGAGCAGACAAAAGTATCAAGTGTGTCCGGATCCCTTTTTGCAGGCTTTCCGCATTCAGGGCATGTGGTATTAATAAATGATTCGCATTTCAATAATGGGGACTCACCATCGGGAGTAAACTCCACATCATAGGGCAGTTCTACAGGTAAATCCTCTTCGGGAACGGGTACGATTCCACAACTTTCACAATGGATAACAGGAATAGGCGCACCCCAGTAACGCTGTCGTGAAACAAGCCAGTCCCTGAGGCGGTAGTTTACCTTCATTTCTCCCTTATTCTCTTTTCCAAGTTTTTTAACTATTTCAATTCTAGCCTGTTCAGAGCTCATTCCTGAAAATTCCTGGCTGTCTACCAGCACCCCGTCTTCTACGAAGGGGAGTTCGTCAGGCGAACCATCTTTGCTTTTGATAACCCTGCGAATTGGAAGATTGAATTTACTTGCAAATTCGAAATCTCGCTCATCATGCCCGGGTACTGCCATAACACAGCCGGTACCATAGCCGGCCAGAACATAATCTGAAATCCAGATCGGAACTTTTTCCCCATTTACCGGGTTTATTGCATATCCCCCGGTGAAAACACCTGTCTTTTCCCTAGCAGTAGACATTCTTTCAATTTCGGTCTGCTTTTTTGCAAATTCCTTATATGCCTCAACCCGCTCCCGATACTCGTCTGTTGTAACCTCGTCGGTTAATTCACTTTCGGGCGCAAGTACCACATAGGTCACACCGTAAAGGGTATCAGCCCTTGTAGTAAATACCTTAAAAGTTCTGTCACTTCCAAAAACTTTAAATTCTATTTCAGCCCCTTCCGAGCGGCCAATCCAGTTTGTTTGAATTTTTTTGGTCTTTTCGGGCCAGTCCAGTTCCGGAATGCAGTCAAGAAGCTCCTGTGCATAGGCAGTAATTTTAAAGAACCATTGGGTTAAATCCCTTTTAACAACTTCAGTATGACAGCGTTCGCATCCGCCATCTACAACCTGTTCATTTGCCAGAACTGTTTTACAACTTGGGCACCAGTTTACCGGGGCATTTTTTCTGTATGCAAGACCATGTTCATACAGCTTTAAGAAAATCCATTGTGTCCATTTGTAGTATTCGGGTGCACATGTTATAACCTCATAATCCCAATCATATGTTGCTCCCATTTCCTTAAGCTGCATTTTCATTGTTTCTATATTTTTATAGGTGGAATCCTTTGGATGTATACCTGTTTTAACTGCATAGTTTTCTGCAGGCAACCCAAAAGCATCAAAACCCATCGGATGGAATACATTATAACCTTGAAGCCTCTTCATCCTGGCCCATGAGTCGGTCAGCCCGAAATTGTACCAGTGACCTACATGTAAGTTGGCTCCTGAAGGGTATGAAAACATCTCCAAGCAATACAGCTTTTTATCCAACTTCTCTTTATCAAATTTATAAAGCTGGGTCTCTTCCCATTTTTTTTGCCACTTTTTGTCTGTTTCAGCTGAATACGCCATTTGATACGCCTCCTATTTATACACAGCGCTTCGGTACATAAGCAAACTAAAGCGCATAAACCTTCATTCTACTCCGCATTTTTTACCGGAACGGCTCTGCCATCCTGCCATAGTCGTTCGAGGTTATAAAATTCACGATCTTCTTCATGAAAAATATGAACAACAATATCACCGTAATCTATAAGAACCCATCTTGCACCATTATAGCCCTCGAGCCGAAGAGGTGCTACCCCTTTTTCCTTTAATTTAACCTCCACCTCATCTGCAAGGGTTTTTATATGGGTCGTGGATGTACCGCTGCATATGATAAAATAAGTTGCAATTGTTGTCAATTCCTGAATATCGATAACCCTAATATCCCTGGCCTTCTTCTCCTCCAATGCAGCGACTATTTCATCATACATTTCACCAATCTCCATTAATTTTATAACCTCCTGTCACCATTCTTTCATTCACGCTTTTATGTCTTTATGATACCCTTAATAGAAAATGCTTTCAAGGGATTTTTTATAGCTGATAACACTGCTAATCAACTAAGTATATAATAGTCTTCGGGCATGTTATTCAAATACTCAGGAAGCTTATCCAGCGTATATATGCAAAGCCTGTGCAATGCCCTGCTGCACACTGTATAAAACAGGTTTTCTTCCTCTTTTCCGGTATAGGGATTATCCAGATTCAATACAAAAACCACATCAAACTCCAATCCCTTTGACAGGTATGATGGCATTACTGTTATGCCACGCGGGAAAGATGTTTCAGACTTAACAACCAGATTGCAAGCAATGGATTTAGATAAACATCTGTATATCATTTCTGCTTCCTTACTGTTCCTGGCAATTACAGCTACCGACCTGTAACCTTCGGCAATCATACCATCAATATCTTTTTTTATACCATTAATACAATCATCCACAGATTGTATTACCCGAACCAACGGTAATTTCCCGGTTCTGTTTATTAATTCGCTGCCTGTTTCAATGCCTGTAATATAATTTACAAACCTTGTAATTTCACGTGTAGAGCGGTAACTTCTGCTTAGTTTTATATGAGATACACTCTGAGTTTTGAAGATATCTGCCAAAGCTTCGGTGTTTCCAATATTGGCATATGGGTTCAGGCTTTGATTCAAATCGCCCACTACAGTAAAATTACTGGACGGGAATAATTCATGTATAATTTTCATCTGGAGCGGCGTATAATCCTGAGCTTCGTCCACAACAACATGACGAATATTGTCTTTCTGGGGTATTCCGTATAATTTGCCCTTTAAATACAGTATCGGCGCAAGATCTTCATAAAGGATAATCCCCTGTTCTAATTGCTCCAAAGTAAACTTCGACACATCGGAAAGCTCTTCATCTAACATATATGATCCGTCAAACATTTTCCTGTAGACATCAATAACAGAGATTTTCCCAATAAGCCGTGCCTTTTCACGCAGAGGCTTAAACTGCTTTAAAACAGTCTTAATCGCAATTCTTCTTTTTTCATAAGACCTTAAGTCTGCCATTGTCGGGTCTTTTTTCAGTTTTTCATACAATTTACTAATTTGCTTATATTCCTGCTGTTTTATAAGATACAGAACACGGTTTCTGATTTTTTTCAGCCTTGGTACCATTGGCAGATAGGTGTATTCTCTTTGGAAAAGTGCTCTTTGCTCTTCTCCTGTTATGATCACGTTATTGTTTACTTCAATGTCTTCAAATTCCCAAGGTTTTTTATACAGATGCTTTGTATACTCTTCCAGTTTCTTTAAAAACCATATTGATGATTTATACCCGATGGACTTCAGCCTGATGTTATATTCTTCACTGTTTTTTGCAGTTAGAATATACTCCATCTGCTCATTTAAATCAGTTATCAGCAGACTGGTTTTAAGGAAGCCTTTTGCAAACGCCATGAAAGTTGTTTGTCTGACATTTTCCTCACCCAGTTCAGGTAAAACTTCCGAAATATAATCATTGAACATGTCATTGGGCGAAAGTATAACCACGCTGTCGTTAGAAATGGTGTTTCTGTAGCGGTACAGAAGAAAGGCTACACGGTGAAGGGCTATGGATGTTTTTCCGCTGCCTGCAGGTCCTTCCACTATCAGCAACTTATGTCCTTCGTCCCGGATAGCCTTGTTTTGTTCCCGCTGTATGCTGGTAACAATGGTTTTCATTTTCTCATCCTTACTTTGTCCCAGCACTTCCTGCAGTATATCATCATCAATTTTTACATCCGAGTCAAACATATATTTTATCTTGCCATTTTCTATTTTAAACTGCCTTTTTAAAACCAGTTCCCCTTTAATGTAGCCCGAAGGTGTATCAAACCCGGCCCTGCCCGTATCATAATCATAAAACATGCCTGATATCGGGGCTCTCCAATCGTATACAAAAATTTCAAGGGTTTCTTCATTCTGAACCATTGAAATTCCAATATATATCTGTTCGGGGGCGCGTTCTCCGTCTTCTAAAAAATCTATTCTTGCAAAGTAAGGACTATTTTGCATTTTTCGAAGCTGAACTATTCTCTCTGCAGCACTTTTGTATGTTGTTTCAAGATTTCTCATTTCATCAAGATAAAGTTTGGCCTGAACAAGCTGATCCATGTCCTGCAGGTCATTTGGTGCGTTCTCTACCTCTTCCCACATATTTTTATATGTCTTACGGATATTATTGACAAAAGACTTTTCTATCGCATGCATTTGCTGCAATTGCCGTTCTATTTCATAAAGGGTTCTGTTTAACCGTTTTTCCTCATAAGCCCTTTCTCTGTCCTGCATACTTTCCCTCCGGATACCTAATTTTCAGTCTTTATGGTTTTCTTTTAATTATATGCTAATAAGTTTAGTTTACTCTGAATAAACCAATGTTAGAAAGTTCTAATGAATTCTTCAGTTCTTCCCCCCAGGTTTTGTATGGTACCAACTATTTCATAAAATAAAGTTCTTTCTATATTGGTGTTTCTTTCCAAATATCCTCTCAACATGGGAATAGCCCTTCCATCATTATATGCGTTCAGACAAATAACAGCCGGCATTTTATCTTCCATTGTCCTGAAAGCCAGCCTAAGCTTACTATATATTCTGTCATCCTTGAAGCTTGAACCAACAGTTGCCAGCACGTATAACAGCATTTTTTCCACGTTTCCCATGTCTTTTCCCTCAAGGGTTTCAAGTATTGGCTCAATAGTGCAGACACCCGCATTCTTTAATGCTTCTTCGACATGATCCAATTCATAGCCTTTTTCGTTCATTTTATATGCCAAATCAATCAACGGCCAGACAGAACCTGCCGGCCCAAGTTTCCCCAGAGCTGATACAGCTGCAATAAAAACAACATCCGTATTTTGATTTATAAGACGGGAATTAACAAGCTCTGCAAGAGTGGAAACAGCCTTATCATTAAAACTTCTAAGTTTTTCAGTTAAAATACAAGGTATCTCCTCGTCTGTATTCTCTGCCATGTATAAGAACAGATCATAGACATCTTGAAACTCTTCCATATCATTAATTAATTTTGAAGGCGTTAAATTATTCAGTGCTTCAATAGGAGTGTTCGCCCATTTTAACATTACTTTTTCTTTTTCGTCCTGGTATTGCTTCAACTGCCTGTATAACTCGATTTCCTGTTTTTCAACCGATAGATTTTCCATTTCAGTAGTTATATTATTTTCAAAATGGTTTCTGATTGCCATACAATAGCTGTCAGCCAGCAATTCCTTCAGATTATGCATCATATACCCTCCGCTTAACATTTAAAGTATTGCGTTACAGTTGCGGGTGACAAATACATTCGCCTATTGGATAATAAAAGGATTATACCAAAATTACATACCATTTACAAGAAAGGGGTATTGTTCGCCGGCTTAAGATTACTCAACGGGTGTTTGGGTTAATTGGGCTTCTCTCCCTTTCACGAGAAGCACTGCAACAATAGATAAACACAGAATAATTGTAACAGAAAGTCCCCCCTCAAGGCCGAATGCACCGCCATTGAGCAGCTTCCCTTCACTTGTGGGAACAAAGGAAAACAGTGATACAATTGTGTCCATACCACTCACTTTTATTCCGAAAATGTTTCCCTGTGCAAAATTCCACATAGTATGTATGGCGCAGATACCCCATATGTTATTTGTTTTTAATACGTACAATGATGCAAACACCCCAAATAACGTCAGGTTTATAATAGCAAAAACTGTTATACCTTTATTTAAAATATGCAATAGCGAAAATAGGATTGAATTGGAAAATACAGCTAAAACAACAGAATTTCTGCTGGCAATTGATATCATTAAATAACCCCTTAACAATACTTCTTCACCCATTCCCTGAATAATAAACCCGACTAAAAAAGCAAAAAGCAGAGCCAACCCGTTTCCTAGAGTATAACCGTTATATTTCAAAGTACCTCCTGCCCAGCAAACTAAAACACTGGCACCGAACATTAAAAAACCTATTACAAGCCCAAGTGCATAGTCCAAAAACATATTTTCCCTGGTAAACCCCATTGAATACAGGCTGCGTTTTTCTATGAACCTGCAATACAGTATTGCAATTATTGTCATAATTAAGGTACTGAAAAGCATAAGCAAAACAGACTCCTTATTCATTAGCATCCTGGGGACAGCAGGGTAACTCACCGGCACTTCACCTTTCATAGCTGCTGTAATACCTGCAAATATATTATAAACAGCAAGAGGAACTGCCTGCACCATTGATATAACAATAGAAATACCAACAAAAATAAGCAGCTGAAGTGGAAAAGCAGGCTTGAATTCAGCTTTTTTTGCCTCTTCAATAATGGGCGGATGGTTTTTAAATACATTAAACATAAGGACAACCTCCTAATCTTATTTTGCTTAAATTCTAATTGTTTATATCATACTAACATAAATTTACATAAAGTTAAATATTGTACTTGCATGTATTTATGATTTAATACGGTATTTATTTGCAATTTGTTTGTTTCGGCCCAGGAATAAAATAAAGACCTTTTTGTATCCAGGTTTTTTTTTACACTGTTTAGTGGTAAAATATATTTATCTGGCTCAAATAAAAATAATTATTCCTGGAGGTTTTATTTATGAAATTTACATTCAATCACAACAATATCAATGTTCTAGATCTGGAAAAAAGTATCAGGTTTTATGAAGAAAACCTTGGATTAAAGGAAACACGAAGAGTTGAACCCGATCATGGAGAATTTATCCTGGTTTTTCTAGGCGACGGTGTCACAAGTCACCGGCTTGAGTTAACATATCTGCGCGACCAAAAGGAACCTTATAATCTGGGTGATAATGAATTTCATCTTGCCTTTGAAGTTGACGACTTTCAGGCTGCTTATGAGCTTCATAAAAAGAATGGCGTCATTTGCTATGAAAATAAAGCCATGGGAATATATTTTATAAATGACCCCGATGGATACTGGATTGAGATAATACCAAAAAAAGACAGAGAGTAAACTGTTGCCAGTGCTCAGGTAGTATTAAGGAAAGTTCTTTTGGAATAAAAGCAGCCCCGCTTTTATTAGCGGGGCATTAACATCTGCATAATTCAAAACTAGCATTTTCAAATGTATCTGCCCTTAGGACTGAAGATATCGGGGCAGAAAATTATTATCAATAGAACAATTATAATAATCCATTCCCAGCCTCCAAAAAACCCTTTATCGCAATAATCGCTCATCTATATCACCTCGCATACTTTAGCTGATATATCCTATGCGAAGAACAGTTATTTGGTTACCGTAATACCGCATATCCGGTTATAGAGATTACTGTACTCGCGGGCAGACTTATCCCAGCTGAAATCCTGCTGCATACAGCGTTTCATTATAGCTTTCCATCTGACCTTGTCTTTGTAAACACCCATGGCCCTTATTACCGCATCCTTCATTTCATGGGCATTGAAATTTGCAAAGGTAAAACCAGTTCCTTCTCCTGTATATTCATTATATGGAATCACGGTATCCTTTAATCCTCCGGTCTCTCTGACAATCGGAACGGTTCCGTAGCGCATACTGTATAGTTGCCCTAACCCGCAGGGTTCAAAAAGAGACGGCATAAGGAACATGTCACAGCCTGCGTAGATTTTTTGAGCCAGCACAGGATCATAGCATATATTGGCCGATATTTTACCCCTGAAGGCTCCCTGAGCCCACAGAAACATATCTTCATACTTTTTTTCGCCCGTTCCAAGTACTATTAACTGAAGATCCATTCCCAAAAGCTCAGCAATCATTCTGTCAATTAAATCAAAACCCTTTTGTGCTACAAGTCTTGAAATGATTCCTATCAGAGGAGTTTCAGGACATATATTAAGTCCTGCTTCTTTTTGCAGCAGTGCTTTGTTTCTTTGCTTATCTTCCATGTTGTTTATTGAAAAAGGTGTATATATTCGTGCGTCTGTCAACGGGTTGTTTTCTTCATAATCTATCCCATTAAGTATTCCGCAAAGATCCTGCGAGCGTTTTCTGAGGATTCCAAACAGTTTTTCTCCGTAAAACTCGGTTTTTATCTCTTCCGCATATGTTTTACTGACGGTTGTAATTTTAGTGGAATAAGCTATTCCAGCCTTTAAAAAATTAATATTGTCGTAAAATTCAATGCCATCAGGGTTAAAATACTCCCAACTAAGACCAATAATCTCATCCATCATATTTTTGGGAAAAATACCCTGATATTTAAGGTTGTGTATAGTCATTACAGTGTGTATATACTGATAGAACCCTTGATTTCTGTAATACCTGTAATGGGCGTCAAGAAGCAGGCTACAAAGTCCTGTTTGCCAGTCGTTGCAATGAATAATATAAGGCTTAAAGTCGATTATCGGGAGAACTTCCAAAATAGACTTATTAAAAAAAGTGAATCTTTCACCATCATCTATCTGGCCGTAATACCAGTCACGGTTGAAATAACGCTCATTGTCAATAAAGTAAAACGGAACACCTTCATGTACCAGCTTAAATATACCGCAATATTCTCGCCTCCAGGTGAGATTTACATATGTGTACCCCATAAAGGTCATTTTATTTATATACTGCTGCGGTATTTGACTGTATTTTGGCATAACAACACGAATATCAACACCAAGTTTTCTTAAGGCTTTTGGAAGTGAACCCGCCACATCTGCAAGACCTCCTGTTTTTGCAAATGGAGTTGCCTCGGATACTGCGAACCAGATTTTCATTTCTAAAACCTCCTAAAACGTGTACAAGTTTAGTATTCCAGGCTTTTGCGATATTTAAACGGTGGAAATTGCTAATTTAACCTTAACGTAGGTATGTAATCCCTTGCGAATTTTCTTAGGTTGCTATACTATAGAGTAAAATATTTCTTTTAGTTTATGCTTTGGAGGTGTTTCTATTGCTGCCTGTAAAAAAATATTGGGAGAACCCTGCGGTGCTGCATGTAAATTGTGAGAAGCCGAGGGCCTATTTTATCCCATATGAATCGTATAATAATGCGGTCAAGGGTGTTCGTGGCACATCCAGCTATTATCAGTCTCTTAACGGAGTATGGAATTTCAAGTATTATCCAAGTGTTTATGAAGTAGAGGACGGGTTTTATAATGAGAACTTCTCCTGCGATGACTATGATCTTATCCCCGTTCCTTCCAACTGGCAAATGCATGGTTATGACACTCCAAACTACACGAACGTTACATATCCATACCCCTGTGATCCTCCGTATGTACCAAATGAAAACCCCGCAGGTATTTATATCCGGGATTTTTATGTACAAAGCCCGAATGAGAAAGATGTGTACTTACTTTTTGAAGGAGTAAACTCCTGTTTTTACCTCTGGATTAATGGAGTTGAGGTTGGCTACAGCCAGGTTAGCCATATGACTTCAGAATTTTTAGTCACTCCCTATTTAAAACCAGGTCAAAACCGCATAGCTGTTATGGTATTGAAATGGTGTGACGGGAGCTACCTGGAAGACCAGGACATGTGGCGGCACTCAGGAATTTTCAGAGACGTATACCTTTTATACAGAGACAAGTCTCATATCAGGGATTTCTTTATAAAAACCAGTCTGGATGAAAACTACTCAAATGCTACCGTTCAATGTGAAATTGATTTTAAAGCTCCCGATAATTCAAATTCCGGAACCTTTCCTCTCCGTGCAGTCATAAAAGATATTCATGGTAATGAAATATTTGATAAAACAATGAATCTTTCGCAAAAGGATTCTTTTGAATTTACAATTGACAACGCCGACCTTTGGAGTGCAGAAACACCAAATTTATATGAACTGATCTTATTTCACAGCAACGAAGTAATCCTGCAAAAATTCGGTATCATAAAAACAGAGATTATTGATTCGGTAATACATATTAACGGTAAACCCGTTAAATTCAAAGGGGTTAACAGGCACGACTCCCACCCTGAACTTGGACATACCACTCCTCCCGATCATATAAAAAAAGATCTTCTTCTAATGAAAAGGCATAATATAAATGCCATAAGAACCTCTCATTATCCCAACGATCCAAGATTCTTGGAGTACTGTAATGAATTAGGGTTTTACGTAATAGATGAAGCCGATCTTGAAACACATGGAGCCAGGGATGCCGGCGACTTTTGTTTGTTCTCAAAGGATCCGGCTTTTTCAGAAGCTTTTCTGGACAGAATGCAGCGTATGGTGGAACGGGACAAAAACCATCCCTGCATTGTTATGTGGTCCCTTGGAAATGAATCGGGGTTTGGCCCAAACCACAGAAAAATGGCAGAGTGGGCAAAAAACAGAGATAAAAGCCGGCTTATCCACTATGAAGGAGCATTCAACGAAGGAGTATTAAAAGCAGATTCCGACAATTCCTGTCTTGACGTTTACAGTAATATGTATTCCAGTGTAGATTGGCTTGAAAATACATTTTTGAAAATGGAAGACGAAAAAAGACCGCATGTCCTGTGCGAATATTCCCATGCAATGGGTAATGGACCTGGTGATTTAAAGGATTACTGGGATCTTATATACAAATACCCACGGCTGTCGGGTGGATTTGTCTGGGAATGGACTGACCATGGGATAAAAACACAAACACCTGATGGAATAACCTACTATGCCTATGGCGGTAACTTTAATGATGAGCCAAACGATGGCAATTTCTGTATTGACGGTCTTGTTTATCCCGATCGTACTCCGCATACCGGCCTTTTGGAGCTGAAAAATGTTATAGCCCCTGTCAGGACAGAGGCTGTGAACCTTCAAACAGGTGAATTTAGAATTACAAACCTGTATGACTTCATTGATTTATCCCACCTGTGTTTGAACTGGGTGGTTGAGAAAAACGGTATAAGAATTGATTCGGGTACCATTAACGAGCTTAAGATTGCTCCGCAACAGTCTGAAATAGTCACAATCCCGTATGACCTCCCTAAAGAAGCGGATGGCAGATACTTTGTCCGCATTTTCTATACATTGCAGGCAGACACTGTCTGGGCCGGGAAAGGGTATGAAATAGCCTTTGCACAGTTTGAACTTCCTGTAGAGCCTGTAAAGAAAATAACCATTATAGCACCGCCTTTTGTGGATATATTAAAAAATGAAAAAAGTATTAAAATAATCGGCCAAAACTTTGAATACGAATTCTGCCTGATTAAGGGTTGCTTCACAAAGCTGTCGAATGCCGGTGTTGAGCTTATTTGTGAAAATCCGTCTTTCACAGTATGGCGTGCACCAACAGATAACGATCGAAATGAAAAAATAAACTGGGTGCAGAATGGCTACGATCGCCTGAAAACACATATCTATGACGTTGAGATTACTAATGAAAAGGAAAATTCAATTTCCATAAAAACCACATATTCTTTAGGCTTTTATTCAAGAATACCTGTTTTAAAAGGTACTGCAACCTGGACAATTTGGGGAAGCGGTGATATATTCCTGGACAATAATGCAGAAGTACGGGAAGGTCTGCCCTTCCTTCCAAGGTATGGACTGAAGCTGGTAATGCCTCGTGGTAATGAATATGTTGAATTCTTCGGCTATGGTCCGCATGAAAGCTATATCGACAAGCATAGAAGTACTTATAAGGGAAGATTCGAGACCACCGTGTCGGATATGCATGAAGATTATTTATACCCTCAGGAGAATGGTAGCCATTTTGAAACAGAATGGGCATTAATTACAAACTCTTTAGGGATGGGGCTTTTGTTTGTGGGAATGAATGATTTTTCATTCAATGCCTCTCATTACACTCCCGAAAACCTTACAGAAGCAAAACATCCCCACGAGCTAGTAAAATTGCCCGAAACAATTGTGCATATCGATTACGCAATGAGCGGAGTTGGCTCTAATAGCTGTGGTCCAAGGCTTTTACCAAAATATCAGCTGAATGAACGCAATATTAATTTCAAGCTTCGTATTAAACCTATCTTTAGGCATGATGTTATTATTGATGATATTATTCGGGAAGAAATAGAATAATTATAACCAAACAGTGTTTTGATTTACTGCAATCCAAAAGGTTATAATTAAGATAACGAAGCGCTTCGTATCCGCAGCTTCCGGAAGCTGTAATCCTTATTGAAAGGAGTGATCTGTGATGAAGATTGCAATGGAGGTGGCTGTACTTTAACAGCCAAAGGGTGTACGGTACCACCGTACACCCTTTTAAAGTCTGTAAGTACATTGAGAAATCTCCTGCCCCTATTTGTCACCATATTCTATTAATTCGTATCGCGTATCATTTATTATGCTATTAAATTCGTAGCATCTTCTTTCCGGCATCTGTGCTACGTTTGTCCGAGCCTGTAGATTCAGCTCAAGCAAGCCGAAACTCGCAAAAATGCTTTTGAATCCTGCAGGCAGCATTTTTGCCCAGACAGTCGACTTGCTTATCCTCGCTCGGAGTCACATGTCCAGCCTGCACTCCGCGATGCTGTCTTCAAGGAGATGCTACGTATGATTCAGCTCTATAGCAATTATTAAATTTAAACAACTTCGCGTTATTTTTATTGTGTTTCCTCAGACTGATAATTTGCTGTTTTTTCTTTTGGATTTTTGCTTATTCGGTTTTTTATTTCGGCCCAAACCCATATAAACAACGGAATGATAACCTGAAAAGGTATTGCATAATAATCATATATGTTCAAAACCCAGTTTTCCATCTCAACTGTATTTTCATAGAGTATAAAGGCAAGATATGTCATGACCAGACCTGTCTGTATTGTGATAAATCTATAATCGGTTAGCTTGAATATATAAGATATCCCCTTACAGGTAACAAACAGGCATACACTTGCTTTGATAAAGCATGTAATGGCATATGAAACCGAGATTGTACCTTCCATCCTCTGAAGGAAATTGCCAAGCTGTATCCGGCTAAAAGAAGAATATGAAGGAAAATAGAAATCGTCCTTGACAGGGCCCAGGATAAATGTGTTCACCAGTGTTAGTGTAATGAGAACAATGCTTGCTGTAATTACTCCTGTCAGAAAAACCTTATATGCTGAACCCCGTTTTTTCAGAGAATAAAAGATTCCCAAAAAAATAACCGATTCACCAAAAGGAAAAGTAAATGCAGAAAAGCCGGCTCTGGCGATTTTGGGAAGACCATGGGCAAAATAAGGTTTGATATAGTTAAAATTCATCTGACTTATCGACAGCACTTCCATGAGTATTAGTATTAAAATTACCACAGGCAATGCATATGTACTGATCCTGCCTATAACTTCGATACCCAATCGCGCTGCCACTATAATGATTATACTGAAACTAAGCATAATAACTATCAGTGGTGTTTCGGTCAGTGATGTTATCTTCACAAATTCCCCGAAGTTTCTCAGCACCAGTGCTCCAACATGCAACGAATACCAGGTGTAAATTGCGATAATAACTGCACCAAACACTTTTCCAAACAATAATTCGGCTATTTCAGGCAAATCCCGCCCCTCGTGCAGGACCTGTATTCTTGCATAAATTAATGCAAAGGGAATGAAATAAATTAACCCTAAAATTCCTGCTATCCAGTTATCATTTTTAACATCAAGGCCAGATCCAATTACAATGTTACTGCCTAATAAAAATAGAACTGCAATGCATATTGCTTCTTTATCGGTAATTTTAACCATTATCTACCTTCCTATTTCATAAACAAAGAGTATATAATTAATTCAATCGGTTTTAATGGGCTAGGTATTTTCACATTAAAACTTATCAGAAATGCTAACGTAAATGAAATCAAACTCAATCCTAGGTTAACATAAAATTCCTTCCATCTCTTTTCCTTATACAACGGGACAAATTCATATATGCCCAGTACAACATAACTTAATATAACTATAATGCACATTTTATTCTCCCTTATTCAAATTGCTTGTATATAAATGATGTATTCACTATCTCAACTTTAACTGCAATATTAACCTTAATATTGGTAAACTCCTCCTCGTAATTGTCTTTTATTTCATCCCATTTTTTAGGATCATTTTCATATATTTTTTGTCCAAAACCAAAAATATCTGCCCGCAAGTTCCTTGCCTTATCAATTACGTTTTCAAGCTTATCCTTCAACTGCGCTTCACTTAAGCTTTGAATATCATCAAAAATAACTAAATTACTGAATTCAACATTGCAGGTTACTTCATCAATAGCTGCCTTTGTTTCCACAGTTATATCTACTGTAATCCGGTCTCCATCAGTTTGCGTTTTGATTTTTGTATTATTCCTCAAAATTTCAAGTGAAATAAGAGCCGGATCTTTTTTTGTTACCATAACACCTCCCTTTATTTCATTTTTTATAAATAGCATGGCTTTTGTTTCATCTCCATTCAGGTAGCCTGCTAGCTTGGTTTTTTGGAAAACAGCAGCTCCGCTGATAATAGGTATGGTTTTATCTTCTGAAGTCAATAGAGTTACCACAGGCAGCGTAGGTGATATTTCCGATTTCAGTTCCTGGCTGAGTATATAAAGGGTTGTTGGAGGGCTCTCTGATAGAAATTGACTGTTCTCAAGGCTCTGAGCTAATGATGTGGATATATCCCTTCCAATGGTTTTATTAGCATGAAGAATTTCTTTAGCACTACATCCCTTAGCTATAATAATATAAAGATCACTCCTTGCTTCTGCATCCTGCCGGAAAAATCTAATTACCTGGGTTATATTCTCACCGGCAATTTCCTCACTGATAACCAAAACCCTGATATGTCCCCAATAGCCTCTCTTCCCCCCTATCGAAATAAGCTTTCTTACAGCATCAAACACCGTTTCACCTTCAATTGACAAAACCTTTGTTGATACTTGTGTCTCCTTTCCATCACTAACATCCAGCAATTCTACCGTAAGCATATAATTATTTGTTAAGCCCTTATCAAGTGCGGCTCCAATAACAATGGCCATTTCATTTACTTCCCTGTAATTCCAGCATGAAGTCAATGTAAACAGTATAAATACCAAAGCAGGAAAAAGAATTAATTTTCTTCTCAAATCCTCTCATCTCCTGTTGTGCCTTGAAATTTGCCTAATCAGGTTTTTTGCACCAATTATTTTAGGCCTGAGGGTCATTGACCACCAGGGGGCACGTATCCAGGAATCCTGCCCATCATGGTCTTTAAATCTCGTGATAGACATCATATAAGGAACTCCAAAGGAGCGTATTGACATCAGATGAAGAAAAATCAGTATAATTCCAATAAAATAACCATATAAGCCCATAAAGGAAGAGAGAACCAATAAGAATAATCTGAGCAAAACAACACTTTCTATTAGCGTGGGCAGTACAAGAGTTGTAATACCGCTAATAGCTGTTATAATAATAACAGGTGCACTTACAAGTTGTGCCTCTACGGCAGCCTGACCAAGCACCAGTGTGCCAACAATATTAACGGTCTGCCCCACAGCAGAGGGCATTCTTGCTCCGGCTTCGCGCAATACATCAAAGATAATCAGCATAATAATCAGCGACAGTGAAGTAGGAAGCGGCACTCCTTCAAGAGATGCTGATAATGTAATCAAAAGCTGGGTAGGTATCATTTCCTGATGGTATGTCACTAAAGCCAGATAAACAGCAGGAATGCTTATGGTGGCAATTGAAGCTGTTGTACGTAAAAACCTGTTGAAGCTTCCAAAAATAAAATGATCATAATAATCCTCGCTTACCTGAATATTTTCTATAAAAATATGTGGTACTGTCAGTACAAACGGGCTTCCATCCACAATAACGGCAATTCTTCCTTCAAGCATTCTTGCAACAACCACATCGGGTCTTTCTGTGTACCCTATAGTTGGAAATGTCGATAGTGGTGAATCCTCGATTAATTCCTGAATATAACCCGAATCCAAAATACCATCTATATCTATTCTGTTAAGTCTTTGCTCCAGTTCCACCAAAACACTTTCAAGGGCGACGCCCTCAATATAAGTTATGCAAACAGTTGTATTTGTCTGCTTTCCTAACTGCAAAAATTTGAACTTAAGGTTTGGATTTTTTATTCTTCTCCTGATAAGAGAAATGTTGGATATTATATGCTCTGTAAAACCTTCCCTTGGTCCGCGAA
>JAAYNA010000077.1 GCA_012521105.1 Clostridiaceae bacterium
AAAATATATACTTTTCGGTATCCGGTGCAGAGTGTATAATTATATATGGACAGTTAACTGACTTGGAGGTAAATACATGGAAAAGCGGATTGGTGTGATTGGAATCGTTGTGGAAAACATGGATTCTACCAAAAGGCTTAATGCAATACTGCATGAACATGCAGATATAATATTGGGCAGACTGGGTGTTCCGTACAGAGAAAGAAAAATAAGCGTTATTTCACTGATAGTTGAAGGAACAACCGATCAGATTGGAGCTCTTACAGGGAAACTGGGCAACCTGCCCGGTATAAATGTAAAAAGTGCCTTATCCAGAATTTGACCGGGGATTATTAGTCTTAACTATCACCTGCTTGGTTTAATAACAGAAAGCCGGTGTTTTTGGCTTCTGCCCCGCAGCAGACCGGCGCGCCAAATCTTTTAGTACATACTCACGAAAAATTGGAAGGAATTGAAATGATGACCGATGTTCCAAAATTGCGTTTACTTCTTATATTGAGCCCATATTGTTCGCCATAAATCAGTTTAAGTCGCTTGTTTGTATTATTCAATCCTATATGTTCCGAATTATCATATTCATCATTTTTCAGCATTTCTTTAACATTATTTAAACGCGAACGTGTCATTCCAATTCCTGTATCAGTAACCGTTATCTTCAGCATTTCTCCTGTAAGTTTTATCTTAATACGTATAAAAGAATGTCCTTGTTTTGGCTTAATACCGTGGTATATACTATTTTCAACCAATGGCTATAAAAAATCTTCTTTTCATTGTTTCTCTGCTTCTTTACCTCCCCCGGACCCATATATGCTTCTGTATTCTTTTGGATTCAGTCGGAAGAAATTCTTAAAAGTGCGGGAAAAACTGTTTGGGTTTAAATAACCTACCAAATCGCTAATTTCATAAATTTTTTTATCGGTTTTGCAAAGAAGCTCGGCAGCTTTTTTCATTCTTATGCAAAGAACATAGTCATAAAATTTTTCTCCTGTTTGCTGATGAAAAAAGCTGCTCAGATGCATATGGGTTTAAACGTACATGCTCTGCTGCTTTTTCAAGGGTTACTTCACGGTAGTTCATGTTGACATATTTCTTTATATTTTTGATAATTTGAACATTGGCATCAATAATCTCATTGCTTTTTTCAGGGTTGCCCTGCTCTGATGTATATTTACGATCAAGTTCCATGCGTATTTTTGTGAAAACATCACACAACTGACTGTATTTGGTGGGTTTTACTATATAATTTTTAACACCCAGCTCCAAAGCACTTTTTGCATATTCAAACTCTCTATATCCGCTTAAAAGGACAAAAACAGCCTCATATTCCATTTCTTTTAAACGGCGAATAAGCTCGATACCGTCCATGATTGGCATTTTAATATCAGTTAATACTACATCCACAGTATTCTTTGCCAAAAAATTGAGGGCCTGTTTTCCGTTACTGAAAGTGCCCATCACCTCAAAGCCGATATCGTGCCATGGAAAATAATTTTTCAGACCGTTATTAATTTCAATTTCATCATCAACAAGAATCAGCTTATACATTTTATCCCCTTAAATAAAGAAGTTTATAGAAGCGCACATATATTATATCATATAAAAGCAGCTGAAAAGATTTATTATTCCAAATTATTCAAAGAAACTATTTGCTTAAAATCGCCACCTCTTAAGTCTGGTGAATTAGGATTTCTATCTAGTATTATAGCATTAATTTATAATCAAATTTATAGATTTTTATTAACAAAAGAATAGAAAACAAAAAATTATCAGGCTTCTTAAAAATTGTATATATATTTTTTTAACAATTCATCATTTTCCAAAGCTAAATCATTTAAACTTAATTCTTTAAATGCTAATATTACATTGTCATATAGCAAATATTAGGGGGAGGTATGTAAACGTGAAGAAAAGGAGTAGAGTTATTCTAGGTTTTCTCCTTGTATTAGTTTTTAGTATGGTTTTTGCTGGTTGCAGCCCGGCATCTCAGCCTGACAGCAGCAGTAAACCGGATACTTCTAAAGAGGTTTCAGGTAAGGAAGATGTAACCCAGCAGACTGTAACCCTTAGGTTCTCATGGTGGGGCGCAGATACAAGACACCAGGCTACTTTGGCTGCAATGGAATTGTATTCCCAGAGAAACCCGAACGTTAAAATTGAAGGTGAATACGGAGCATTCTCAACTTTCTATCAGAAACTGCTTACTCAGCTTGCCGGAAGAACAGCTCCAGACATTATATCCGTCGACTACAAATGGACGCATGATTTAATGAAGCAGGGCAGTCCGTTTGTGAACATGTATACTTTAACTGACAAAATTGATATGAATGGTTTTGATCTTGATTTTGCAAAGATATACGGCGGGGACGATGATTACCCGATTGGCTTGCCGGCCGGCGTTAATGGTATGGGTTATCTGTATAACGTTGAATTTCTGAAGGAATTTGGAATAGAACCCAACAATGAGTGGGATTGGGAAACGGTTATAGAAAACGGTAAAAAGGTTCAGGCAGCAGATCCAAGCAAGCATTTAATGTACAACATTTCCGAGCACTGGGTATATCTTTTGAAAACAATGCTTAAACAGATTAACGGTAATACCATTCTGAATGATGATTACTCACTTGGCTTTTCACGAGATGATATTATACAGGTTTTCGATTATATAAGGCGTCTTGTGGAGACCGGAACCGTTCCTCCATTTGAAGAAGGTGTTCTGTACGAAAATGTTTACGCAGATCAGAATCCGAACTGGCTGAATCAGAACTTTGGTATATTCCCAACATCATCTTCGTTAATTCCGGGTATCGCAGCCGCAAGTGACTTTGAACTTGACGTATTCCGTTATCCCGTTCCTAAAGATGCTGTAGACCCTGGAATTTTGGTTACACCTTCAATGTTTATAACAATTTATGAGCACAGCAAATATCAGGATGTCGCAGCTGATTTCATAGATTTCTTCTTTAATGATGAAGAAGCAATAATGATTCTGAAAGATACCCGCGGTGTTCCTGCAAACGAAAAAGCAAAAGAAATGTTAGTTCGCGAGGGCATAGTTCCTAAGCAGGTTTCAGATATGGTTTCTCAGTCATTAACAGGTGCAGGTATTGCAGAAAACGGACCAAGCTTAAATCCAGAAGTGATAGCTCTTATTAAGGATTACATACAGCAGGTGGGCTATTTGAAACTTACTCCAGAGCAGGCAGCCGATGAATTTATGAAAGAACTTGAAGCGCTTGCTGCATCACTGAAATAGCATTTCTGCTTAAGCATAAATAATACTGATAGGGATGTCACGCGAATATAAATTCGTCCCACATCCCTATTTTTTACGGAGGTAATGTAACATATGGCAACATTAAAAGAAGAAAGATATATCGGTAAAAATGGAACAAGGCTCGAGACTGTTAGAGGCAGAATATCAAAATTATCTCCTGGATATTTATATATTCTTCCTTGGGTAATTGGCTTTTTGCTGTTTCAGTTATATCCCTTTGTTACTTCGTTCATATATTCATTCACGGATTTTTCAATCTTAAAACCAATGTCATTTGTAGGTTTAGATAACTACAAAAAAATGTTCACAGCTGACCGCCTTTATTGGACATCACTAAAGGCAACCTTTAAGTATGTGCTTATTGCTGTACCCGGGAGGCTTATATTTGCACTTTTCATAGCAATGATACTTAATATGAAGTTGAAATGCATCAACTTCTTTAGAACGGTTTACTACCTGCCTTCAATTTTAGGAGGTTCGGTTGCAATTTCAATTCTATGGAGGTTTTTGTTCAGCAGGAACGGAACAGTTAATGTTCTGTTGAAAGCATTGGGAATTCCGCCGGTTGACTGGCTGGGAAATCCAAATCTGGCCCTTGGTACAATGGGATTATTGGTAATATGGCAGTTTGGGTCGTCCATGGTTTTGTTCCTGGCGGGTCTTAGAAATATACCGACAGAGCTGTACGAAGCCGCAAGGGTTGACGGAGCCGGAAGCGTAAAAGTATTTTTTAAGATTACACTTCCGATGCTTTCACCAATTATATTTTTCAACCTTATTATGCAGACCATCAATGCGTTTAAGGAATTTAACGCGCCGTATCTCATTACGCAAGGTGGTCCTCTGAATTCTACTTATTTGTATGGCATGATGCTGTACGAGAATGCTTTCGCCTTTTTGAAGATGGGGTATGCTTCGGCTCAGTCATGGGTTCTGTTTGCAATAATTATGCTGTTTACCGCATTGGCATTTAAGTCTTCACCCTACTGGACATATTACGAGGATGGAGGTGATTTCTAATGAGAAAAGGTGAAGTGAAAAAAAACACCAGATTAATCCTGTCGTATATTTTCCTTTGCATACTTGGTATTATCATGGTTTATCCGCTTTTATGGATGTTTTCGGCGTCGTTTAAAACAAACAACGAAATATTCAGCTCCTTTACCTTAATCCCGAAGAAAATTGTGACAGGGGCATATTCGCAAGGCTGGAAAGGCAGCGGTCAGTATTCGTTCGGCAGGTTTTTTTCCAACACTTTCATAATGGTTTTACCAACCGTATTTTTTACCATAATTTCAAGCCTGCTTGTTGCTTACGGATTTGCCCGTTTCAAATTCCGATATAAAAAACCTTTGTTTGCACTGGTTTTGGCTTCCCTCATGCTACCTACCGAAGTTGTAATAATTCCACGGTATATACTGTTTAATACACTTGATTGGCTGGATTCATACCTGCCCTTTATTATTCCTGCTGCATTCGCAACCCACTCGTTTTTCATATTTATGCTGGTTCAATATATACGGGGCATACCTAAGGAGTTAGATGAATCTGCGGTTATTGACGGATGTTCCAGTTTTAAAATTTTGACGAAAATTATAATCCCACTGTGCAAGCCGGCTATAGTATCGGTAGCAATTTTCCAGTTTGTCTGGCGCTGGAATGATTTCCTCAATCCGCTTATCTATATAAGCAGTGTAAGGAAATACCCGTTGTCTCTTGCATTGCGCATGACTCTTGACGTGACAGACACAATTATATGGAATCAGGTAATGGCTATGTCGGTATTGTCATTAATACCGCCGGTATTGCTGTTTTTCTTCACACAAAAATATTTCGTGGAAGGAATTGCTACTACAGGACTGAAAGGATAGGTTTATTATGGGATACGATTTTAAGGTTCGTGCAATAGAACTTCACAGTCTTTATGCCTGGGATTTTGAGTGGATAATGATGACCATGGACTTTATCCAGGCTCATAATATGAATACTTTGATATTGCACCGCAATGATTTCATAGATCTGATTGTTTACCCGGGCAAATATTTCGGCTGTTCACGTGAAAAGTATGACAGCATGCTTGAACGGTATGGAGAGATATTCCGCAAATTATATAAATACACGCCAACAAGACGTTCCAGCCCTTATCAGCGTTACGGATTTCTGAGGCGTGTTCTCGAAGAGGCTAAAAGAAGAAATATTGATATATACATAGAAAATAAAGAGCTATATTTCCCGGATATAATCATCGAGTTTTATCCGCATTTGGTCAAGAACGGAAAAATATGCGCCAATGATCCCTTTTGGTGGGAGTTTACACGCGTAAAATATAAAGAGTTTTTTGAAGATTTTCCTGATGTAGCAGGAATAATTACAGCTCCTGCAACGGGAGAAAGCAGGGTTTCAATAAAATCCAACCGCTGCGAGTGCGAGTTATGTAAATCTACAAAAGTCGAGACCTGGTTTCGGAATTTGCTGGAGGCGATGTACGAACCGATACACGCAGCCGGTAAAAAGCTTGTTGTGCGTGATTTCGTATTTGATCCGCAGGCACAGCAGGAAATTTTATCTGTTATTGATTTTTTGCCTGAAGATGTTGTTATATCTCTTAAAAATACACCACATGACTTCTACCCGACATTTCCGCTTAACAGCCGTATTGGTAATGTTGGGAACCATGAGCAGTGGGTTGAATTTGATGCAATGGGGCAATATTTTGGATGGGGAATAGGAATTGCAGATTTGACCGAAGATTATTGCAATCGTTTTCGGGCCATTAAAGAAAAAGGTGCTTCAGGAATAATAGTCCGCACTGACTGGGAGAGCCTTGACGGGCATTCAGTTTTCCGCACTCCTAACAAAATTAACCTTTACGCAGCAGCAGCGTTTTCACGAAATGCAGACGAAAACATTGAAAAAATATATTACCGTTTCCTTGAAGAAGAGGAATGGTTTGAAAAAGATACAGACGAATCACAAAAGAGAAATGCTGCAAAATGGTTCGGGAGTTTATTCTCAAAAACCTGGCCTGTAGTAAAAAAGACAGTTTACGTTAATGATTGCGTATTTTCCGATTCCAGCCTTTCTCCGGTGACACTGGAGCATGCATTCTGGCTGGCACTTGAAAAAAACTCTCTCAGAGATTGGGTACCGTCAAAATGGGATGCGATAAACCCGGACATGGAGACGTTAAAAAGGAATCTTGCCGAGAAGGATCAGGCTTTAGAGGAAATAGAATACATATATAACAAAAGCCTGGAAGGTTGCGAAGGAATCCGCCGGGACAAGCTTAACTATTTACAAAGCCGTCTATTTGTGAATAAAGTTTATGTGTCCTTTTACAGAGACATTACAAGAGCTGTTCTGCTTGCCCACTATATTATTGAAACAGAAGAAGAACGGAATTCTGAATTTTTTATAAAAACAAGAGAGATGTTGGATGAAGCCATAAACAGGTTACACGATTTGGAAAATGAAATAACCGAGTTTTATAAAACTACGTCCTACAGACCTCATACGATTTATACCCTGCTGGATCCTGCAAGGGTGCAGGCAATCCGTAAAGACTTAACGGCCCGTATAAATGAATTTTATAAAAGGGAAGGCGATAAGTGTGAGTAATGTTAACATAAAAGAAATTTTTAATCTTAAGGGGAAAAATGCGTTAATTACCGGTGGTGGCGGCGGAATAGGGCTTGCATGTGCCCGGGCGCTTGCATACCAGGGAGCGTCAATCTTGCTTGCGGATATATCGGAAAAATACCTGTCTGAAGCAGTAAACACTTTAAAAGAAGAGGGAGCCAATGTCAGCGGTATTTGTGCAGACATAGGTGTGTCCTGTCAGGCGGAAAAAATAATAGACGCCGCCAGGCACCTGGGGGGCATAGATATATTTATTAACAGTGCAGCAGTTACAAACCGTAAACCTGCTTTGGAAATGTCTGATGAAGAATGGCTTGAAATAATAAATGTTAATTTAAACGGAGCATTTTACCTGGGCCGTGCTGTTGGAAAACATATGATCGAACATGGCCGGGGAGGAAAAATTATATACATTGTTTCTACCGGAGCATACCGCGCCTCGAAAAATTTCGCGGCTTACAGTGCCAGCAAGGCGGGAGTTGTGATGTTAATGAAGACTCTTGCCCTGGAGCTTGCTCCATACAAGATATGCGTTAATGCAATTGCTCCGACAGCGACAGACACGCGTTTTACTGCAGATTACTACGCAAAGAATCCTGACATAAAGGAAGCTGTAGTAAAGAATCATCCATTTGGCCGTATAGCCGTTCCTGAAGACTATATGGGAACAGTTATATATTTATCCTCGGCAGCATCCAATTTTGTAACCGGGGAAATGATTGTAGTTGATGGAGGAAAAACTGCTAAATGATTAGGAGCTCCGGATTTTATTATTAAGATACCCAACTAAAAATTATTTGTGAGGTGATATGCATGATTAAAGGATTTGCTGAAAGAGGACTGGAAATACATTGTCCAAGAATGTGGGATTTCGCACAGGTACTGAATGCACTTGATTTCATGGAGGAATATGGACTTACGTCGCTGATATTCCATGAAAATGAATTGCTGGACAGGGTAGTTTTTCCCGAAAAGTATTTTTCAATGAAATATATGTGGGAACGCTTTGGTCCAAGATATAGCAGGACCTTAAACAAGCGCTATTATATCAATAACGTAATTGATGAATGTCACAAAAGAGGAATTAAGTTTATTGCCGAGGTTAAAGAACTTTACTTTGACGAATGGATCATAGAACTTCATCCTGAGGTCATAAACCCTGATACGGGCAGGCTTTGTCCAAGTCATCCCTTTTGGTGGGAATACCTGGAGGCAAAAATGGATGAATTCCTTAAATATATACCCGATATAGACGGCGTTATAGTAAGCCCTGGTACGCGGGAAAGCAAACTGTCAATTGTTGCAAACAAATGCGGATGTGAGGCCTGTAACAATTCCAATGATGCTGAATGGGTCGGAACCCTGTTAAAAATTATGAATGATAAGCTTACAGCCAAGGATAAGTTCCTGGTG
>JAAYNA010000078.1 GCA_012521105.1 Clostridiaceae bacterium
AAGCCAAAATGTGTTTGATGTTTAGTATAAGAATAATTTTGAGCTGACGTGGTTTGTTATTAAATATGAAAGTTAAATAGTGCTTTCTTGCACTGTTAACTATAATACTAATTATACAAGGGGGTATTTCATGAAAACTAAAAAATTTTTTGTACTGCTTCTAGTAGCTTTCTTAGTATTATTCACCGCTTCTTGTGGTGCAAAAACCGATCAAACTGGCAGTAACACAAAAGGAACCTCGGTTACCAATGACGGCGCAACATCTGGTTCAAAACTTTCTGGTAATCTCGAGATTTGGGCATGGGGTGCAGACTTAGAGGCACAAGCAAGAAAAGAGGCTATTGAGATCTTCATTAAAGATCACCCTGAATTGAACATAACCTATTCTATTATTCCTACTGCAGACAGCGCTTGGGATCAAAAGGCATCAGCAGCGTTAGCGGCAGGAAATGCAGCGGATGTTATGCAAATGAGTCCAGACTACTTTGGAATGAACACACAATATTACATCGATCTTAGACCCTATGTTGAAGCAGATGGTGTTGATTTGGACACTGTTTTAACTCCAGGAATGCTGGACGGCTACTATGATACCGATGGAAAGCTTGAAGGATTCCCATTGTTAGCAAATTGCTTCTGTGTTGCTTATAATAAAGATATGTTTGATGAAGCTGGGGTTCCTTATCCTGAGGATGGATGGACAATGGAAGATCTGCTGGATTGGGGCAAGGCTTTTGTCGGCGGCGAGGGTGTGAATCAAACTTATGCTATGGCCAAACACTGGGTTACAAATAGTGTTATGGTTTATGCCGGTGGTGGAGTACCCTATTCCAATGACTTGTCTACATCCTATTTCGACAGTCCAGAGATGTTAAAAAGCTTACAACTATATCAACAATTAGTTCAGGGTGGATATATGCCAACTGATGCAGCTCAAACATCAATAGACGCCTCCACATTATTCATTTCCGGAAAAGCAGCAATGTATTTCATAGGTGGTATGCACAGTCAAGAAACCATTCTGGATGCTGAAGAAAATGGCATTAATATCGGTTTCTGCACCATGCCACGTGGTGTCGCCGATGGAAAGGAAATAAATATTCAATTTGCAACAGGCTGGGCTATCACAAAAACATCTAAAAACCCCGATGCTGCATGGCAGTTCTTAAAAGAGTCTGCTTATGCCAATGATGAGATGGCTAAGGCAACTAGTAAATCTGGTATGCCTGCGAACAAATCTGTTGCTGAAAATTATTACGCAAATATGACATATGGTAAATGTAATTTTTCAAATAAGATATTTGTTGACCATATGGCGGATACACATATATTCCCGTTTGGTGGAACACTTGCACCAGCTGGCGATATATTTGCAACAATGGTTTCAGCAGTCGTTGATGACGGACAGGATGCAGCTGAAGTCCAAGCTAAATATGCACCTCAAATAGCCGAAGAGTTTGCAAAATTTGAGTTTAATACTAAACGGGGAGCAAACTAATTCGAAGACGTAAAGTATAAATTTGTATAATATTTACTTTTCAATGCAGAGGACACTTATTTTCGTTTCTCTGCATTGAAGTCTTTAATATCTATGAGGTGGTTTAAGTGAAAATGAAAAGAACCATGTCGGGTAACGAACGGCGTGATACAATAAATTTCTATATTTATATTCTTCCCTGGCTGATAAGTTTTTTTGTATTAACACTATATCCTATGGTAAGATCTCTGTGGCTTTGCTTTACCGATTCTGACTTTAGCGGTAGAGGAAACTTTATCGGTCTTGATAACTTTATAAGAGCGTTTACAAAAGATCCGTTGTTCTTTAAGGTGTTTGCCAACACATTATATTATGTGGTAATGTTTGTTCCATCAAGTCTTGTTTTATCCTTTTTTATAGCGTGGTTACTAAGTCAAAAAGTAAAAATGCTTGGATTTTTCAGAACGGTTTTCTATCTTCCTTATATAACTGCAGGCGTAGCTGTGACAATAATGTGGGGATGGATATTCAACAGTGACTACGGCTTAATAAACTATCTTCTTTCACTTGTTGGTATAAGTGGTCCAAAATGGTTAACTGATAAAAGAATAGCAATGATATCAATAGTTATAATGTGCCTATGGTCAATAGGAAATAACATTCTTATAATGTTAGCTGGTATTCAGGATATACCTGTAACTTATTACGAAAGCGCCCGTATTGATGGCGCGTCCACTTTACGTCAGATTTTTTCAATAACAATACCGCTATGTACGCCAACAATTTACTTTAATCTCGTTGTTGGAACTATCGGAGCATTTCAACTCTTTAATCAGCCCTATGTTCTTACCAAAGGAGGACCGGTGGATTCAACAAGAACTGTATCCATGTATTTATTTTCAAATGCTTTTGAATATGGAAAGATGGGCTATGGCTCTACAATTGCATGGTGCTTATTCGTCATCATTATGTTTTTCACTTTAGTTATTCAGAGAAGCTCAAAAAATTGGGTATTTTATGATAATTAGATAGGTACAGGAGGAAACCGGCAAATGAAAAAGTTTACCTATAAGAAAGGATTGCACCACTTCGGACGGGCAATTACTTATATCATACTAATACTATCTGCTATTGTATGTATTGCTCCATTTATATGGATGGTGTTAACATCTTTTAAAACTAATGCAGAAGCCCTTCGCTTTCCACCAACAATCATACCTGAAAAATTTATATTATCAAATTATGTCAATGGGTGGCAGAGGGCGGATTTTGGATTATTTACGAAAAACACTATAGTTCTTACATTAGCTTGTACAATCGGTACAGTGTTTTCCTCTGCATTGGTAGGATATGGTTTTGCTCGCTTTAAAGCAAGAGGATCATCAATCTGGTATATTATCATGATATCAACTTTGATGCTTCCTTCACAGGTAACCTTGATTCCACAATATTTAATCTTCACAAAACTCAAATTGATAGATAGTTATTGGCCAATGATTATACCCTCATGGCTTGGTGGGGGTGCATATAATATATTCCTTTACACACAATTTTTCAAATCTCTTCCTCGGGAGTTAACCGAAGCAGCAAAAATAGATGGTGCAAATTCATTCCAGACTTTTTGGCGAATCATGCTGCCTTCCATAAAGTCTGTTGCTCTGTGTGTTGGAGTAATGGCTTTGGTTTTTCATTGGAACGATTTCTTCACTCCATTAATATACCTGAACTCCTCACAAAAATATACTATTTCTATCGGTTTGCAGTTTTTAAACAGTACGCAAGGAACAGCAAGAATTGGTATGATGATGGCAGTTGCTGTCATCACAATGTTACCAGTACTAATTATTTTCTTCCTGGCTCAAAAGTATTTTATTGAGGGTATTAAAATATCCGGTATGAAGGCATAAGATAAAAAGTTTCAGAGGGCATTAAGCCCTCTGACTTTTATAGTTTGATAAGAGTAACATCATTAATGCATTTTAGAACAAACCATAATATGATATGCATTTCCTGCTTTTGTTGCAAAGGTAACCTCGTTACCATTAATAATGGTCTCCACAGGCTGTCCTTCACAGCTTACCAAAATTTTTTGATTGGTAATTAACGTACAATCTTTCCCGCAATGGGAACTTATAACGGCTTCAGACAATCTGCCTTTTTTCCATTCCATGTCTACAGTGAATCCTCCCCTTGCTCTTAACCCTTGTACTTTTCCACTGCTCCACTGCTTTGGAACTGCCGGAAGGAATTCTATACCATTTTCGTGGCTTTGCATAATCATTTCCACAATGCCTGCCGTCCCGCCAAAGTTTCCATCTATCTGGAATGGTGGATGGGAGTCAAACATATTATACTGTGTAGATTTCCTTAAAAGCCCCAATAAATTCTCATATGCTTTTTCGCCATCTTTTAGCCGTGCCCACATGTTAATTATCCATGCTCTGCTCCATCCGGTATGACCGCCGCCGTGTTTAAGCCTTCTCTCAAGAGTAACCCTTGCAGCCTTTGCCAATTCGGGTGTTTTATGAACAGTGAACATGTTTCCGGGGTACAGCCCAAAAAGATGGGAAATATGTCTATGGCCTATCTCTGCCTCTTCATAGTCCTCAGCCCATTCCTGTATTTGACCATATTTTCCTATCTGAGGTTTTGGAAGCTTTTCAATAGCCGACTTTAGCTGTTCTGTGAAAGAAGACTCAATGCCAAGAATGTTGGCTGCACTAATACAGCTTGTAAAAAGCATATAGATTATCTGACTGTCCATGGAAGGCCCAATGCAAAGACAACCTCTTTCCCCGTTATCCAGTATATATGTATTTTCTGGTGAAACCGAAGGGCTGGTCACCAATCTTCCTTTATCGTCCTCAATAAGGAAATCCAAAAGAAATTCTGCCGCTTCCTTCATGGTAGGGAATACACGTTCCAGAAATTCCTGATCTAATTGATATTCATAATGCTCCCAGAGATGCAGACAAAGCCATGCTGCACCCATAGGCCAATAGGTTGCCGGGATGTATATGTCCTGTGGTGCCGTGTCTCCCCAGATATCAGTATTATGATGAGCCACAAAACCGCGGCATCCATACATTACCTGCGCTGTCCTTCTTCCTGGGGCTCTCATTCTTTCAATGTGATCAAAAAGAGGCTCATGACATTCAGACAGATTGCACGATTCTGAAGGCCAGTAATTCATCTGTGTATTAATATTTATTGTATATTTACTGTCCCACGGCGGAAGCATATCTTTATTCCAAATACCCTGAAGGTTTGCAGGTAAACAGCCAGGTCTACTGCACGAAATCAAAAGATACCGGCCAAATTGAAAATACAGATTTATAAGTTCAGTATCCTCTTCTCCGGCCTGCAGCCTTTTTAAACGCTCCGCCGTATCCAGTGTGCCTAAGTTGTCAATACTGTCTGGGCTGTCTATATTTAAATAAACTCTATTAAACAACTTTGAATAGTCCTGTATGTGCCTATCCAAAAGCACATTGTATTTCAGAGCCTCGGCATCATTTAGATATCTTATGCACTGCTCCTGATAATCCTTATGATAAAAACTCGTAGCTGCCGATAGTATCATCGTAACAGCATCTGCTTCTTCAACAATGAGATTTTCTCCAATTGTTGAAATAGTACCTCCTTCACTGACGGCTCTGACCATAGTACAGAATTTTACTCCCTTTTCAGAACCGCAACTGGCATACATAGCAATTGTATTATTGCCAAATGCCTTAACTTCATCTAAGTACCGTCCTCTTCTTAATACAGAAGAAAAACTTATTGCTTTAGGTTTATCTGCACTTATACGAATAACCATTACCTGATCGGGAAATGACGAAAAGAATTGTCTTTTGTAATTCACTCCATTGGCACTGAAACGAACGGTGACAGTAGCGTTATCAAGATCCAGTTCCCGTACATAATCATCCACTTCGCCGGAATCAATCTCAAAGTTCAAAAAAAGCTCGCCCATGGTTTGATAGGGACGTTGGCTTTCGGGAATACCTGATAAAGCCATAGATGCGAGCTTCTCGGCCTCTTTAATCCTGCCTTCAGATAAAAGCCTCCTGATTTTCGGAAGATTCTTTAATGCATCGGGATTGTTCCTGTCTATTGGATCTCCATACCATATGCTATCTTCATTAAGCTGTATTTGCTCATTTTCTATTGTCCCGTATACCATGCCCCCCAATCTGCCGTTTCCAATTGGCAGCGCTTCATTCCAGGAATCAGCAGGTCTCTTATACCATAATCTTGTGGTTTTATTCTCCATTGTTAACCTCCTTCTTTTCAAGCCGAAGTTAATTATTATTTAGGAAAGAACTTTACGTTAATTCAAAATCTTATACCTGCTTGACAGGTGCAGTACTAAAAGAATTAATTTAAAGTGTTTGGTAATTACTAAAATCAAATTATATCATTTAGCATAATGTTGGCACTGTCCCTGGATGCTTTTATGTGTCTGTTATCCATACTTGGAACAGTTTTTTATTATGAACTTTGGACAATGCTGTAATAAATTGCACTAACTACTGATGTTAATTTGTGTATACTTAATTTTATAACTGCTCTTAATACTAACCACAGTATTTGCACTGCTGTTAGAACAATCATATATAAGCAAAAAGGGAAAACTGAACTCAACAAACTATAATTGTTCATTCAGATTTCCCTTTTCTTTGCTTAAGTTCCTACACCATTATCGATACCTTTTTTTTGCATAAAGTGTATACTCCATCTTAAGTATGTAATATCCAACTTTGTTAACGTGTAATTTCACCATTTAAATCCCAAAGGTCTTCCCAACCTTTAGCACCCTCCCAAAGAAATACCTGACCTTTGATAAGGCGGCAGTTCTTATCTACAGTTTCAAGCTCTTTCATCTCTTGCTCTGTTAACGGATCTTCAATAGTACAACGGATATTGCTTGCATATTCGTTTCTGTAAATTGAGAAAGGTATTGGAATTTGTCCACGTTGAACAGCCCATTTTAAGCATATTACCGCTGGATGCACATTATGTGCCTTTGCAATTTTAACAACAACAGGATCTTCAATATCAACTACATCGTCGGGTGTCTTGTCACGGTCTGGTCTGGTAGGTGAGCCGATAGGACAGAAACCTATTGGTTGAATACCGTGTTCGATGCAGAAATTAAAAAACTCGGGTTGTTGGAAACATGGGTGTAGTTCCATTTCATTAGCAGAAGGCATAATTCTTGCATCTTTCAAAAGCAGCTTCATCTTTGGTATAGTCATGTTTGAAGTTCCAATGTGTCTTACCAGGCCTGCCTGAACTAACCTTTCCATTTGATACCAGGTTTCCATATATTGTTCATGGTTATATGGACCTGCATCTTCATTACGATAATCTGGCGGTGCTCCCAATGGATGGTAATTGCGGAATGGCCAGTGTACGAAATAAAGATCCAGATAATCAAGTTTTAAATCCTTAAGAGTTTTGGCGCAGGATAACAATACATCTCCCTTTCCATGCATGTCATTCCACAATTTTGAAGTAATGAACAATTCCTCTCTTTTTATTCCGCTTTTCATAATATCCTGGAATGCCTCACCAATCAGGTGTTCATTCCCATACACTGAAGCACAGTCGAAAAGCCTGAATCCAACTTCTGCCCCACCTCTAACAGCTTGTGCAATGTCCTCGCCAGAAAAACGATCGGAACCAAATGTACCCATACCAATACAAGGGATCTTATCTCCTCCCCTTAAAGTCCTTTGTGGAACCAGTTTCGGATCAACTGCATCGGTTACATTTTTAGTCATATAAAATCTCCCCTTTATAATAATTTTTTTTTGCTCACATTCTAAATAATTCTACCTTTGAGCTGTTTATCTTCATCAGGTAGTTTGTCATTAGTAGAAAAATTCTTGTATACAAGACAGCAACCCTGATTAGAATTTATTTTTCGACCACAACACCTTTTTTGAGAATAATATTGGCATAAAGAGCTTTTTCTCCGGTAGCAACAACAGCATATGCCTTTTTTGCCCTGTCATAAAAGGCAAAACGTTCAACATGTTCAAACTTATTGTTTACCGGTTCATGCCTCTCAACGATCTCCTTGTAAACATCCCATATCGGTGTTTTAACAGTATCTCCCGGAACCACCTGCATAAGCGCTACAGGTGCATCAACATATGGGTCGAGGGGAAATAACTTTAATATTGCATCCAGCAGTTCTACAGTGCTGTGACCATCGCATCGTACAAGCTTGTTGGCAATCGATGCAGCAGGAAAATTACCATCGGCCAGAACAATTTCATCGCCATGCCCCATCTCCATAAGTACTTTCAATAGCTCAGGAGATAAAATACTTGGAATACCTTTCAACATATTGCATCAAACCCTTTCTTATTCAAAATTATTTTGGTTGGGTACCATATAAATACTGATCAATGCAATTGATAACCCTATCCTTCGCAAGACTTTCGGGCTCTTTTGTCAGCAGACCCTTTCTGATTCGGTCATATTGAATCGGCATATACTGACTAATAAGCGATAAAGGTATATCAACAGTTTTCAGGTTGTGCATCAATCTGTTAATTGCGTCCTGCACTTCGGGTACAGGAAGATAATACCTGCATCTGTCAGAAAAACTGTATTTTCTTGCAAACCGAAGCCTTTCTTCGTTTCCATGGTAATGCTTTATCCAGTTTTCAGGTTTTTTTATCATGGCTTCTTCCAGCACTTCAATAAACCTTGAAAGCTGTATATCTTTCCTGTCTTTAAGTAATTCATTCTCGATATGATTCAATGCAAAAAGAGCTTCCCGGAGTGCAAAAGTGAGTGCAGGGCCAACCTTCAATATTGCAATGCCGTCTTCTACCATGGCCTTAAATGCATCCGGCGTCTGATAGTCGGTAGAGTGCCCCTCAAAAACCAGATTAGGATAATTTTTAAGCGTTTCACAAAGTTCTTTAGCGGCGTCTCTGTTATATTCATGAATGGTTTCGTCACCAAACTCAACACCGGGTTGTACTACAATTGCTATAACATTATCCCACGCTTCAGAAAGACCATTTCGTTGAAATGCCTCCTTAAACAGGTCTACTGTTTCACAGAAATCTGTTACTGTTGTAACCTGCAGCTGCTCTTCTTCTCCCTGACTGCCTCCTGGAATTGGTACTTCACTTCCAATAACATAAACAGGGTGCAGAGCTTCCGAGTTTGAAGCTACAAGCTCTTTATATGCATTTTCAGCAACATCTGCAAGGATTGCACCACGTTCGGCAATAACTGATGTTTCAAGCTTTCTGTTTATATCATCATCTCCAAGATGCATACTTGTATCAATATGTATTTTAGTAAAGCCTGCCAAAACAAACTGCCTTACAAGCTCCTTTGCTTCCTCCATAGCTTTTTCTTCGGGCAACGATTTCCATGTAAGAGGCCCCAGATGGTCACCCCCAAGGATAATTCTGTCAACCGGAAACTTTACCTTTTCAGCTATTGAGTAAACAAAACACCTGAAATCCTCCGGATTCATCCCGGTATATCCCCCATACTGATTTACCTGATTGGCGGTTGCTTCTATTAATACATATGCTGAATCTTGCATTGCTCTCTCCATACAAGCTTCAAGTACTATGTCATTAGCACTACAGGCTGAATATATACCCACGGGTACACCTTTTTTTTGTAAAGCCACCATTTCTTTCAGCGGATGTTTTCTGCTCAAAATACTCGCTCCTTCCCTATTCATTTATCAGAAGAATCTTGCCTTTTACGCTGCCGGGTGTTTTATACATATCAAAGGCTTTTTTAGCATCCTTCATTGCAATTTTCTGGAATATAAGGCTATCATCTAATTTCAACTTACCATTTCTGAAATAATGGGCTGTAAGCTCCCACTCTTCTCCAGGAAAAGGAGCGCTGTAAGACATCCAGGATCCCGTTAATTTAAACTCTTTTCTGTTCATATTCTCAAAAAGTTTAGGTTCAAAAACCAGATCTTTTGTAGGAGTGCCAATAAAACACACACTTGCCTTGTTGCCTGCCAGTTCAAATGCCAACTTCATTGTTGCACCCACTCCAGCGGTTTCAAAAACGAACTCAAAACCTTTTCCTTCTGTATGTTCTTTTACAACTTCTTTGAAATTGGGTTCAAGCGTATTAATTGTTACATCTGCCCCTAGTTTCTTTGCCAGTTCCAGTCTTTCATTATCGATATCAAAGACAAATACTCTCTTTGCACCAAAAATCATTGCCCATTGTGCTGCAAATAACCCGATGGTTCCGCCGCCAAGTATGGCCACATCTTTGCCACCCTGATATTCTGCACATTTAAGTCCATGAAGTGCTACAGTGGAAGGTTCGAAAAATGCGCCCTGTTCATATGTAACATTTTCATCAAATTTTACAACGTTTCGCTCGGGCAAAACAACATACTCGGCAAACCCTCCCTGTATTCTGGAACCTACAAAACTGTAATTTCTGCATTGGGAATAACTCCCCTTTTGACAATCAGCGCAGATAAAACAGGGAATTAACGGAACAGCAGCCACTCTATCACCTACCGAAACAGTTTCAACGCCGTTTCCTACAGCTGCAACTTCCCCCGAGAACTCATGTCCGAGAATAATTGGATAATAATGTGCCGCGTCCCCCAATACTCTGGGGATATCTGAGCCGCAAATACCAGCAGCTTTGACTTTTACCAAAACTTGCTTCTCTCCCGGTTCAGGAGTTTGAATTTCTTCATACCGTAAATCGTCTTTTGCATGCAAAATGACTGCTTTCATAATAATCCCACCAATCTTATAAAATTTGAATCTATGTTCTCACGCTTTTTGCATGGTCTCCTTCAGCTTTTCATAAATCTCAAGATAGATTTCATAATATTTCATATATTGCTTATGGGCGTTCATATCCGGCTCGTGTACCCTTTTAACTGAAACTGTACGATCAACTGCGTCCTTAAAGCTGCTGTACAAACCAGTACCAACACCCGCAAGTATTGCTGCACCAAGAGTAGTGGCGGTGTCTGAAGATGGAACGTTGATAACCCTTCCTGTTACATCTGCCTTAATCTGAGTCCAAAGCCTGCTATTTGCTGCGCCACCCATGGCATTCAGTATGCCGGCAGATACTTTAGCTTCCTCGGCTGTTTTTATATTGTGGTAAAGTGCATAGGCACATCCTTCCATAATCGCCCTTATCATATGTGCTCGGGTTTTGCTGTAATCAAGCCCGAAAAAAACGCCCTTTGCTTTGCCATCCCAAAGTGGAGAACGCTCTCCTGCCATATATGGAAGGAAAATAAGTCCCTCCGAGCCATGGGGTATATCTGCAGCTTCTTCGTCCATAATTTGGAATGCCCTTTTGCCAGTGAGCTTCGCCTGGTTTTCTTCATAAAAGCCCAATTGCTCTCTGAACCATTTCAGGCTGCCTCCACCAACTGTTCCGCCCTGCAAAAGCCATACATCGGGAACAACATGATAGCTTAAAATCAGCTTTGGATGAGCTATGGCTTTATCTACACATATGCTCATGCCTCCCGCCTGCCCCCCCTGTTCCTGGGTCTGACCTGTCTCCAGCACGCCCACTCCCAAAGTGCCGCATGCAGCATCCAGACCACCTGCAACCACAGGAGTGCCGGCAATTAAACCTGTAACTTCAGCTGCTTCAGCAGTTACTTCTCCAATTACTTCATGGCAGGCATAAATATCTGGCAGCTTTTCCACAGGAATTCCAAACTCATCTGATAAAGAATGATCATATTCACCACTTTTCATATTGAACATATGAAGTCCATAACCCTGGGACCTATCCTGTGTCATAACTCCAGTAAGTTTGTATGCGATGAAACTATTACTTTGAAGAAATTTATAAGTCTTGTTGTATACTTCTGGCTTATTTTTTTTGAACCAGAGTATTTTTGATGTGGTATATGTAGGTTCAAGAGAGTTGCCGCTAATGCTGAAAATCCGCTCAAATCCAATTTTTCGTGTCAATTCCTCGCAGATATCCTTTGATCTGGTATCCATCCAGATGGGTGTGTTATTTAGAACATTACCGCTACTGTCAACAGGAATTGCCGACCAGCTCTGACCGTCTACCCCTATACCGGCAATTTTCTCGGGCTTAACCTTTCCTGTTTCAATGATTTCCCTAATTGCAACTGTTACTGCATTCCACCATTCCATAGGATTTTGCTCAACAAAACCAGGCTCAGGATAATACACGTTATATCCCTTTGTAGCTTGTGCCAGAACCTTTCCTTCACTATCAAAGGCTGCTGCTTTACATGCAGATGTTCCTATATCAATCCCAAGAAGAACACTATTCATACCCTTTTCTCCTCTTTATATATTTGATATTTTTTTTTACACCTTCCATAAGCATAATCTGCATCACCAAACATTAAATCAGTATTTGTCCTGTCCAGGTTGGGATATCAGCTCTCTATGAATTTGCTTTTGTATTTGTACCGGCTTAAAAGTGAAACGTTTAGCTTTTGAGTAAAAATAAAACAAACAACAGGCCAAAAGAGTTTTAATGCTATTGGTGATTGTTTTATGCTGTTACTTAAATGAATGAATTGATCACCTTAATAGATTCTCCTTCAACAATGTCTGTCTTCAAACGCAGCATTGCAGGATAACCACTTTTATCCCCCTTCATTCTCTTAAGCAACAGGTTTGCAGCAAATTCACCAATCTGCTGCATTGGCTGCACAACAATAGATAGTTTTGGTTTCACTACATTCGCAAGCTGAATATTATCAAAACCTATCAGCGACATTTCATTTGGAATTGAAATATTTCTACTGTTAAGTGCCATAACTGCCCCCAAAGTCATTTCATAATTTGTCACAAAAACAGCTGTTGGTGGGTTTTCCATTTCAAGAAAGTAGTTCATAAGCTCCATGCCACTTTGTATCTCATAATCTCCATACTTTACCAAAGCATCATCTATTTTTATCTGATAGTCCTCATGAACCCTTATATAGCCCTTTAAACGTTCCTGTGCTGTATAAATATCCTGAGGCCCACAGATAATGCCTACTCTCCTGTGCCCCTTTGTAAACAAAAGCTCCACCGCATTATATGCAGCATTTAGATTGTCAACCAGGACAACATCACAATCAATACCTTTGATGGAACGATCTATCAATATAACGGGCACATCCTTTTCCAAAGCCATTTTAATCTTATCTTCATTAATACCAAGGGGTACAAGAATTATTCCGTCAACAAACTTGTTCATTAAAAAATCAAATTTTTGGTTTTCAAGCTCTTTATTCTGCCGGTAATCACAAATGATTGTACTATATCCGTATTGCAATAGAATACTCTCAACTCTGGATACAATACTGGTTAAAAAGATGTTCTCCAGACTGGGAATCAAGACGCCTATTGTTGCTGTTTTATTTGTTTTAAGTCCTCTGGCTATTTCATTGACCCTGAAATCCAGAGCTTTAATGGCTTCATCAATAAGTTTTTTGTTCTCTTCTCTTACATTGCCACCATTAATGTATTTTGATATTGTAGCGATGGATAAACCAGTATACTTAGCTACATCTTTTATTGTTGATGCTATTAAAACCACCTCTATCGTGAAACGTTTAGCTCTATATTTACATAGTAACAGAGAAATGCACTGGATGTCAATAAATAATAGATTTTCCCCACATTAAAATGTAAATGTGTTTAGTGTGAGACAAATAAACTTGTAGGGATTTAGCAGCGTAATTACTGATATCATTATGATAAACTTTCTCTAAATTCATTTGGGGACATTTTAAAATACTTTTTAAAACAATAGCTAAAATAATGTGGATCGGAATAACCAACAGCTTCAGCAATTTCATAGTTTTTCATATTTGTGCTGGAAATAAGATCTTTTGCTTTTTCCATCCTCAGGTTTGTAAGGTAGTTTATAAAAGTGGTTCCTGTTTCTTTTTTAAAAATTGCCCTGAAATAGCTGGGACTAAGGTGCAGGTACTGGCTTACTGCACTTACCGAGATATTACAGTCAGAATAGTTTTCATGGATAAAGTATTTTGCTTTCTCAATAGATGCCGAGCAATTATTCTGCCTGTTTTGCGAAATGGTTTCCATTAAACTGAAACATAATTTCAGCACTATATCCTTCAGTTGCTTTACTGTCTTTAAATCCAGTATTCTTCGTATATCTCCAAGATGCAACAGCTCCTGTGTATTAAGACAAATACTTTCAGCTTCCCGAATAATGCATATTATTATGCTGATTACATAGCTTCTCAACTGCTCCATATTGGCACGATGGGATGCATCATTCATCAACCCATCAACCATCTTGATAATACCATCTTTATTATTTGACTTAATACAGGCGAGTAATTGCAGCTCCTTCTCTTTACTGAATACTAATGCATTATGCCTATGCGGTTCAATATCATTAATAAAAATTACCCGGTTTGTACCAATGGCACAGCGATACCCCAGTGATGAAAGCGCTTCACTATAAGATTTGTGGATGCTGTTATAGCTGTAGTAAATATTCCCTACGCCAATCGTTACAGTAAACTCAAGATACTTTTCTACAGTAACTCGAATTTCTTCAAGCACAGTAAGAACATCATCTTTCCACTTCTCTTTATCAACTTTTTTTGCATTTGCTAAAAGTGCAACAACACAGTCATCACTTACAATGGCCGAACCCATCTGCCTGTCTTCTATAATCTCCTTTGTGATATTCCATACAGCAAAGTTCATAAGGTTAGCCGATTCATTTGTCCACTCCTTGCTTCTGCTGCCATCTACAATAAAAACAGCTACCTGGAACTGTCTGACTGCAAGATATTCAAGTCCTAAAAGCTCAACCTTTTTTGCAGCCTCTGTTTCGCTAACTTCACTGGTAAGAAGACTATTAATAAATGAATTCTGCAGTACGGCTTTATTCTGATTATAAAATTTTTTAAGCAATTCCACATTCCGGCTTTGTATGCGCTCTTTGTCCAGAGCTTTCTTCATTTCATTCAGACATGCCAACAGGCCCTGTGCAGTTATAGGCTTTAAAATATATTTTGCAACATTTAATTCAATTGCCTGCTGAGCGTAGTTGAAATCGTCGTATCCTGTTAAAAATACTATTTTTACGGTTGGAAAATCATTCCTCAGCTGACGGGCAATATCAATGCCGCTAATGAAAGGCATATTGATATCGGTTATAACAAGATCCGGGGGTTCTTTCTCTACCATTTCCAACAACTCGTGACCGTTAGAACAACAACCTACAAGCTCAAACCCGCTTTCTTCCCATCGAACCAGTTTTGAAATATTATTTCGAACCAATGCCTCATCGTCAGCAAAGATCAGCTTGTACATCTATATACCTCCACCCCACCTAAAGATTAGCGTAATTGTTAATATTACGCTTGCTAATACAAAAACAATTACAGGGTATTGATTTTTAGTAATACTTTCTCAGCATACTAAATTATTTATATTTACACTTTAATTCTATAGCTTGAACCCGCTAACCATATCCTTAAGGTCAACAGCTAAATCTGATAGCATAGCGGCAGAAGAGGATATTTCTTGCTGGCCTGCAGTCTGTTCCTCAATAGCTGCAGCAACTTCATGGCTTTCCGACATAGATTTCTTTGCCACATCATAAATAATATTGCTCATCTCCTCAACTCTTTTAATTTCCTCTACTGCTTGTTCAATTTCTTCAACTATTTGCTTAACCTGAATATCAACATCTTTACTGGTACTAACAATTTCTTTAAAAGCATGCCTTGCTCCCTCTGCCATTTTTGCGCCTTCTACTACTTCATTAACTCCTTGGGACATACTTTCAACTACCTGTTCTGTCTGAGTTTGAATATCATTTAGCATCTCTGATATTTCTTCTGCTGCCCCTTTAGAACCCTCAGCCAGCTTACGTATTTCATCGGCGACAACGGCAAAACCTCTTCCGTATTCACCAGCTCTTGCTGCTTCAATTGCAGCATTAAGAGCAAGAAGGTTTGTTTGAGAGGCTATATTCGCAATTGTATCTAAAATTACCCTAATCTCATTAGATTGATTTCTTAACGATTCAGTAATTTCCTGTGTACCTACAATCTTTTCACGAATAATATCTATCTGGCCAATTAACTGTCCTACCTTATCGTTACCAACCTCAGCTGCTTCACTTGCTTTTATGGACGTGTGCAACACAGTACGTGAGTTTACATATATTTTATCATATCTTTCCACCTGATTCTTTATTACTTCAACGGTCTTTTCAGACTGCTCCGATTGATTTGATGCACCATAGGAAACTTGCTGGACAGAAACTGCTATTTGCTCAATAGCTTTGGTACTCTGCTCAGCACCGGATTTTAGTGATTCAGCCAAGTATGCCACATTCTCACTGGTATTTCTAATTTTTTTGATTATAGAACTAAGATTTGATACCATTTTATTGAAACTCTGTGCTAGAACACCCAATTCATCCTTTGAACTAACATTTACATGTTCAAAGTTTAACTGTCCATCCGCAATATTTTGAGCACAATCAGAAAGTTCTCTGACAACCCCTCCTACTTTGCTGGAATAGAATGTTGAACCTGTAATGTTAATTACGCTAACCAATATAATTGCCACAAATACAACTACTCCTACTGTATTGCCTTGCTTGCTAAGCTTATCCTTCAGTATTAATTGACTATTTAACTCTGATGCAATTAATTTATCAATACTTTTTGTCGAAAAACTCACTAATGTCTTTGCGTGTTCACTGTATTCCAAAGCCTGGCTTTTTATCCCGGAATTAATAACTCCATTGATATCTTCTTTTATTGATATAAAAAACCTTTCCACTGAATCTAAATGCTCGTGAACTTCTTCATTTGAAACAATCTGCCTTAATAATGAAATATTATCTTCTATCTCTGCAATTTCTGCTGTAATAGCATCCACTTGCGTTTTGTCATTATTATTAATATACATTGTTATGTATTCAGGAATTTTTGATATCGAATTATTAATTTCATTTGCTGCAATTGTTGCCTGAACCATATTATCAAATTTCAACATGAAGGAACGTATGGTAAAAAAAGAAGCAATACTTATGGTCCCCATTGTAAGTACAATAGCAATGAAGGCTAAAACCATTCTGCCCTTGATAGTAGATGTAAAATTGAAAATCATAGATGACCTTTTTGATTTTTTTTGCTTTTTCTTCAAACAACACACCTCCTGTTTAGTTGCTTGATTGGTCCAATAATCAATATTCATTCGACAGCAAACACGCAAAGTCTGAGGTAATAATACTCAGACTTTGCAAGTAATAGCTAAAATATGATCCATGAACTTGTTATAAAAATCCACCAAATATGAAATATGCCCGCACCCTCGAATCTTTATTGACATTCCAGAGGCAAATTGAGGCCTCTGTGCTTTGTAATATAACTGCCCCCCAGCGGGAATTAAACTCGCCTCTGAATCAAAAAATAGCTTATCCCCCGCCTATTAAGGCAGGGGGGGGAAGAAAAGCATCTTGTAAGGTGAATTTTTATTGATTTAAGATTGCTTGTATTTTGGGATCGTTCATATTTTCGGTTGTTACCATAGTAACACCGGTGTCTACAGCTTTATCTGCAGGTGCTTTGCCGGCAAGAATGTCAACGACAATCTGAACTCCTTCAGAACCCATTACTGTAGGCATTTGAACAGCTGTACCTTTGATTGTACCTGACTTCAACCCAGCTTTAATATCATCAGAGTTATCAAATCCTACTACTATAATGCTTTCACTCTTACCTTGCTCGGTAACTGCCTGAGCAACACCAATTGCTGACTGATCGTTAGCTCCCCATATACCTTTAAGATCAGGATAAGCAGTTATAAAGTCGGTAGCCTGGTTTGCTGCTACTGTTGGGTCGGCATTGCAGTACTGAACTCCAACAATCTCAATGTTAGGATAATTCTTTTTAATCTCCTCAGTGAAACCAGTTTCCCTGTCTATAGCCGTTTGCGTACCTGCAGCAAAGTTAATAATGGCAACCTGACCCTCACCGCCAATTAGTTCAGCCATCAATTTAGCACACTCTGCACCGGCTTGAACATTATTGGTTGACAAAAATGCATCATACACAGGTTCTGAAATACCAGAGTCAATCATAACTACAGGAATACCAGATTCTTTGGCTTTTCTGACGGGTTCAACCAGTGCATCAATATCACAGGCAGCGAGAATGATGCCGTCATAATCACTGTTAATACATGTTTCAACAATCTGTACCTGCTTGTCGATATCTGCCTCTGTTGGAGGACCAAGATGGGTAACTTCTACATTGCCCAGTTCTTTTGCTTTTTCTTCGGCTGCACGTTTTACTGTCTGCCAATAGGGTGAATCTACCATTTTAGTAATCAAAGCAATTTTAATTATTTCGCTGTCCCCGGTTTTGCCGGATGATGGAGTAGTTTTATTCGCGCCGTCCCCAGTTACAGTTCCTGTACAGCCCACAAGCATAGAAACAATGAGAACACACGCCAGCAGAATACCGAATAACTTTTTCATAATATCACTCCTCATATATTTTTACCGTTTTCACGGTTTATTACAGGCATGATAGATTCAGATTGCTTTTTTCTTCTTGCAGTGTCGTACCATACACCTAAAACAATGATGGTGCCAATTATAACCATCTGCACAAATGCATCCACTTTTAACAGATTAAGTCCGTTACGGAGAACTCCCATTACAAATGCACCGATAACAGTACCTAATATACCGCCCTCTCCACCCATAACAGACGTACCTCCAATAACCGCTGCTGCAATACCCTCAAGCTCATAGCCCTGACCTGCGTTAGACTGGGCAGAAACAAGGCGAGCAGCCAAAAGAATACCAGCCATTGAAGATGTAGCACCACAGATTATGTAAGCTGTCAGCTTGGTTTTAATAACATTAATTCCGGATAACCTTGCTGCCTCTTCATTTGAACCAACTGCAAAAAGGCGTCTGCCAAAAGCAGTTTTAGATAGTATAATTCCAAGTGTAATAGCAGCAACAATCATAATTACAGTTGGGAAAGGAATCTTTCCAAAAATTGTACCACTACCTATGAACTGAAATACCGAGATAATATTCTGATCACCTATAGCTCGAATTGATACAGGTTTTCCCTGTCCAACCAACTGAGTAAGTCCACGAAAGGCAAACTGTGTGCCAAGAGTTGCTATAAATGGTGTAACATTGAGCTTTGTAACAACTAAACCATTGATGAGACCTGCAATAATCCCTGCAAGTATTCCAATAACAATAGATACAGGAATACTGACGCCCATAGTTATAGCCTTTGCACAAACGATTCCACCGAAACCAAGAACCGAACCTGCTGATAAGTCGGTTCCACCGGTAATAAGTACAAAAGTCAGGCCAAATCCTAAAATTGCATATGGTGTAACCTGTAATGCGATAGTTAGCAAATTATCAAGCTTTAGGAAGTTGCCTTTAGTTAGTGCGCCAAAAAAAATACTAAGAATAATTAGAACACCGAAAGCTAAAAACTTTTGAAACAAATCGCTTTTACCCTTTATCACACTTGTTTTGACGTCTTTATTAGAAGTCGCTAATTTGCTAAACATTTTTAAGCACCCTTTCCTTCTTCATTGCGCAACCCCGCAGCATAGCGCAGAATCTTTTCCTGTGTTGCCTCATTACGGCTTAGTTCACCACTTACCCTTCCGTTGCACATTACTAAAATTCGGTCACTCATGCCCAGAATCTCCTGTAAATCAGAGGAAATCATTATAATTGCAACACCATTATCACTCAGCCGGTTCATTAGCTCGTAAATCTCATATTTTGCACCGACGTCAATGCCACGTGTTGGCTCGTCAAAAATGAGAACTTTAATATCATTGCACAACCATTTTGCAAGTACGGTCTTTTGCTGGTTACCACCAGAAAGATTTCGCATTTTTTGGTACATGCTTGGTGTTTTGATGCGAAGATTGTTAATATATTTTTCAGCATTCTCTTTAGCAGCATCTTCATCAATGAAACCCTTCTTACACAGACTGGGGATGAATGCCATATTTATGTTGCGTTCTACTGTCATATTCAGTGCCAGACCATCTTTTTTACGATCCTCAGTGATATAGCCTATTCCATTCTTTATTGCGGAGGTAATGCTATTAATGGCAACCAGCTTACCATCTACAAAAACCTCCTTATGGAATGTCTTATCTGCACCAAAAATAGCGCGTGCAAGTTCTGTACGTCCAGCCCCCATCAAACCTGCAATGCCTAATATTTCACCTGAGTGAACTTTGATATTATCCACATTAACTTTATTGCTAATAATGTTTCGCGCTTCAAACAGCACATCACCAATTTTTCTTTTGTAGACGGGAAATTTGTCATTCAACTCGCGACCAACCATTAAATGTACTAATTTGTCGATGGTAACATCCTTATATAAGTATGTACCTATATACTCTCCATCACGTATAACTGATACGCGATCAGCTATGCGCGCAAGTTCTTCCAGGCGATGGGATATATAAATCATCCCAACGCCCTTTGATTTCAATTTGTGAATTATGTCGAACAGTCTGTCTATCTCGGATTCGGTAAGTGCTGCTGTGGGTTCGTCCAATACCAGAATTTTTGAGTTAAAGGATATTGCTTTTGCAATTTCCACCATCTGCTGTTCTGCAACACTTAATGTACGCACAAGCGCTTTTGGGCTAATTGAAAGACCAAGATCATCAAGAATTGCCTGTGTTTGTTCCAACATTTTTCTATCATCAACAAACAGACCTTTTTTGGGTTGACGATCCAGCCATATATTATTTGCAACGGTCAGGTGAGGACACAGGTTGAACTCTTGAAAAATGATGCTGATGCCAAGTTGCTGAGCCTTTTTAGTATTTTCAATAGAAACCTTTTCACCATTAATAAAAATTTCACCTTCATCTGCATGATAAACACCGGATAGAATTTTCATCAATGTGGATTTCCCAGCACCATTTTCTCCGCACAAAGCGTGAACCTCTCCGGCATTAAGTGTCATGCTTACATTGCTTAACGCCTTAACACCCGGAAAAGATTTAGAGATTCCGCACATCTTGAGCAGTTCAGCCATAGTTTTACCTCCCATTATTAGCCAAGCTAAACGTTTCGCGATATGCTTATAATACAAAAATGTGTTTAATAAATAAATGGAAAAAACGATTAAGAATATAGAAAAAACGACTGTTAACAGACAATTGCCAAACCTGTTTTTAGGCTTAATAGAATGGAAAAATCAGTCTCTGGTATTCCTCGGAAAACATATTATCCTTGTCTACAACATATACCTCTGTACGAATGTTTCTTTCAACACGCTTTTTCATAAGTACATTATAGGCTGTTTCCACACTGAAATAACCCATTAGGTATGGATTCTGCAACACAGCAACATCTATAATACCCTGCTCCATATAATCAGCTTCCTCAACTGTACAGTCAATTCCAGCCAAAAATATATCACTGCGTTCCAGGGCTTCTAAGGCACGTGCAGCCCCAGTAGCTGACTGTGCATTTAAGCCCGCAATCACTTTTATCGTAGGGTGGTTCTCTATCATTTCTTTGGTAAGTTGTTCAGACTTTTCAATGTTAGAGTCGCAGTAAACAGTCTCTACAATCTTCATGTTGGTTTTCTCACTTATATAATCGCTAAATCCGGCAGTTCGTTCCAAGGAAGGCAGAGAATTTTTAACAAAACTAATCACACCAATTTCGGCCGTTCCTCCAACTCTTTTCTCTATTTCTTGTGCTAAGACCTCTCCTGCTTTATAGTTATCAGTTGATACAAAAGAAGTCCATTTGTCGCTATTTACACCCGAGTCCACCAGTATTACAGGAATTTTAGCTTTAACCGCCATTTCCATAGGTTCGGCCATTATATAGTAATCTCCCGCAGCTAAAATAATAGCATCTGGTTGGCGCACTATGCTTTGCTTAATGATTGAAACCTGATTTTGGTAATCTTTCTCCTTCGTTGGTCCCAGGAACCTAAGGTCTATGTTATATTTAGCTCCGGCTGCCTTTGCACCATCATACACACTTGCCCAAAACTCTGAATCCGTTGATTTTACAATGAGATCCACATTGAAACTCTTTTTAGCAGTGGTGCAGGAACAAAGATTCAATATAATTACAAGAATCAGAAAAACCAAACAGATTTTATTTTTCATTTATTCCTCCTACCAATTTTTTGTTGCTTAAATTTTTAACACAGAGTACCAACTTCAAAGCCCTATTTGAAACATAAAAACCCAAATTCCGTCTATGTATGCAAAGGTAGAATTATACTCACAGTTGTACCCTCATCAGGCTGGCTGTCAAAATGCAGGCCATATTCTGTACCATACATAAGCTGAATTCGCTGATTGACATTGTATACCCCTATACCAGATCTGGTGGAGGGTTTTTCTTCCAAAATATCTTTTAATATTCTAGGATTAATTCCAAAACCATTGTCACTAACAACAAATCTAAGCTTGTCCTGGTAAATGCCGGCGTTAATTGTGATAATACCCTTATACGGGAGATTGGCTACACCATGTATAATGGCATTTTCCACTATGGGTTGAAGCAGAATTTTTAAAGTTCTGCATTTTATTACTGCTTCATCATATGTAATTTCATAATCAAACTGGTCGTTATAACGCATCTTTTGTATAACCAGATAATTTTCTACATGTTTTAGTTCATCAATTACCGATATAGTATCATAACCACCGCTTAGTGACAGGCGGAAAAACTGCGCCAGAGCAGAAATCATTTTAACCACATTCTTTTGGTCTCCGCTCTCGGCCATCCACATAATAGAATCGAGAGTATTGTATAGGAAATGAGGATTAATCTGCGCCTGTAATGCCTTCATCTCAGTTTTTCTAAGCAATTGCTGCTCTTTCAAAATCTGCTCCATTAATCGTTTTATTTTATATACCATCTGATTGAAGGAAAAGGAAAGCTCCTTCACCTCATAAAAACCACGTGCGGTAGAAAATGTGTTAAAGTTATCGGCCTCAACCCGACCCATTAAACGCATTAAACGATGCATCGGACTTGTAATAAAGAATGATACAATTATAGAAAGCAAAATAATTAAAAACACTACGCCAATTACAATAAGCAAAATAAAATTTCTCAGTTCTTCATCATATGTTAACAGACCATTCAGTGGACTAACACCTACAATACGCCAGTTTGCGTTTTTCAATGTTTTTACGCTAATTAACATTCTGCCGTCATCTTGAATAAAGATTTCACTGCCATCCTCAAGTGCACATGCTATTGGAATTGTCTTATCTTCAATCCCGGCATAGATCATTTGCTGACGAGGATGATAAATAAGCTTGCCATTAGTGTCTATAATATAAAGATAGCCTTTTTCGCCAAGCTCTTTAGAACACAACTCTTTTATATTATTAAAATTCAGATCAACCAACATAACACCCTGGTGTTTATTATCCCCATCAGTCCATTCCACTCCTTTGCTAAGTGATATAACCCAACGGTATTCACCTTTATATAAGCGTTGAACATGTGGTTCTGTAAACACATACATCCGACTGCCTGGGGCAATACTGCGAAACCAGTGCTGATGCTTAATACCTACGTTTTCTTTAAGCAGACGGGAGTCGGTTTTCATAACCAGCTCACCCTGTGAATCAAAAACTGCAATAGTGTCTATATCATCACGTAATACAAAATGATAGATATTGAATACTTTGTTAAGATCGTAATCAATAAGTAGTTTTGAAATTGTGTTAGAAACCGAGATCATTTCTTTTAAATAGCTGTCTATACTATCAGATACGTTATCCACGATTTGTGTATTATTCTGTTCTGTAGTGCGATCGATGGAATCATTAAAACGGTTGTTCATGGTATAAGTAATCATCAGTACCGCTACCACAGCTATGATTGTGGTGGCAGAAGCCATCACCACCAATAGGCTGTTCCATTTAAAACTGAATGGCAGTGTGGCTTTTATTCTGCGCAGCAACCCTCTCATACATTACACCCCATAAGTGCTATGAGCATTTTAATACTATGTACCAATTCCAATTCTCAGCATGCTCGTAAATGTTTTCAAAACCTAAGTTTAGGAATCTTTACATATTCACATTAACATAAACTCATACATAATTCCAGACATCCCCTTGTTAAAACATGGAACCAATTTTTTAAAGCCTTAAATTCGCACTATGCCGGGGCTGTTTATTATGTGTTACACCTTTTCCATGCAAATAACCATCCCCTGGAAGTTAGCTGTAGCGTTCACTTTCAAAGAAGCACCCTTTAATTCGGCTTTCATCCCCTTATCTGCCAAAATATCGGTAATACGAAGTCCCATTAAATCGGGTACCTGCAGGTTAATTTCGTCTGATACTGTTCCTGCAAAAGTATGTATAACAGCAAAGGCTTGTTTTTTATCCCTACTTACTCTAACAACGGCCTGCCAACCCTCCGGATGTCGATAGCTTCTGACTGCTGAACCAAAACGGTAACTAATGCCATCACGAATAGCTGGTGACACTTTCCTATAAAGCGCAATACCTTTGTCAACTATACCCCATTGCACTTCATTTAGATCAAACACCTCACCTGAAAGACACATCCTACCAAGGAAAGTGTTGGCTAACGAATATACCAGCCGGCGTTCGCTGTCCTCTTTCCGAAGTACCGCCCAAATCTGGCTTTGCCGCGGCAGAATTACACGATGCAGATTTGCTGCAATGATGGGTATTTCCTCACATTCATGTGCATCCGAGAAAGAAGACATGCTGGTTAGCCGCATCATTGAAGGTTCAAGTCGATGTCCCCCTGATGAACAGTTTTCGATTACTATATCGGGTACTTCCTGCTGGATTTTAGTGATAAACTGCTGTGTTGCAAGAACTTTTTGACGCAGCCCTTCCCCGTATGATTCGGCTCCATCACATCCAATTCCAATATTATCATTGTAGTCAATTTTCAAATACCCAATGTTATATTTTTTTAGAAAGTTAATTACTTTTTCTGTCAGGTATTCTATTACATAGGGGTCACTCATATCCCAGAAACGTCTGTCTGCTGTTGTTATAACATAACCATCTCTCTTTAACAGGTGCTCGGTATTGTGGAAAGCATCGGACTGCCTTCCGCATATTTCCAACTCAAACCAGATCCCTGGAATCATACCTGCCTCCCGGATATAGTTCAATGTATTTTCAAATCCATTCGGAAACAGGTCACTGCAAAGATTCCAATCTCCCATGCTGTTGCCCCAGTCCCTGCCATCCTCCTTATACCATCCGCAGTCTATTACAAAATATGTTATACCCCGACCCTTAAGGGCATCAACAGCCCTCTTTATATATTCCTCAGTCGGGTTACCCCATGTGGTACAAAACTCGTTAAAAACAATGGGCAGATCATCTTCAACCGCGGGCAGATTCTGAAGGTAGTGGTTATTTAATTCAGCCATCTTTCTCGATACTTCCTCAACCCCTCCTTCTGCCACAGACAGAATGGCCTTTGGAGTTTCAAAAGATTCACCTGCCTTAACCTTCTTAAGCCAATGACCAAATTCTCTGTCTGCCAGTCCACCCGAGATACAGAGTGAACTGTCATTTCTGCTAACCTCTATTTGCCAGGATGAGGGGCATGCAATCTGTACTCCCCAGCTTATATTGTTTTTTGTGTCCTCAATCACCGCATATGGGAAAAATTTTCTTACCGGCATGGAACCTATCTGCCCAAAACGCTCGCATCTGGTACCATATTGTGACCAAGATGGCTCCAGCATTAATTCCTCAACGTATCGGCTTTCCAATCGTCCCTCTGCGCTCCATGCACTTCTGAGCCTATGCAGAATAAGTGTATTTGGTGCATCGTCCTGTTCGAAAGGAGTTATCTCACCCATTGAGAAACTGGACAGCATTTCAAGCCCAACTATATCATTGCTATTGTTTAGGAAAACACAACAGGACTCTACGGCAGAGTAGCCAACATGCCATATAAGACGGTGTTCCAGCGTAAAGCCGCGTTCATCCTTTAATTCTGTAATTATTGTTTGCGTATCATTTTCTATCACGGTTTGCTGTTTTTCATATTTAAACCGGTATGTAGTTTCACTGTTTCGCATGGTATGACCATGGGAGAACCCTCCGGGGTAATCATCCCCCTGTATTTTAATCTGCACTAAAGGCTCCAGTCTACATTTCTTTCCCTGAGCAACATCTGAAAATCTGTCTTTAGGTATCAATACCATACCCACATTTTCAGTATCTGTTTCAATGTAATAGAGGACTAACATTGTCCCTAACTCATGTTTTGACAGTAATTTTTTCATTCCTTACTCCCCCAGACTTAGTTTTTGGAAATATAATAGCTGAAAATATCAGGTCAGAAGC
>JAAYNA010000079.1 GCA_012521105.1 Clostridiaceae bacterium
AGAGACATGGGGACAGGTACCTTGTCTGGCTATCCCAAAACTGCATTACGCTAAAGGTTTCATTGCATTGCACAATATCTGCACAATATTAGTCCGCGGGTCCTGCTTCGGGTGTTTTGTCTTCTTTAGCAACAAAGCACCTCTCAAAATCCCCGCTCTTCAGTATAAAAATAACTCGACAGCTACCGTGCAATTCCCGAAACAGCCTCTGAATTTGCTGGAGCTGTGCAGTTCAGCTCGGGCAAGCCGAAGCTCGCAAAAATGCTTTTGAATCCTGCAGGCAGCATTTTTGCTCAAAAAGTCGACTTTCTCATCCCGCCCTGGCTGCTCCTCTCTATGCCGCACTATGCTAAAAGTTTCGGTCACGGTAGCTGAGCATTCGGAACAGTTACCTGTTATCCTGTCCCGGGAATGCAGCAGGGCTTTGAAGTGTGCTGCTTCTTGCCGACAAAATTACCCGAATCACCCGCTTTTCCGAATTATTCCAAGGAAGCAAAAGAATCGTCCCTGCTCAGTAATTTTTCACTTGACGCTGTATAAAAATAACGCTATTATATTAAATGCATACAATATTTGGATATTTTGCACTTTACTGAATTATTGTGCATCATTTGAACGTATATTTGCAATTTTTAAACTGTTGGAGTTGACAATAAAATGGATACACATAATGATATCAGCATCATATATGAAGACAATCATCTGCTTGTAGTTGAAAAACCGGCTAATGTACCTGTACAGGCTGATATCAGCAGAGATCCTGATTTGTTGTCAATGCTGAAAGCATATTTAAAAGAAAAGTACAGTAAACCGGGAAATGTGTATTTAGGATTGGTGCATCGCCTGGACAGACCTGTTGGGGGTGTTATGGTATTTGCAAAGACCTCAAAGGCAGCATCCAGACTGTCTGAACAGGTTCGCAGCAGAAAAATGGAGAAAATATATCTTGCAGTAACCGAAGGTTCATTCGGGAATAAGAATGGTTCTTACTATAACTTTTTGATAAAAGACCGGGACAGGAACAAAGTAGCCGTTGTTCCCGAAGGTACGCCTAAGTCATATGAAGCTGTCATGCGATACGGCGTTATTGAAGAGCAGAACAATATGACTCTTGTAAAAATTAATCTTGAAACCGGAAGACCACACCAGATACGGGCACAGTTATCCCATAACGGCCATCCGATAGTTGGGGATGTAAAGTATGGAAAGGTTAAACAAACCGGTTTTACTGATAACCTGGCACTTTGGTCTTATCAATTATCCTTTAAACATCCTGTTAAAGATGAAATTATAAGTTTTACTTCATCGCCCCCCAATTGTTACCCGTGGATATTATTTAATTTAACATAAATTCGTCTTCTTTCGTTGCCATCCGGTGTTAATGCCTTAAAACAGACAATTGTGTGTAGTGGAGAGGTATTAAAAATGGTAGAAAACTTGCATACAGGTCACAGGGAGAAGCTTAAGCAGCGTTTTATTGAAGAGGGTTTGGGTTCTTTTGAAGAACATCAGATATTGGAAATGCTTTTGTTCTATACCATACCAAGACGGGATACAAATGAACTGGCACACCGCCTTATTAAAAAGTTCGGAACTCTTGAAGCAATCTTTGATTCTTCACCTGAACAACTGATGGAAATAGGCAAGGTTACAAAAAATACTGCTGTGTTACTAACGATGATACCTGAACTGTCAAAAAGATATATGTTAATGAAACAGGGCAAAAAACCGGAGCTTGATAGTTCTGTCAAGGCCGGCCGGTATGTGACCAAACTGTTTATAGGCAGAAATTACGAAGCCTTCTATGTATGTTGCCTTAATTCACAAAATCATTTGAATTATGCTGCGCTTGTCCATGAAGGTACCATAAATGAGGCGCCGGTCTATCCGAGAATAATTGTTGAAACTGCGCTCAGGTATCAGGCAAACAGTGTGATTCTGGCACACAATCATCCGGGAGGAAGCCTCAGGCCCTCCACCGCAGATATCGAAGTAACAAGAAAAATCTCGGAGGCTTTAAAAACCATATCTGTAAAAGTTGTAGATCATATTATTGTGTCGGGAAACGATTATTTCAGTTTTGC
>JAAYNA010000080.1 GCA_012521105.1 Clostridiaceae bacterium
AAGAACAGATTAACTCCTTCTTTTTTACATTCATTTTTATATTTGTGTTCATCGGTTTGGTTGTTTTTCGACAATAGGTTTAAGAAATTTTATTTAGAACCGATACTTTTTGTGGGATAATCATTCACTTATATCAAGAGCATAGACAGTTTTTTAAACTTAAGGCAAAGATATTTGCAGGAAATATTCGGCTTGTATTGTTATTTTTAATGCATTGTTATTCTTATCAAATTTAATACTGGATGTAGGGGGAGAACTACCGGTGAAGTTAAGAATTAGCGTACAGATAAACATTCTCATAGCTATTTTCATAAGCTTTACATTGTTTTTCGTACTGAATACTTATATTAAGCAATACCAGGTTTTATACGATTATGCACATGAATTTCTGAAACTGAATATTGAGCAGACGGTAGACAGCGTTACTGATTTTTTTTATCAGATAAGAGAAATTATATTCTCAATTCAATACAACATTCTAGTACAGGATTATTTGACCGAAGACAATCATATTAAAAAATATCAACTGCATGAGTGGATGAAGTATACCGTTGGCAATTATAGCTATTTGAGAAAAGAAATTTTTGATGTTGGCTTTTTAACCGATAATAAAATAATTTATTTCATGTCTGACTCGGGCAGTATTCTAAGAAAAATCAAAAATTCCCATGTCCTGGACAATGAAGACTCTTTTACTTTTGGGGTTCTAATGAACAGCGATATCAATAAAGAAAACAGTTATATTTACTTTTGTGCTCCAATTTATTCTCAAAAATTTTCGTATATACAAAAAATTGGAATGTTAGTTATACTATTCGAATCCAAAATAATGAATAAATATATAAGTGCATTTAAAGTAAGCAATGGAACAAAAATATACCTGTTGAACGATGACAACCTGGTTATCGCATCCACCGAGCCAAAAGAAGTCTTTAAAGAATTCAGATATAAAAATATTAATAAGTTCGCATACGATAAAGTTATGGCAGATAACATCCAATACATAACATACGCTTCAGAAATTGATCAGTGGAACCTGTTTATAATGGTACCGAGTAATGATTTGTACGGGAACATTAAGCGTACAAAAGCAGCGGATATAATACTTATGATTATAAGTTTTATCCTAATCTATATAATTTCATATACTATTAAGCAAAATATAAATAATCCGGTAAATAGAATATTTAGTGAACTGGAAGATATAAGAAAGGGCAATTTAAATTATAGGTTAAGCAAGATAAAAAACAATGAATTAGGGATTCTCGCAGATCAAATCAATAGTATGCTCGATGAAATACAACGGCTTAATGACGAAGAGCTAAAAAACCGGTACAGGCTATACAAAATGGAGATAGAAAAGAAACAGGCGGAATTAATGTTCCTGAACAGCCAAATTAATCCCCATTTCCTTTATAACGTCCTGGAAAGTATCAACAGTATAGCTTCATATTATAATGCTTATGAAATCGAGCAAATTTCTACTTCACTTGCAGAATTGTTCAGGTCTTCCATAAAAGAGGATAATTGTATAACTATTTCAAAAGAGCTGGAAATACTAAATAATTATATTACAATACAAAAAATACGGTTTAGCAACAAATTTGATATTAACATGCATGCAGACCCTGGCGTGATGAATTGTCTCATACCTAAGCTGACTTTGCAGCCTTTGGTCGAAAATGCAATAGTACATGGAGTTACACAAAAGATAAGAATGGGACAAATATGGCTTGAAATAAGAGATGTTACTGATAATATTTCAATTTATATAAAGGATAATGGAGCAGGCATACCCAGGGATGTGTTAAATGAAATACAAGATATCATAGACCAAAAAAAGCATAAAGACCTTATAAGTACATCTACAAGCAAAAGTACGGGGATTATCAATGTATTTATGAAGCTGAAATTACAGTTTGGCAATATAAAATTTAAAATAGATTCAAAAATAGGTGAATATACAGAAATTAATATTTTATTGCCCAAGAAGCTGGAGGTGTAAAAATGTATAAAGTTGTAATTGTAGACGATGAACCATGGATATTGAAGGGATTAAAGAAAAAAGTCAGTGAATTTGCTTGTCATTTCCAGGTAGTGGGAACTGCTGAAAATGCCGTGGATGCTTTTCAAAAAATAAAAGTGTATCGTCCTGATATAGCAATAGTTGACATTGTTATGCCGGAGATAAGCGGATTAGAACTGATAAAAAGAACAATAAACGACAATTTATCCGTACTATTTATCATCATTACGGGATTTGAAGATTTTAAATTTGCGAAACAGGCTATATCCTTGGGTGCCTTGGAATACATACTCAAACCGGTTAAAATGTGCGATCTGAAAAACGCGCTTTATAAAGCTAAAATATTACTGGATAAACAGCGTGATTATCATCTGCTAAAAAAGAACATAGAAAACATCAAGTTTATGGATTCAATAGACATTAAGGATGCCTATGATATACAAAGCTATTTACATTTTAATAACGTCTATGGCAATTATGCAGCAGTTTCTGCGATAAACAGGGGCGACCTGGAATATAGTTTCAACAATTGCGAAGTATCTGCACTTTTTTGCGAGCCAGACAGGTACACATATTTTATATCATTTGAAAATTTTGATGACTTGCTAGGCAGGATACGGAATTCCCTTAACAACGGGACATCCTATGCAGGTATAAGCAGGGTTCATAAACATATTGAAGAAATTAAAAAAGCATTCAGGGAATCCCAAGTAGCGCTATATAATTGTCTGCTTAATCAAAATACCAGGATATACTGCTATAACCAAACCGAAAGCAATGAAAGGCTGCAGGAAATTAAACATGTATTAACAGTGCTTTCAAAAGAATCTAAATTATCCAGGGCAGCAATTAGTAGTATATTAGATGATCTAATCACTTTTATCGATGAAGGGACAGTAAGGGCAGAAGATATTGAAGTAATTTACGACCCCCTGATTACGGTATTAAGAGAGTATTTCATTGATTTAAACAAAGAATTTTATCTGCCGGATTTTTCTTCGTTGATAAAGAAATTTTACTGCATTAAGGATATTTTAAGGAATACCAGAGAAACCATTACACGGAGCCATATTGCTTTGGATGATCAATTCCTGAATCCCCTGCTCCAGGAAGTAATAAATTACCTGGAAGTAAACATTACCCGGGATATAACCCTCAAAGAACTTGCGCATACGTTCCATATAAATGAAAGCTATTTGAGTCAGCTGTTCAGGAAGGAGACTGGGAAAACCTTCACGCAACTGAGAAATGATTTACGCATAGATTTGGCGCGACAGAAGCTGGTATCCACGAATTTGTCAATCAGCGAGATATGCGATATGTGTGGTTTTAATGATTACTTTCATTTCAACAAGGTCTTCAAAAAAGCTACCGGGGTTACTCCATCTTCTTACAGGAAACTGGTCAAATATGAAAACTAAAATTTACACAAAAAAAGCTAATACAAGCATATGTTAAGCAAAGCCTGTCATATGCTAATATCACAGTGAATAGTTGTATATAAAAATTAATAAATGAAAGGAGTGTATTTTGTGAAACGCTATTTGCATGTTAGCGCCCTGGTTTTATCTGTTTTGTTGCTGTTTGTTACATTTGCTGGGTGCGCCGGACAGGATAAGGGTGACAAATCGGATGTCGTATCAGAACCGAAACCATCAGAATCAAAAGATGATGAAACGGATGCCGACGAATTAACTACCAGTTTTGACAAAAAGATCGAAATTTCGTATTTCCGTGTGGATGGTGGCCAGTATGAGACTACAGTAGAAGAAGATCCATGTTTTAATTTCATCGAGGAAAAATTTAACGTAGAGATCGAATATATGCCGGTAGCCTACGGTGATTGGACAGAGAAATATAAAGTAATGATTTCAACCGGAACTATGGCAGATATTATGCAAATTAACGGTATAAACAGTCCTTCCGAATATATACCGTGGGTAAAAGATGGCGTATTTAAAGCTTTACCGGATGATCTCAGCAAATGGCCCATGGTTGCAGAGCTAATAAGCAGATATCCTGATCAAAAAATTGACGGTAAGTGGTGGTCAATTCCGGTAAGCCAGGATATTGACCCAAGTGCTAACGAAAATGAGCATGCAATATATTGTCGCAAGGATTATTTTGATAAGTATGGGTTATCTCTTCCCAATACAGTCGAGGAATTGATGGATGCTGCCGAGATAATACAAAGGGAAGAGAAAGCACAGGGTAATTCTGTTTATGCAGTTACAGCAAAGGATACCTATTGGTATAACGAGATAGTGATGCCTTATATGAAGGAAAATCCCATGGGATTCTTAAAGGAAACAGAAGGAATATATGCAGGAAAATGGGTACCTGCCTGGCTCACTTTAAAATGGTGGAAAGGGCATGAAATTTTCAGAATAATGTACAAGAAAGGTCTTCTTGACCCGGATTTTGCCATTAATACTGAAGATCAGATGCTTGATAAGTTTGCAATGGGATCCGCGTTAACTATAAGCTGGAATGGCTCTCTTAGTGCAGTTGAATCTATGGGAAAAAGGGTTGCAGAAGCGAATCCTGGCATAGATCCAATAAAGGCAGTTACTATTTTGCCAAACTACATGTCAGATGATGGAAACAGGTATGATTGGGAAGGAATGAATTGGTGGGCTGCAACTGTTTTCCCGGCAAACATAAGTGATGAGAAACTTGAAAGAATACTTTACATTCTCGATTGGATGGCAACGGAAGAAGGTCTTACTTTCTCATACAGGGGCATTGAAGGCGAGCATTATGTCAAAGAAGGAGATGAATATGTAAGCCTGCTTGGGGAGAAAGAAGACGGAACACCTTTATGGGCAAAAGACAAATACAGATGTGCACCGTTTAGAAGCGCGATTGTCTATGGGCAATTGACCTTTGTCAACAAAGAAAGCCCATATTATCCCATATGGGAACAGCATTTCAAGAATAAGCAGAATACTGTCCAGATGTCCAGGAACTTGTTCTATGTTGATACAGAAACAGTATTATCCGGTATTGATACAGCTACCGCCAGGGTAGATATCATCCTTAAAGACGACCCCATAGAGGATCTGTGGAAGGCCTTTGTTGACCAGATGAGAAAGGATCATCCTTTGGATCAATATATAGAAGAACTCCAGGATTTTGCTAAGAGCCAAGGGAAGTAGTGATACTGTTTAGTATAGTGCTTTATATCACTTTCCAAAAACATTAGAAATGTTGATACTGCCAAAGGTGGAAAAACCATATCCACCTTTGGCAACAGACCTTTTTCTTAAAATATAATAGGTTGGAGAAGGTGAGTATGAGAATAGTGAGAAGTTTAGAAGGCTCAGAAATATCATATGGAAACAGAAACCTGGCAAGGACGATATGGCGCAACAGGTATGTTTATTTATTGCTGATACCAGGCCTTTTACATATATTTATTTTCTCGTATATACCCATGTATGGAGTTCTATTGGCCTTTAAGGATTTTAGCATCACAAGAGGTATACTGGCCAGCCCATGGGCTGGATTGAAGCATTTCGAACGTGCATTGGGCTTCGGTAAGTTCTGGCAGGTGTTTTTTAACACTCTGAAAATCAGTTTCGGGAAAATTGCAATCGGCTTTTGGGTTCCCATAGTACTGGCATTATTGTTAAATGAATTAAAGAATAGATTGTTTAAAAGAGTTGTACAAACAATAATATACTTACCCCACTTTATTTCATGGGTAATTGTTTATGGAATGGTAGTAAGTATTTTTTCTGCCGAAGGAGGGGTTATAAACAAGCTGATCACCTATTTTGGAGGTGAACCGGTTAATTTCTTAATAGAGCCCGGTGCTTTTATGGGCATAATATATGGCAGCGAGGTCTGGAAAGGAGCCGGGTGGGGAACAATAATATATCTTGCAGCATTATCGGGAATAGACCAAGAATTAATAGATGCAGCAATAGTTGATGGAGCTAATCGATTCCAGAGAGTTATTCATATTAATATACCGTCTATTATGCATACTGTTATTATTTTATTCATACTCAGGATCGGTGGAATTATGAATGCAGGTTTTGACCAGATTTTCAACTTTATGAATCCTGTAGTTTCAAGATATGTTGATATTATAGATACATATGTCTATCAACTTGGTTTAGTGCAGAGCAATTATTCATTTGCAGCAGCGGTAGGGCTGTTTAAATCGGTCCTGGCATGTGCTTTGCTGCTATTGGTAAACTTTCTTTCCAAGAAATTCACCGAGTCAAGTATATTTTAAATCAATAATTTATTTGTGTTCGTATCGGGGGTATGTAAATGAAACGCCGAACGTCGGAAAGTACTTATTCTAAAATATTTGATGCTTTCAATATTTTTTTGATGCTGATTTTTTGTTTTCTTACCTTATACCCATTTTGGAATATAATAGCAATATCATTTGCTACCTATAGTGAATATCTTTCGAATCCTTTGCTCTTGTTTCCGAAAAAAGTTGTTTTCGATAATTATATATACTTAATGTCAGATGATACCTTTATCAGATCTGCTCTTGTTACGGTATTTGTTACGGTGGTCGGTGTTTTATATAATATGCTTTTAAACGTCACTGCTGCCTATGGTTTAAGCAAAAAAAATCTGCCAGGATATAATGCTATATGGGGATATGTAATATTTACAATGTTTTTTAGCGGCGGTTTGATCCCTTCTTTTATCCTGGTTGCGAAATGGCTGGGATTAATGGGTTCAATATGGGCGGTTATTTTGCCATACGGGGTTAATGTGTTCAACATGATTGTCCTTAAGAGTTTCTTCGATACAATACCCTCCAGCCTTGAAGAGTCCGCAAAGATTGACGGAGCAAACGATATTCTTATACTGGTGAAAATTATAATCCCAATATCAATGCCTGCCATAGCCACCTTTATTCTATTCTTTTCGGTAGACAGATGGAACGAGTGGTTTAACGTAATGTTATACATACAGGATGCCAAGAAATATACCTTACAATTCTTATTAAGGCAAATGATAGTCAGGAGTGCCACCCAGGTTACCCAGGGCGTATCACAGGCTGCTGTAGAAGAGTATCGGTTTATGATAGGTATTAAAATGGCAGCAATTGTTCTGGCCACATTGCCTATCATATGTGTTTATCCATTCTTACAGAAACATTTTGTCAAAGGTATCATGATAGGTGCCATAAAGGGTTAAAACTTTAATAAGAGTCTGCACGCTGGATTACAGTTGAGCTTTGCCTGCGGGATAATAATGCCTGGTAATTGGTTAATTCAAAACAATTCAGGAACAAGGAGGAATAATCATGGTAGAATACAGGAACGGTAAGATTTATATTGATACTTTGACATTGGAGGCAGTTGTTGAAAAAGGGTTTATTACATCATTAAAGAGTAAAGCGGATGGCGAAGAATTTATCACGGGAGTAGATATTAACAGGGATGCTGCATTGCAGCTTATTTATTCCGATGATAAAAGTTCTGATATCAGCGAGAGCAAATTCGGTTCCATTGAGTATTACCAGATTTCAGACACGTGCGTGGATATACGCTATGAAAACTGGAATGGCAACGGAATTATTTCAGTAATGGAAGACCTGGAGACTGGGGATTTGATAATTGAGCCGGAGGCTTATTCATCAAGGCCGGGAGTTAGGGCCTGCAGGTGGAACCTTAAAGGAATAAGAGAAGACCTGGAGCTGGTCGTTCCTTTATACCAGGGAATGAAACTAAAAATGGATGATCCCATCATCAGAAATAAAAGATGGGAATGGCCAAAAAGCTGGGAAGCAGGTTTGGCAATTCTTCAAGGTAAGGAAAGCGGATTTTGGGTTCGCACATACGACGACAGGTATCGCTACAAGGCCTTAAAGGTGGGGACCAATGATGAATACAATTGTCTTGGCTTTGATACGGAAGCATATGGGCCGATAGACAACAATTTGGCAGCCGGAGGGCTTGCCTGGAGAATAAATGTATATAAAGGAGATTGGACAGTACCTGCTTCTGTTTATAGAGATTGGTTATGGGAGGCTTACGATCTGGCAAAGGAAGAAGCAGAAAGGGCACCATGGTTCAATGATGTTAAAATGGCAATCACCTTCTGTCCCGGTGGTTCCGAAATGCTTGATGCATTGGCTGAAAAAGTTGATCCCAACAGGGTGATAATACATTTCTCCAATTGGCGCAAATATAAATATGACAGCAATTATCCTACTTATGTTGCCAGCAAGGAAGGAAGAGAATTTATAAAAAAAGCGCAACAACTTGGTTATCATGTCATGCCCCACTGCAATTCCATGGAGGTTGATCCTAATCATGAAGTATTTAATATGTTAAGAGATTTCCAGTTCAGGCATATAGAAAACAAGCAATTGATGGGTTGGTTCTGGGACTACATTAACAGAAGAGGCGGCCAGTACAATCCCAATGCAAACACCCAAATGTATAAACATGCCGAGCACTTAATGATGGCAAAGATTCACCCTGGCTTAAAGACGTGGCGGCATATACTGGGCGTAAATATCCTGAGAGCAGTCGAAGATCTATCACTGGATGCAATATTTATAGATATTACATTAAATACCATGAATCTGCACAATTGTCTTGTTGAAAACATGACTACCACGGAAGCTATGAAAATTCTTATCAAGCATGTTGCAAACCTGGGAAATAAACTGACCGTGGGTGGTGAAGGGCTGAATGAAATAACCATGCAGGGTTTATCATTTGCACAAGCCCACCTGGTTGGCATTCGTGATGCCGATATCGACACCATGAAAAGAACCGGTGGATGTCCCTTAAATGCATTCCTTTTTGGTAAACTCTGCAAAACATTTGGATACAGTGGGCTTTCCGGAAGAGACGAAGTTTCCGCAACTGCCATGGAGGTTGATTTAAGCAGAGGTGTATTGCCTACTATATCGGTACCGGACAATCCTGCTGAGGCCGTAGAATTTGTACGCAACCCGAATAAGGCAGTCCGTAAAGTATTCGATCTGGCAAATAGTTAATAATTAAAGTACATTATAATTAAAACACAGGGGGATTATAATGAGTAAATTATATGAAACGGATTTAAAAGAGAAAGTGCTTATGAGGCAGGAGTATCAGACAATACCTACATATGAGCCGTATGAACCCAACAAGAACCCGATATTTTTTGAAAGGAGAGCTTACCAGGGAGCAGACGGAAAAGTATACCCGTTACCCTTTACCGACAGGTTAAGAAACGAAGCAAAAGATAAAGTTTATCTCACCGGCAACCTTGAAAACAAGTATTTAAAGATCATGGTTCTTCCGGAAATAGGCGGCAGAGTGCATATAGGACTGGACAAAATCAACAACTACAACTTCATTTATCATAATACTGTTATAAAGCCGGCCAGGATAGGCCTGTGCGGTCCCTGGATTTGCGGCGGAATTGAGTTTAACTGGCCGCAGCATCACCGGCCTACTACCTTCATGCCAGTGGATATGACCTTTGAGGAAAACGAAGATGGCAGCAAGACCATATGGGTAGGAGAAATAGAACCGTTTAACCGTACGCAGGGCATGGCCGGAATAACACTATATCCTGATAAAGCGTACATGGAAGTTAAGGTGCGAATACATAACCGCACACCTTTGCCGCAAACTTACATGTGGTGGGCAAATCTTGGGGTACATGTAAATGAGAATTACCGGATTGTTTTTCCGCCGGATATTGGTTACCTGATGGATCACGACAGAAGGGCGGTTTCCAGTTGGCCGATTATTAAGGGAACTTTTTACGGATATGACTATGGAGCAGGCGTGGATGGTTCCTGGTTCAAAAACATTCCGGTATCCTCATCATTCATGGCCATGGACGGTGATTCAAAATTTGACTTTATGTCCGGCTATGATTTTGGTGTGGATGCCGGGGTTGTTCATGTTGCCAACCATCATATTGCAGTGGGTAAGAAGTTGTTTACCTGGGGCAGCGGTAATTTCGGTGAGGTATGGTGTGCTAATTTAACCGACAAGGATGGACCATATGTGGAAATCATGACTGGAGTTTATACTGACAATCAGCCTGATTTTTCATGGATCATGCCATATGAGACTAAGACCTTTGAACAATACTGGTACCCGATCAGGAAGATTGGCACGGTGAAAAATGCAAGTGTTGATGCAGCAATGAGCATGGAGAGGAATGGAGATATTATCAGGCTTGGGTATTTTGCCACCTCTGTTTTTAAAGATTGCACCGTTATTCTTAAAGCAGGGGATCAGCTCCTCTACGAGCAAAGAATAGATATTTCTCCTGAAACTCCTTTCCTGGCCGATGTTAAGGTTGACAAGACAATTGATGCTGCTCTTTATTCCGCTTTATTCGATTCAAATGGCAGGGAGCTGGTCGGATACAGGGAAGTAAAAAAGGAATATCCGGGCGTCCCCGAACCCAGGAAACCGGTCAAAGCACCCCAGGAAATTGAAAGCAACGAAGAACTGTACCTGAATGGGCTGCACATTGAACAATATCGCCAGCCTCATTATGATGCTGAACCATACTATGAAGAGGCTTTAAGGCGGGATCCCGGTGACAGCAGATGCAATAATGCCTTAGGGTTAATTAACCTGCGGAAAGGATACTATGAAAAGGCCGTCGAATATTTCAAAAAAGCTATTAGCAGGCAGATGATCCGCAATACCAATCCGTATGATGGTGAACCTCTTTACAACCTGGGCCTGGTTTATCAATATATGGGGCGATATGATGAAGCCTACGATGCTTTCTATAAGTCTGTATGGAACTATTCCTGTAGAACGGCAGGTTACTATGCCCTTTCCGGGATTGATTGCATACGGAAGGACTATCAAAGAGCATTGGAACATATAAACAAGTCCCTTATAACTGATTCGGACAATACATCAGCTCTCACCAGGAAATCCATAATTTTAAGGAAACTTGGATTACTCGAAGAGGCAGATTCTTTGATTTCTGAAACTGTAAGTGTAAACCTCCTTAACTTCGAAGCCCGCTTTGAAAAATACATGGTTAAAGATGCCCTTGGGAAAAAAGAAGAAGCAGCCGACATTTTGGCGGAAATAAGAGATATAACAAGGAACAAGGCAGAAAGCTGGCTTGATATTGCTCTAGGTTATGGAAAGACAGGGCTATGGGAAGATGCAATTACCGTATTGAAAGTATATCTTGAAGGTCATGAAGCAACATGCCATGTTTTTCCAATGATCTATTATTATATGGCTGCATTCCACTATAAATTGGGTATGGATGATAAGGCATCGGAGTATTGCTGTCTTGCAGAAACAGCATGCCCTGATTATTGTTTCCCCAACCGTCTGGAGTCCATAGAGGTTTTGGAGACTGCAAAAATAATTAACCCGTCCGGAGCCAAGGCTTATTATTACCTGGGCAATTTATTCTATGACAAAAAGCGCTACAAGGAAGCCATAGAAAACTGGGAAATATCCAAGGAATTGGATGGAACCTTCCCGACCGTCCATCGCAATCTTGCCATAGCTTACTATGAGAAATTGGGAGATATTAAAGGGGCAAGGGAGTGCCTGGAAAAAGCATTTGAACTTGATAAAAGGGATTCCTGGGTACTGTATGAGTTGCTGCAAATGTATAAGAATATCGGTATACCTGTAAACGAAAGGCTGGCCTTATTCAACCAATACAGGGATCTGGTAGAAGAACATGATGAATGCTATATAGAAATGATAAAGGCATATTTCCAAACGGGCAATATCCAGGGTGCACACGAACTCTTAAAAAGCCGTAAGTTCAATCCCTATGAAGGAGGAGAAGGACAGGTTGTTTTTCTGCATAAGCTGGTCCATCTTCAGAAAGGGAAATCGGCCCTTAATCAAGGGAATTATGAGCAGGCACTTAATGATTTCAGGAATGCATTGGAAATTCCGGACAATTACAGGGAAGGCAGGAGGCATGGAGATTCTGATGCGGATGTATACTATTATATGGGGCTGGCCTACGAAAAAATGATTGAACCGGACAGGGCAAAAGAGGCATATGAAAGGGCAGTCAAGGAAAATGGAAGGCAACTTGTTTACCAGTATTATCAAAGCATGGCATTAAGAAAGCTGGGGCGCGAGGAAGAAGCTGTAAAAATGCTGGAGCAAATGGCAGCAGCTGGGTTGAACCAGGTAAAGAACAGTGACAGGATGATTTATTTCGGTACCGGTTTGCCTACTTCCCAGCCTTTTGATGCAGACAGAAGTATTCGCGGGAAAGCCCAGGGCTATTATCTTGCTGCCCTGGCATGTAAAGGGTTGGGTAAAAAAGAGGAAGAAACCGAGTACTACAAAAAAGCAGTTGAAATTGATCCCCATCAATTGTGGTTGGAGTTTGCCTGCTGAACTATAAAACAAATACTGGTATTGACTTGCAATTAAGCCGGAGTTTTGTTATGAAACTCCGGCTTAATTGCAGCGCAAGTTGACAGCCGATTTCATAGAAATGCTTTTACTATCATAGGATAAATTTTTCCGATAACTTTTAAAATCATCAAAATATAAAGGAGTGTACAACGTGAACATAAAGAATAAAGATGCTTATTTTATTCGCGAAGGAAATTTATTTAGAATTGGTTCGGATAAGGTAGAAAAGAATATTAGGCTGACCGATTGCGGACGTTTTATCATGACCGGCTATATAAATAAGGATACGGGAAGCGAATACATTGGCAGCGGTGCTCTAAAATCCGATGAGTTTGCTATTACGGTTGATGGTGAATTCTATTCCGGTGACAAAGGAGGCTGGAATTTATCTGATGTGTCGGCTTCCGTTCTTAAACAGGGAGAAATAGAGGCTGTTATTACTCTTGCAAATGATGTTTTAAAGGTTGAGAGGCATTATGTAGTGTATCCGGAAGTTGGCGTCATACAGGAATGGACAGTATATGAGAATACATCCCAGGAAGATGCTGTTATTTCGAATCCTGCAATATTCGTCCAGAGGCTTATGCATGATCATGTTAAAGAACTGGATTTTATGTACATGACGGGCGGTGGAAATTTCACAGGCAGCACCCAGCTGAAGACAGCAAAATTACAGGATGGATACATTAAAGATTTTGATTCCCAGGGGCCGCCGGAAATGTCGGAAATAGACGGCCATTATGCCAATAAGCTTCATGGGCGATATAATGGTACGGCCATGTGGTTCGAGTTTTTTGCTTTGCATAACAGAAACAGGAATGAAGGCTGGTATATGACATTTGACTACCAGGGCTGGTGGCAGTCGCAGTTTACCTGTCGCGACAGGAACACTTCGCTTATAGGATGGTGTGTTCTTAACGATTACGCGTTTCCTGCCGGAAGCAGTATAAAAATGCCTCCGATGATGACCGGTGTATTTACCGGGGATGTAGATGATCTTGGAAACACTATTAATGAGTATATATATAAATACAAATGGGATTATACCAAGGACAAGTACTTCAACAGGACAAATATGACCATATGGCGGGAAGCCCCGCTTTCAAAAAAGGTATATAAAATGGTGGAAGCAGCCAGGTATATCGGTTGCGAACGCATATGGGTGGACGACTTTTGGTTTGATTCAAAAGGCAACTGGAATGGCATTTTCGGAGATGATTGGAAGTACATAAATGAGTACATCAATAAGAATGGAATGGTATTGCGTATGTGGATGCCGCCCTGGCATGCAGACAGGTTGTCCGATATATGGCTTGAACATCCCGAATGGATGCTGGACTTCCACGGGAACTGGTATAACTGGACCATAGATATGTCTATAGAAGAAGCTTATCAATGGATTCTTAATATGCTCTGTAATAAGCAAAAAGAAATAGGGGTATATGACCTGAGAGTTGATGGGGATCCTTGTAATGCCAGGAATGATCGCAGTTTTAACACCGGGGACGGCGATTGGAATGTAACCTTTAAACAAAGCGAGAATTTCTACCGGCTGTATAAAGAATTCAAAGACAGGAATCCTGAAGCCGGGCTGGATGGATGCTCTTCCGGCGGTCATACCTTAACAATTGAATCAGTACGCTACGTTGACCAGCAGCAGATAACCGATGGTGAATGCCATCACATAGGTGGATACTGGACTACATTGATCATGCCCATTGATAAACATCAAGGTATGCCAATAAGTGGAGGCAAAACGTGCTGGGATAAATACCTTCCAAGAGAACGTCAGCTATTCTCAGCCCCCGGGTATCTCATGCAGAATCCTGAAAAAGGCTGGACATTGGAATCATTGGAATGTAAGAGAAAGGACATGGAGTTATTCAGATGGTTGCGCCAGCAAGGTATTTACGGGCGTTGGATAAAGGTGTATCGTCCGGATCTTGAACATGGGGACAAGACCTTCATCCTGCAGCGAATGACATGGGATAACATGAAAGGCTTAATCATGATAAGCAACAGGGAGAATAATCCGATATTAGGCAAGTCTGCGGTTATTTATCCAAAGGGTTTGCTGCCTGATATGGAATACACGATCGAAGCCTTGGAAGGCGGTATGGAAAAGACCACAAAGACAGGAAAAGAGTGGATGGAAGAGGGTATCAGGCTAAGTTGTGTAAAATACGGAGAAGGACTCCTTATTAATCTTCCGGGGCGGCCTGGACAAGGAACTGATACGGAACCGCCTGCCACGCCTGGTTTTGCTGTTAAAAGACCTGCAAAATGGTTTGGTTATGACGGTATAGAGGTTTACTGGGATAAATCTGACGATAACGTTATGGTATCCTATTATGAGATATATAAGAATCATGAATTTTTAACCAAGGTGTCTATCGGGACGTATTATTTTGATGAGCAAGGCAGCATGGAGGATATATACGAAATAAGAAGCGTCGATGCTGATGGCAATGCATCTGACTTTGTATTGGCATCGCGGGACAGGAACTGCCAGGGCTAACCATTGAAGATTTTGAGTTAAGAAAGCTTTAGGCTAATAAGATAATATCAAAAATAAAGAAGGAGGAAAAACAATGGTAAGGGTCAGCGGTAACCAGGTATTTGTGGAAACAGGAACGCTGGAGGCTAAAATCGAGAATGGTTGTCTTGCGTATTTAAAAAGCAAGGTAACTGGAGATGTATTTGTAAAATCCCATAACGATGTACCCGCCCTTGAATTGGTCTATAGTAACAATGAGGCATTTGGCATTGGTGAAGCGAAATTTGGAAATGTTGAAGTTTTCCAGCTTTCAGACACGCTTGCTGAAATAAGACTGGGTAATTGGGATGGAGATGGAGTTATTACGGTATCCGAAGATCCCGAAACGCATGATTTACTGATAAAACCCTCAGCATATTCTTCCAGGCCTGGTGTTAAGGCATGCAGATGGAATATCACAGGCATAAGGCCTGGTTTACAGCTTGTGGCGCCTTTCTTTCAAGGTGTAAAACTGGATTTAAGTGATTCACTCATCAGGAATACTCATTGGGAATGGCCCGTGATGTGGGAAGCCGGTTTTGCCATATTGCAGGGTGAAAAAGGCGGTTTTTGGATACACTGCCGGGATACCCAGTACAGGTATAAAGCCTTGGCTGTAGGAAGAGATGGCAGCGTGAATTCCTTGGGATTTGAAACGGAGGCATACGGTCCTTTCGATAACAACCTGGCTGCCGGAGGTATCGAGTGGAGGATAAACGTATACGAAGGTGATTGGGACGTCCCGGCTTCCATCTACAGGGACTGGCTGTGGAAAGCATACGACTTAAATAAACAGGAAAACAGAAGGAAGGACTGGTTTTATAACATAAAAATGGGAATAAGCTGGTGCCCAACCGATATCCGAATACTGGAAAGCCTATCCAAAAAAGTTGATCCCGGAAGAGTCGTAATCCATTTCCCTAACTGGCGACCTGACAGGTATGACACAAACTATCCGACATACATTCCAAGCAAGGAGGCCGTTGCGTTTATTGAAAGAGGTAAAGAACTCGGTTATCATATAATGCCCCACTGCAATTCAATGGAGGTGGATCCTTTAAACCCGGTGTATGATTATGTGAAAGATTTTCAGTTCAGAGATGCAATTTCAAAAAAGATAATGGGCTGGGTTTGGTATGAAGGAAAGTCCGACCTGGGAATCCCAAGTTCAAATGCCCAGCTTAAAAAGAATAGGGACAAACTGTTGATGACAAAAATTCATCCCGGTTTAAGCATGTGGCGGCATATACTCAGCGAAAGGATATACAAAGCTGTTGCTGAACTGGATATTGACACCATATTTATTGACATTACCCTGAATACGTTTAATATTCACAACTGTCTCGTGGAAAATATGACATCTACCGAAGGGATTAAATTGCTAATAGACCAGGTTGGTAGTTTGTATAAAGGCCTGGCCGTGGGTGGTGAAGGCTTAAACGAAATAACAATGCAAGGATTGTCCTTTGCACAGTCACATCTGTTCAAGAGCTGGCAGAATGATAATGTAGAAGGTCTTGAAAGGACCGGCGGATGCCCGTTAAATTCATTCATGTACGGCAAGCTATGCAAATTGATTGGATATTCTTATTTATCCGGTGAAACCGAATTTGAAGAATTGAGAATGAAAGTCGATGAGGCAAAGGGTGTCTTGCCTACCATAACCTTCCCGCGGGGGAAAGATCCGATAGAATTCCTGGAGCGTCCAAATAAAACGATCAAAATGATTTTTGAGAAGGTAAACAGCTAAATCCAAAAGCCAGGCGGATATTATTGGGATTTCTTAAATGGTAATATCCGCTTGGCTAATGATTTCATTTATTTCAATACCGGGATAATATCATCAAAGATTTATAAAGTAAAGAAAAAATGGGAGGATGTATTGGTATGGAGTTCCAACCATATATAAAGTCAATTTCCTGGCATGGTATAAAAGCGGTAGAGGTTGTTGCAGGCGGATACGAGATGCTGATTGTTCCCGGGATAGGAGGGAACTTAATAAGGCTAAAGGATAACCGCAGAAACCTTGATATAATACGTACACCAAGATCATATTCAGAATTTGTTAAACAACCTGAGGTATTTGGCATACCTGTATTGTTTTTCCCAAATAGGATCCAGGATGGAACCATCAAGGTGGATGGGATGGTTTATAATTTGCCGGTTAATGAAAAAAAGCTTAATAATCATCTTCATGGGTTTTTATACAATAGACCTTGGGAGGTAATCGGCGAAAAAATAAATAATGACGGCAGCGCTGAGGTTGAAATGGTATTTAATATTGATCCCGGAAAAGACATCTGGAGTTTTTTTCCTCACCATAGCAGATTCAGATTAATATACAATTTATCAAGGAATGGTTTACAACAGCATTTTGAGGTTATTAACCACGGCAGAGAACCAATGCCCTTTGGCCTGGGATTTCATACTAATTTTAATATACCTTTCAGGCCTGATGAAGACTATACGCAGTACAAACTAATCATGTCGATTGGCAGAGAATGTGAAATGGGGTCCCGGGCACTGGCAACCGGTAATTTCTTAGAGTTATCCGATGAAGAGAAAAAAATGAGGGAAACGGGCATACTGACCCAGGGGCGTCCAATAAGCGGTCATTTCAGTGCAAGACCTTTATCCATGGATGGCAGACATTTCAACGGGGCAATTATCAAGAATGCAGATAAAAAATACGAATTGATATATGAGGTTGGTGATAAATTCAGATACTGGGTAATATGGAATCACGATGGAAAGGGCAGCTTTATTTCGGTAGAACCGCAAACAATGATGATAAATGCGCCCAATATCAAACTGCCATATGAAACTACCGGATTTGTTTTATTGCCTTCAGGCAGCAAATGGTATGAATCATGTAATATAAGAGTGGTTTAAATAACCCATATATAACTTTTAAATAGTGTAAAACACCTGTTTAACAGTGATATTATAATCAGGACATAACTTGCCGAGACGGACGAAAGGAGAGATATGTTGATGATCCAGCAGAAAATAGAACAGGAGCTGCAGCCATACATAAAAAGAAACGTGAGTACCAGTATTGTTGATGGCATATTGAATGCAACAGCCATGGGGCTGATTCCCCTGCAAACCCTGGTTATATACTTTATAAGCGAATACGTCCATTCTAACCTTGTTATTGGACTTCTCACAACGGTACAAACGCTCATGACAGCCATACCCCAGTTTTTTTCAGCCAGGCTCATGGAACGAATTGATTCCTATAAAGGATTAATGGGAAAGTACGTTTTTATCTATCGCACTTCCCACTTGCTCATCGGACTATTAGTACTATTCTTGGCCCCGAGGAAACCTTTGCTATTTACAATACTTTTTTATATAATTTTCTGGCTAAATGGATTATTTATGGGAATGGGGAATTCCGTATATTTTAATTTTATAAATAAAGTAATCCCTTTCAATATCCGCGGTAAATTCTTTGGCTGGAGAGGCGCTTTAAACAGCGTGGGAGGGGTGCTGGGATCTCTGCTGGCCGGAGTCATTCTGAGGAGAAGCGTATCGGGTACACAACCGTATGGATACCTGTTTTTACTTGCATTTACACTGGATATGATTTCGTTTTTCTTCCTGGTTGCAGCTTATGAGCCAAAAAACAGCCAGGTAAAAATTGCAAGATCCCAGGGGTATGGAAATAGGCTAATGGAGATACTTAAGCGGGATAAAAACATCATAAGATTTATAACGGCGCAGGCACTTATTGTTTTCCCTGTAGTTTCATTATTTCCTTTTCAGACAGTGTATGCAAAATCCAGCTTTAACATTGGTGCAGATACCATTTCTGCTATGAATACCATTATGTTTGTGTGCAAATCCATAGGGTTTATCATCTGGGGCATGCTGGTGCAGCGTCGTGGATTTAAATGGAGCATGCTGTGCGGATACCTGTTATTCATTATTAACCTCGTTTCAGCGATATTTATAAAAAATCCTGACGTGGTATTTGTTTTAACCGCTGTTTTTGGACTTACCCATAGTGCTTTTATGATTGGCAACATCAATATTATATTTGGAATGTGTCCCTATGAAGACAGGCCGGCGTATTTATGCATAGCCAATATCTTCATTATACCGATGTCGGCCATTGCTCCTCTTGTAAACGGTTATATCTATGACGTGTTTGGTTTCAGGGTGATGTGTATTATCAATTTAATACTTCTTTTAGGAGGAATTGTAAGATTTACAGGGGTTAAAGAACCCTATCAAGTGCCTAGGTTAAGGCGGCGATGAAACAGGATTGCAAAAAAAGAGCGGTTTTCCCGCTCTTTTTTATTCCCGGCTATATATAAAAAAATAAAACTGTACAAGTATAACACAAATTCGCAAATGTTCACTCTTATTGAAAAGATACAAAACATAAAAAAGCTGGTAAAACAACAAAAAGAGCATTATATAGCAAAAATAAAAAAT
>JAAYNA010000081.1 GCA_012521105.1 Clostridiaceae bacterium
AACTGAGGACATGTATTCAGAAATGCTCGCTCATTACCCACCGTAACCTCCTGACCCATTCGTTTTTTACGTGGTCAGGTAGATTGAGTGTCCTTTTCATAATAGACAACACTTTATAGATGCAAAATGCCATGAGCAGGTCTTCATCCCTGACGGGTGCATTTTCCGCATAAGCACTTATGAAATGCCGGCAGCGCTCCTTCGCGTCTTCTTTGGAGTGGAGATGTGTCCAGAAATATATATTGGCGATATCATTAAGAGGGTGGTTTAGTTCTGCGAACTCCCAGTCGATCAGTATTGCCGTTCCATCCTCCGCAATAATAGTGTTGTGATATCCGAAATCTCCATGTGTCAGTATCAAATCACAATCATTAAGCTTGATGTTTTTCAGCATACTGACGGCTTCATCGAATAGTTCCCGGGGCACATAGTCGACCTCCAGGAGGTCTTCAGTATCAGGAACAGCAATTTTTCTTATCACATTGCCCTTTCTTACTGCATTTGCATTGCTCAGGTACTGCGAATGGAGATTCGACAATGCTCTTCCGAGTTTTTCAAAGTAAAAGTATATGTTTTGCCTGTCGTTTTGCTCCAGTATCAGATCCAGCATGCTTCTGCCCCTGATGAACTCCATTTCAATGGCGGCCCTTTGGCCAATATGAAAGAGTTCATATACTTTTGGGGTCTCCTTTGCTTCAGACAGTAGTTGCAGAGCATTGTATTCATTGACTATATCCTCTGAATTGATACCGGCGATTTTTACAAGCCTGGTTTCGTCATTGCGTGATATCATGTACAATTCATTGGTACCGCCGCTGGTTACGGGAGTTATGACATAGTTTTTATATTTTTCACTGAGGAAATCTGTAGGCTTATCCATGAACGAACCATCCTGTTTCATTGGATTGCTTTCATAGTGTGCATTTTCAGTATACCATAAAGAACAACGGCAGGCAGACTCGATTTAGTGCTTTTTACATTGTACGGCAATATCTGATATGATACAAATATGGACATATAATCATTCACCTGACAAGTATCTGGTTAAATAAGCAAGAAGTCGATCTGCCCATCAAAATTAAGCAAATGCTGCTAAGCGATACCATGATATCTCTGATAAAATACAGTCAAACGGCTGTATCCTGGCGGGAAAGGAGAATGCGGATGAGCAGTTTTGAAAGGATATCCCTGGCGATGAAATATATTGACAGCCACCTTGCTGAAGATATCAGCATAGAGCGGCTTGCAGACATGTTCTACCTGTCCCCGTATTATTTCCACCGTACGTTCTCTGCGATCGTCGGCAAAGCCATAGCTGAATATGTCAGGGACAGGAGACTGGAGCATGCGGCTGTGCTGCTTTCAGAGACGGACAAACCTGTTATTGAGGTCGGCCTTGAGTGCGGTTATGATTCAGCGCATGCTTTTTCACGGGCGTTCAAAAACTGTTATGGCATGTCTCCGTCGGAATACCGCAAACAGGGTTTATATCAAACAGTCATGACTGTCGGCGAACTGATCGTAAAATTCACGAACAGGTTAAGAGGAGGAGTTTTTGTGAACCCGAGAATCATCCGGAAGGAAAAACTCATAATTGCCGGAGCGTCCGGCGACGGGAACAGGACGGGCGAGGTATGGGAGCAGTTCATGAAACTGTACGAGACAGTTGATATGCCGAATAAGCTTTCAGATAACGGTTACGAGGTCAGGATCTATGACAATGACAAATGCACGGTCCACGTGGGCGTCGCGGTATCGGACGCCAACGTCGATGGAAGATTCTCAGTAACGGAACTGCCTGCTTCGCATTACGCCTCGTTCGACGTATATCCTGCCAGGGGCTATGAAAGCGAAAACAGCGCAATGGATGAGTGGCTTGCGAACAATGACAGAGGCTGGTCGCAAAAGTTGCTCGGCGGCAAGCCCTACGTGGTTGAGTTCTATGATGAGCGCTATACGGGCAATGACGACGCCGAATCGATCGTGGAGATTTGGGTACCGGTCAGGAAAGCATAACGCTGCATGCGATTTGGCTTATTATTTTGTTACAATAAGAACTTTATCGACTTTTAGTACTTGTCCTGTGATCGCGTAAACACGTACTTCATACGCTCCAAACTTAAAAACCTTCCGTAAAGTGTATTTTTCTGGTATTTTCTAATTGTGAGACCTTGATCGATCAACAATACATGAAGGGAGATTCATATTGAGAAACGTCGGTTGCCCGCCGATGGTATTGGTGATAGATAAGCAGTGATACTGGCAAGTATGCTTTGCAGTAATGAAGTCAGATCGACATGTGGATATTACCATTATTTTACAGCTATCTGTTTCCCGAAAATTTTACTAAGCTTTTCAGCTCCCCGTTACTATATGGTTGAGAGCATCTGAAGGGGGTGGCAGCGTGGACAGGGAAGTGCTGTTTGAACAGGTTGCAGAGGAGAACCTGAGGAAGGTCCTGGCCTGGGCGGTCAGGAAGACCGGGAACCGAACCGAGGGGGAAGACCTGGCCCAGGAGGTATTCGTGCAGTTTTACGATGCCGTGTCTAAAGCTGAGACAGTCGACAGGCCCGAGAATCTCCTGTGGAAGGTGGCATACCACTGTTGGTGCAATTACCTGCGGAGCAAATCGAGGAATTCGCGGACGACCGTCCTGGATGCCAATATCCCGGACGGCATCGATTATGCGAATGAGACGATATCCGCAGCTATGAAAAACGAGCGCATCAGCAGGATGCGCCGCGAGATCATGAACCTCAGCTTTATCCAGCGTGAAGCCATGATCCTGCATCACCTTGACGGCCTGACCGTCGCAGAAACGGCAGCAAAGCTCGGCACGACCGAAAGCGCTGTCACATGGCACCTTTTCGATGCCCGCAAAAAAGTCAGGAGGGAGATTGAGAGCATGAGTATTCCAAGGACCAATTATGTTTATCGCCCGGGCAGGCTCAGGGTCGGCATTTCCGGCGGCTACACCGACGACCCTGACACAAAGCGCATCAACGACAGCCTGGTGCGCCAGAACCTTTGTCTTTTGTGCTACCGGGAGCCGAAGACGATCGATGAGCTTGTGGAACTGACCGGGATCCCGAGACCTTATATCGAATTTGACCTGGACTGGCTCGTAAACCGCGAATTCATGACACTTGAGGGCAAGAAGTATGCGACGGCGTTTCCGATCATCGGCAGACGCCATATGCAGGAAATTGCCACGCTTTACATGGAGACGCGCGGGGAACTGATCGATAAGATAATCGATTACCTGTGGTCGCATGAAAACGAGATCAGGTCGATAGGGTTCTACGGCTGCGAATTCCCGACGGAAAGGCTGATGTGGCCCGTTATAGTGATGTTCATCAGCTTCGTCAGCCGCAACAGCTCGTTGCTTACAAGGCTTAAGAATATTGACCGGACGGTCCGGCCGGACGGAGGTAAGTATATAGTCATGGCAAGCGATGCGTCCGACGGGCAGGAACTCGATCCGGACGGCTTCCAGGGAGAACTGCTGTGGGGAGGCTATTACGGTATCGTTTCGGACAGCTGCATTCCCGGCAGCAATACCGACATGTATTACTGGCTTGGAGTGAATTGTTTTGCCGATGAAAGATACCATCCAGAGATCGTCCATGCCGACAGCGCTAAACGTTCACTGCTGCACAGGGTCTACACATCGGTCATTGAACCCGGTTTTTCCGAAGATAAACTGGACACGCAGGAAAAGGAAGCGCTTGCCGAAGCTGTTGCTGATGGCCTGATTACAAAGGAGGAAAGCCGATATAAGCCCAACTTCGTTATCTTTACCTATGAGCAGATAGAAAAGCTGCGTGAGTTTGTATACCGTCCGCTGATGGAAGAAATCGAGCCTGTATTGACCAGGCTTGGTGAAAAGATATCAGCCATGCATAAAGCGAACTTCCCGAAGATAACTAGGAGCTATGCAGACTACTACACCTATGTCGACCTGTGGGATTTCGGCATATATACGCTGATGTTTGCGGTACAGGACGGGAAGCTCTGCATGCCGGAAAATCCTGAGCGGGGAGTGCCTTTGACGCTTGTGCTGATCAAATGAGTTCGTGGGTTAACACCTCGATAAGATTGGCATCAGCGTTGATCTGGAATTTATACAGTCAAAAGCTGGCCTTTCAGGGCTGGCTTTTGTAATATCTGTCCTGGAACAGAAACATATGATGCCTTATGTCTGATAGTATTCAACTGTAATATGGGATAATAGCATTTATCCTCGCGGCAAAATATGCTGTGGATATCACTATAAACGATAAACTTCATGCGATGCTTACACTGACAATTATTGCAAACCATAAAATGCATTAAAAATGATGATATGTACCGAATCCCGCAAACTTTGTAAGGAAAATGTCCGGACATCCATGGTAGCATTCAGTAAAACTCACCCTTTAATTAATTATTTAAAAATCCGAATAAACAATTAGATAATTCAACAGGAGATGGTATACGTGAATGAAAAATCCATTAAATATTTACCGCCTCAGTCAACAGAATGGTCCGAGATTAATCGTGAAATACCGGCTGAGGCTTCAGAAAAAGAAAAAGAAAAAATAAATGCACAGAATGAAAGCGACAGAATGCGTCTTAACGATATGTTGCTAACATCTCTTCAAATGCAGAACCTTATGGTTTTGTCTGGAAGCGGTACCTCCTGTGGTAGCAAAATAAAAGGTCCATCTATGAAAGATCTGTGGAACAGCATCAGAACACTGAACGTTAGCAAAAGTAAATATCTTAAGAGAACAGAAATTGCCAAGAAAATAAACTATCGCGGGAAAAATATCGAGGAATTTCTATCTCAATGTGAAGCTTTTCTGCAAATTCGACATGACGAAGAAGTATTGGCATTTTACAATAAAAGCAAAGAGACTATACTAAAAAAATGCTCTTTTGAATTATCAGAAAGAAATTTAGAAGCACATAAAACTTTTCTGTACAAACTTTCTCGAAGGAGGGCACGAGATTCAAGATTAAAGATTTTCACCACTAATTATGATCTATGTTTTGAAACTGCTGCTAGTTATCAAGGACTTATTGCAATTGACGGTTTTTCATTCACTCAACCACGTAAATACGATCCAAGATATTTTAATTATGACATTGTATGGCGTCCACATACCAGTGAAGAATCGGTGAATTATCTTGAAGGTGTTTTTCATTTATATAAACTTCATGGTTCTGTCAATTGGGCTAATATTAATAGTAAAAATGCTATAATTATAAAAGAGAAGCCTGGTCCTTCAGAAGCATGCTTAATATATCCAGCTGAAGGAAAATATCAACAATCATATAATCAGCCATATTTAGAAATTATGGCTCAATATCTTTCATTATTAAGAGAACCAAATACATGTTTATTGGTAATAGGATTTGGTTTTAATGACAAACACCTTGCAGAACCAATTGTGTCAGCTGTATCCACAAATCCCCATCTACGTCTGATAGTTGTTGATTTCTGCGCTTATAAAAATATCGAAGAAGTTAGATCTCAAAGTTATTGGCATAAACTGAGAAATTTAGCCCATAATGGTTTTGATATTTGGTTCATTAACTCTTCATTTGATGATTTTGTTAATTTAATACCAGATTTAAGAGCATTAACACCAGCAGAGCAATTGGTTAAAAACATTCGGTCACTTATTGGAGGTAATTATGAGTACTAAAAACCCATCTATAAATGGAATCTTACATCCAGAATTGTTTATAGGAGTAATTTCATATGTTTCCGCTAGTAATGTAAAAGCCAATCTCTCATCTGCTGGTTTTCCGTGTGGTTCGCATTTTGCTGGCGGACGATATGGTAAAGGAGAAGTTGGAGAATTTGTTCTGATAGAAGGCCAAACCACCCTGTTACTTGGTAGAATAATAGAAGTAAGACTTCCTGAAACTGACCGCAAAACCCTTAAGCCAGATAAATTTGATAACATAAACTTAGACGCCATTGGTACTATCCAGCTACTTGGTACTGTCGCTATGGATAGTTTAAAAGTCAAAGCGGGAATTGATAAATACCCAAGGCTTGGCGACAGGGTATATTCAGCTCCTCACAGATTCATTTCTGAAATTCCCTTATTGATGAATCGAAAAAATGAAGATAACATGAAGGTTATGCTTTCCTTGGGTGAAATTGATATATCTGAAGAAAGCGAAGTAATAATCACCCCTGAGAAATTATTCGGCAGGCATTGTGCAATATTGGGTGCTACCGGAGGTGGGAAAAGTTGGACAACAGCACGAATAATTGAAGAATGTATAAAATATAAATCAAAAATAATCCTCTTAGATCCCACTGGTGAGTATCGTGACTTTGCTGGAGAACATATAATACATTGCAATTTGGGTGAAGTTTCGCATGATAAAATTGCAGAAGGTTCAATTGATTGCTCCTTACCTGTAAACTCGTTTACAGAATCTGACTTTATCGCGTTGTTTCGACCGTCACCTGGAATTCAGTTTCCTAAATTGAGACAAGCAATGATAAGTTTGCGAATAGTACACTATAATAGCAGTTTTGGGGAAAATGGCTTATTTATAAAAGAAAATAAGCCATATTCAGAGATAACACCAATTATTTCTGACCCAGATGTAGCAGAAGTTTCAAATAACCCAAACTCGCCATTTGATGTAACTAAAATAATAGGACAGATTAGGCAGGAATGTGCTTGGGAAAATGAAAATGGTTATGGTAGAATAAATGAACAACAATGGGGACAATGTCAATCTCTTGTTTCGCGCATATCAAATATTATATATTCGAAGCATTTATCATTCATTTTTAGAAGTGAAGGCAAAAAACCTGTAACAGATTTAATTAAGAAGTTTACCAAGAACGAAAAACGGCTTTTGAGGATTTGTCTTGCTGGAGTATCATATGAGTTTCAAAGTCGAGAAATAGTTGCAAATGCAATTGGTCGTTATCTTCTAAATCTTGCACGAAATGGGGAAATTACTTCACCCATAGTGTTAATCGTGGATGAAGCACATAACTTTCTGGGTCGAAACATTAATTCTGAAGATAGCATGTATAGGCTCGATGCTATTGGATTAATTGCAAAAGAGGGTAGAAAGTACGGGCTAAATATTTGCTTGTCAACCCAAAGGCCGCGAGATATTCCTGAAGATGTTTTGAGTCAAATGGGGACACTAGTTGTTCATAGACTTGTAAATGACAGCGATCGTGAAGTTGTTGAAAGGGCATGTGGTGAAATTGACCGTGCAGCAACTTCATTCCTGCCAAATTTGAAACCAGGGGAAGCTGCAATTATTGGTATAGATTTTCCGATACCATTAACTGTTCAAGTTAGAAAGCCTTCTACACCACCTAAGTCCGATGGCCCTGATTATCAAAGGAAGTGGCAAGACAGCTAATAACGAAGAACTAAATAGAGAACAACGCCGATATATAATGAGCGTATAGGCTGTAAAGCTAATATTGTTAGGATATTATCAGCAGAAAAAAGGAACCAGCATAAATATAAAATTGGTTAATTTGATTCTGTCACCGTTGGGATATAATTGACCCATAAAAAAGTCCAGAAAAATATCCGTACATCCTTTGGGTTAAGAACCTGCGTTGACATGCAAACGAAGCAGTCCGTACAGTCACTGCTCCCTGATTGCAGGCAGTTCAATAATGAACTGGGCTCCTTCATCCGTGTTCTTTGCCTCTATCGTTCCGCGGTGCTTTTCAACTATTGATTTGGATATGGCGAGGCCAAGGCCTATTTATTGCAAAATAGAAACGGACAAAGTTGCAAAAAAAATTCCCCAGTTTTGCAACTATGAATTCCCCACTATTGCAAAAGGCCATTGAAGGCACCACACCAAAATAATATCCTTGTGATTGA
>JAAYNA010000082.1 GCA_012521105.1 Clostridiaceae bacterium
CCTGCATTCATGGTGCTGGCTAAAAGTTTCTGCAATTCATATTGAAGTGTGGATAATTCCTGTTTGCCCGAATTGTACAGGAATGTATCAAACCATGAGTTCCATGATCCAACAGCAACAAAAAGGGCGATTGTTGAAAGGGTTGGAATAATCAAAGGCATAACTATCTGCCAGTATATGCGAAATTCTTTTGCACCGTCAATTCTGGCAGATTCGATTAAACTTTCGGGAATGGATTTTATATATGTACGTATCACGATAAGGTTAAATGCACTGACAATGTGGGGTATCCAATACACCCTAAAGGTATTAATCATTCCAAGGCTTTTAATCAGCATATAGTTAGGTATTAGACCTGCATTAAAATACATGGTAATGACAAAAACAGTTGTAATAAATTTTCTGAAAACATATTCCTTCCGGCTTAAAGTATACGCCAGCATGGAGGTGAAAAACAGGTTGGTCACAACAATGACTATTGTTTTCGTAACACTTATATAAAACGCTTTATAAATAGTGTCCATGTTCAACACAACATAGTAATTATACAGCGAGAATTTTCTGGGCCAAAGGTATATTCCCCCGCGAACGGTATCCATTGCATCATTGAAGGATACTGCCAGAGTATTCAGCATCGGATAAAGCATCACAATGCAAAGAAAGAGCAGATAACCGGTATTAAGTGTTGTGAAAATAATGTTCTCCATATCAATCTTCTTTTTTTTCACGCTTCTCATGTTGTTCGCCCCCTATATCAGTTTCTCTTCGCCAAGACGTCCGGAGATAAAATTGGATACAGAAATCAGAATAATACTTATAACTGTTTTGAAGATACCGGCTACTGTTGCAAGCGAATAGTTGCCCATCTGAATACCATATCTGAGAACAAAAATATCAATGATTTCAGATCTTTCCACAACAAGCCCGTTGCCAAGGAAATATTGAATTTCAAAACCTGCTTCCAATAGATGGCCAACGTTCATAATAAGTAAAACAATAATAGTAGGTTTTATACCCGGCAAAGTAATATGCCACATCTTCTGGTAGCGGTTTGCCCCGTCTATAACAGATGCTTCGTATAGTGTTGGATCAATAGCTGTCATCGCAGCGAGATATATAATTGTATTCCACCCCATCTCTTTCCACAGGTGCGAGAATGCTACAATCCACCAGAAATATTTAGGGTATGATAAAAACATAATCGGCTCTTTTATCAGTCCCAATCTTATTAATACATCATTGATTATTCCACCGCTTGTAGGAACAGCGAGCATTGTTGACACTAACCCTGCAACTATAATCCACGACAGAAAGTGGGGCATATAGGTAATGTTTTGGACAATACGCTTAAATTTATTGTTTTTAACTTCATTCATTAACAGAGCCAGGCTTATGGAACCTATATAACCAAGCAAAAGAGTTAGAAAGCTTTGACCTAATGTGTTTCTTACATCTCTTAAAAAACGTTCTCCGTTTATTCCTGTAAAAAGTTTTACAAAATTATCGAAGCCTACCCATTCTTGCTCCCAGATACTTCTGACAGCAGGCTTGTAATTCTGGAACGCCATAGTCCAGCCTATTATCGGTACATACGAGAACAATATTTTATACAGTAGTATAGGTACGCTCATAATAATGAGCTCACGCTGAGCCACTATAGTATCCCATACACTTTTACGCTTTTTTTGGTGAGCAAGAGGTTTTGTTGTCATAATATACCTCCCGTTATTCTTTAAAAAAGGGGATAAAACATCCCCTTTTTTGATTAATTTTTTATCTGCCACCGCCCCAGTTTGCTATTCTTTCCTGGATTCCGGCATTAATGGCATCTTCATATGCTTTTATGTTGATCTTTTTAATAGCATTTACATATTCTTCCCATATGGCATCAAATTCGCTTGGATCAGCCAGAATAGCCCTGGGCAGGTACTGTAGAGACAGGTCGGTTAGCTGCTGATTAGCCATCTGGGCTTCGCTTCCGTCAGGAAGGTGGATATTCCAGCAGGGATAATATATGGGGTTTTCGGGCGGCTGATTCAGGAAATCTCTCCATGTTTTCTTGCCATATGCTTTCAGGAAATTCTTGTCGTATTCTCTTAACGTTTCGAAGAATTCTTCAGGCTGATCACCAGGGCTGTATGCATTTCCGTCAGAAAATGTGCCCTGATGTTTCGGCAGCTGGTCAAGGAGTGCCTCCAGTTTGTTGCGCGATTTCCAGACAAGATCCTTCTGCTGTTCTCTTTGTTCAGGTGTTCTGTAAAATCTGCCGTTGGCATCTACATGATAATCTTCACCTTCAATACCCCAGCTGAGGATCTTCTGCCATTCCTCACTCAGCATTGTATTCAGGAATGAGATGGCAATATCCGGCTGTTTACACGAAACTGAAACACCAAAGCCCTGATTAATATTCATTACGTCTCTGTCGGCATAGTAAGGTTCTTTACCTTCATAAACCGGCATTGTGGATACCCACGTACGCTCATCTCGTCCCTGTGAAACGAGGGAGTCGTGGGCATTTCCAAAGCCCCAGCGTTGATCATACATACCGAGAACACGGCCTGTAGCAAGTTTTGCAAGGTATTGGTCAAGTGTCTGAGTGAAAGATTCTCTGTCTATAAGACCTCTCGCATTCATCTGGTTCAGGAACTTATAATATCTCTTTGCAATATCCTTGTCTGCAAATATTGAAGCAACATTGTTCTCGTCAACGATAACTCCACCGTTATTCGGTGCCCCAGCAAGATACTGCGGTGGATTGGTAAGTCCCCATTCCCTTCCGGGACAATTAAGAATTTCAAAACCTATAGTGGGCTGACCGTCAATGGTTGGGTATTTTTTCATGTAATCTTCAATTAATTGGAAATATCTTTCAAGTGTCATATTGTCAAGGTCGGGATAGCCCGCATCTTCAAGCACATGCTTCTGAATCCAGAAACCCGATGCGCCGTAGTGTGTACCCCCTGTAATCTCTCCATAGTAACGGTTGTAGTTGGGTAATATGTAAATTCTTCTCACACCGTCACCGGCGTCTGTTGCAAGACGGTTCCAGTAAGGTCTTACATGCTCAAAAAGGAGATCTGCCTTGTCCTCTGTCAGATAATCATCAAGGGGAATAAGAGCACCGCCTGTAATGAAACGAATATTCAGGTCGGTAGTACCCAATAAATCAGGATACTCGCCACCGGCAAGCATGACACCTATCTTCTGGTCTGCATTATCCGGTGTTATAATTTCGTATGAAAGTGTAACACCAAGTTTGTCTTTCAATAGCTTCGTCAGCTTGTTGTCAGCAGCAGGAGCTGAGAAGTTCGTTGTTATCCACACGCTGATTGTAACAGGATTATCTGGTGAAAGCATCGGCAGGCCTGTGGTCTGTTGACCCGTACCTGTTCCGGCATCGGTTTGACTGTCCTGAGCAGGAGTGGGTTCCTGTTTTGCAATTGGCTGAGTTGTACATGCAGTCATTGTGATTACAAGAAGCATCATCAGAAGCAGTGAAAATAACCTTTTCATAATAACCTCCCTTTCTTCATTGGATTACGTAGTGTTTCATTTCTGAATAGTATCCAAGTGGTCAAAATTGACTAGTCTGCCTGTTTATTGTATAATCACTGTTATATAGATAATATATTTTATACCTTTTACATAGTAAATTATAAAATTCGGGATCATTATAGGACATTTTTCAAGGGGTTGAGCTAAATGCTCAAAGCTGTCATTGTGGATGATGAACCATCTGTCCTTGAAGGTTTAAGGATATTTGTAGACTGGCACAGGGAAGGTTACGAAATAGTAGGAGAAGCATCGGATGGTGCATCTGCTTTTCCAATTATTTGTGAAAAGCAACCAGATCTTGTCATATGTGATATACGCATGCCAGGGTTAACGGGTTTGGAATTGATAGAGAAAATAAAGTCCAGTGCATTTCATATGCCAAAATTTTTAATATTAAGCGGCTACAGCGATTTCTCCTATGCCCAGAAGGCCATACAACTTGGTGCAATTGGCTATTTGATCAAGCCCCTCGACTCAGAAGAGCTGGTGCTTGAGCTGTCGCGAACAGCAGAAATTATCCGGAATGAAAGAAGAACTAATCAGGAGAATCTGGAACTTATCCGTTACACTGCCAACCAGGTTTACAACGACATTATAAATGGAAAGCGAAGCGAAAAGCTGAAACGCAAAGCTCATTTCATATTTGATATTCCTCAGAAATCAAAAGTGCGCGTTATACGGTTTATTACCGTCTCGAACGCAAAAACACCACTAAACGATAAAATTTATGATTTGCTTCTTAATATCACAGGTATAAAAAATGAAAACTGCGTTTTTTACAATGGTAACGGGAATTATATTACGGTAATTAATGACAGCATGGAACACTTTTCACACTACACGGTATTATCACATCGTCTTAAGGAAAATTTCGGGAAGATAAATCCTAAGGACTTTGGACTCCACAGTTTTAGTGCATTGATAAGTGGCGTATCCGATGCAGATATTTCAGAAGGTCTCTATATCTGCGGTAATCAGCTCGAACAGCTTTATACCTATTACATGCTTAATCCGGAAAATAATGTGTTATGCTATGAAGATCTGCACAGAAAACCCGTTTTTCGAGATCAAATAGCAAAAATGGGCTCACTCCTCCCCGAATTTCTTTTTGACAATATTGTGGATGCCGTAAAAGGAAATGATATTGGTAGGGTGGCTGATGCTGTTGAAAGATTCTTTTGCGAGCTGAGTAATAGCGCATGCTCAGGGCCAGGCAGTCTAATCTGCCTGTATAGGTTGGCCGGTGTTATGAGAACAACAGCCTCTGCCTGTGGCATTGAAGCAGGAAACATTATTTTGGATTTTACCGAGGCTATTGGTAGCAAAAGCCCGGACTGTAAAAAACTTGCCTTATCAATGTGCACTTATGTTTTTGAACAAATAAACCTTAACAGTAATAAATCACTTATTTTACTTGAAAATGAGATTATCAGTTACATAAAAGCAAATTGTTGTAAGAAAAACCTAAGCATTCAGGGTATATCAGAAAAATTCTCAATTCCCGCCATGATTGTCAGCAGACTTATAAAAAAGAAAACCGGGCAGAAATTTAATGATTATATAAATTTTTTGCGTATTGAATATGCAAAGACACTTTTTGCAGGCAGTAATATGAAAATAACAGCAGTCTGTGAAGAGGCGGGATACTCTGATTATGGCTATTTTATAAAAAAGTTTAAAGAACTGACCGGAGTTTTACCATCAGATTATAAAAAGAAATATTCTTAAGTTTGAGGAAGTCATAACATGAAAAACTTATTGCTTCTGCTTGATAATGTCAGTATCAGACGAAAATTTATTATGGTTTATATTTTGGGCATATGTGTTCCCATTGTGGCCGGAGCAATTATCTGGATATCCTTTACATCCCGTGAAATAAGGCTTAACATAACTCACTATCTTGACCAGTCCTTTGAAAAGACCGCAAGTGATTTTAATATATTAACGCAAACTGCAATTAATGTGGCAAATCAAATTAATGCAGATGTAACCATTCGTCAGGATTTGTCCAGAGAGTTTTCAAATCCGGCTGAGCACTATGAAATATATTGGTTTTTCTTAAGAAATCGTTTCAACATGTACCTGGTAAGTAATCCCGACATCGCAGCAATCACTCTTTACATTGATGATCCGAATTTTATTAACGTTGACCACTTTCGTGTTTTGGATGATCTAACAAGGGAAAAGGACTGGTACACCCTGGCTTCAACCAGTACCTCCGATTTTATCATCTTCCCTTACTCCACCACAATATCTATCTCCCCTCCTTCAAACAGAGTTACAGTGATCCGTAAAATCAGATCACCCGACTATTTAAACAATGCAGTGAACTATCTGCTTATCGAGTTAAAGCTGGATCGTATTATCTCTGAATTAAACAAGGAAGGCGAGAGTACCGATACTTATTTAACTTATGCACATAATAGAATCTTCTGGGGTACTCAGCATACTAATACAAGTGATGATCCTCAGTTTCTCAGTCTTCCGTCCGAAAATAAATATTTTATCCTTCATAAAACCATCGGGGCAGATCCCTATTTTAATGACTGGAAGATATACGGGATATTTGACAGAAGCCAAATTAACCGAAAGCAGATTATAGTGCTGACATATATTTTACTGATAACCCTTTCGATGGCTGCCCTGTCTGTTTTCATAATCTGGTCGGTTTTAAATTCGATGCGCTACAGGTTATTGGCTTTGTCAAACCATATGAAAAAAGTGGGTGAAGATTATTTTGAGCCACTGGAGCTTCATAATCCCGGTCAGGATGAAATTGGATGGCTGATAATGGCCTTTAACAAAATGATAACCGATATAAATGAATTAATAAATGTTGTCTATAAGCTTGAAATGCAGAAACAGAGCATTGAAATAGAAAATATCCGCGCAAAATACAAGTATTTGCAAGCTCAGGTTGATCCTCACTTTCTTTTTAACACACTAAATGCTATCCTGGTATTCTGTGTTAAAAAGAATTATAATGAGCTGGCAAATGTCATTTCAAGCCTGTCTAAACTTTTAAAACGACTGCTTACCTCTGGAAGCGATTTAATTACCGTTTCCGAGGAATTTGATTTCATAGAAAAGTACCTTGCCATAGAAAAATTCAGGTTTGGCGGCAAATTTGAATATGAAATTCATATTGCACCCGAAGTTTCAGAATCTAATTTTCTAATTCCTAAAATGAGCATCCAGCCTATTGTAGAAAATGCATGCAAGCACGGTCTTCAGTCCTCCATGGATGATAAACGGAAGCTCAGTCTGACAGCCAAAATCAAGTCTGATGCCCTTGTGATAACAGTAAAGGACAATGGTACAGGAATGGATAAAAAACAGGTTGAAGAGATTCTCAACAAACTGAAAAATCCAACTGCCGAGATAGTAGCCGGTACTGAAACAAACAGCGAAAAAGGAAGCGGTGTTGGCATCCAAAATGTATACAGGCGTATGTTGATGAATTATGATAAAAGATTTCATTTTTCTATAAACAGTGTATTAGGTCAGGGTACTGAAATTATTCTACGAGTTGATAAAGCATGATATGCTTTAAGTCTTTTTGATATTGCCTGAATACTGCTCATAGTATTGTGTTGGTTTTTTATTTACTACTTTTATAAAATGGGAATAAAAGTTGTTATAATTTTTATAGCCTACCGCATAACAAATGTCGTTTAACTTCATATTCGTAGTTCGAATCAATTCCATTGCTTTATTAATTCTAACACGATTTATATATTCGTTTATACTGCATCCGAACTGTTTAGTGAAGGTTTCGCCAAGATAACCCGCTTCCATAAACTCCATTTTAGCCAAGGATGATACTTTTAAATCCTTGCTGTAGTTATCCTCGATATATGATTTTACCCTGTACAGATAATTTTTGGATTTCTTTCTCCTGTTTTCAAGCATTAAGCTTATTGTTTGCGAAAGTATATCTGTTATCAAATTCTTTAGTTCGGCCAAACTTAATTCTTCCTTTGTTTCTTCGGGTAAAATAATATTAAGTTTAATGTTTTTTTCGAAAGCAATACGCAGTATATGATAAATACAGCTGCTTACTAAAATTCTGGCTTCAGGCAGGCTTATGTCCCTTGATATTATAAAATTAAACAATTTATCTATTAGTTTTCTTGCACTCTGATAATTCATAAGCTGAAGTGCATGAGTTAATTCTTCATCGAAGTTATTCCATGTAAACTTCCAGGGTTCTTTTTTTATTTCCCCGGAAATATTGTATTCACATTGACTGCGACTTTTTCTGAAGGTTTCAATTTCCTGACAGGTAAACCCGTATTCAGTCAAAAACAGAGTATCCAATTTGCCTTTAATATCCTTCAAAACAGAAATGAATTCTTCTTTGTCGATGGGTTTCAGTAAGTAATAACTTACGCCATGGCGCATTGCTTCCTGTGCATATGCAAACTCTGAATAACCGCTTAAAATGATAAACTCAATATCCAAATCCATTTTCCGGACTTCATTTATAAGCTCCAGTCCGCTTTTAAATGGCATGCGTATATCGGTTATCAATAAATGAGGGCAGAGTTCTTCTATTTTAATTAATGCATCCTGTGCGTTATGGGTTTCTCCGCATATTTCAAAACCCACCCTGTTCCAGGGAACCATAATTTTCAGACCCTCAAGTACAGATGGTTCGTCATCCACTATTAATGCTTTATACATTATTTAAACACCTCGTAAACAGGAGGTAAACTGCCCAATCTAGGCATCACTTAATATCTGTGACTATTTCTACTCCATTGATGCTCATGTTGTATAAAGCCATAATATTAGTAAGTTCTGCGTCATGTATGTCTAAATCATAAGTATCAACCATACTGATTGGAACAATTATTCTTGATTTTTTATTTCTTGAATTAAACCAGGTCTTAAGCGTTATTGAAAACTGCTGTACACAAATGTCAGTACATACGCCGGTGACTATAAAAGTATTTATATGCTGGTTTTGCTTAAGCCAGTTCTGAAATTCCTCTTCAAGAAAACCATTGGTTGAGTTTTTAGGTATCAGGGTATAGCCACCTATCTCCTTTATTTCGTCAACTACTTCGCTCTCAGATGTTCCGCCAAGACAATGCTCGGGATAGGAATCGAATTCCGGGGATTCGTTGGTATGATTATCTGCGAATGCAATCTTTGGAATTTTCAGCTCATCGCAGGCCTTTGAAAGCCTTGTAATTTCGGGTATTACTCCTTCAGCCCTCGGGCTTTGCAATGCCCCTTCCCTTACAAAACCGTTTATCATATCCACTATTATAAAAGCTGTTTTATCTGGCTTCAAACCGCTTAATTGAATCGAAGGCAATTTTTCCATCATATCAAATATATGCTCAAGGGTATTAACACTTCTATTTAAAAATTCCTTTTTATTGTTTATTTTCATGTTATCCTCTCCTTTATTTTTCTGCTATTCTATCATAAAGTTTCAAAACCTGCTGTGCAATTGAAAACACTGGCTGAAACCTTTTTGTTTCTTTTTACCCTTATAATATTAATTTTAACCTCTATATATTTCATGTCAAGTTATACCAAATTATTGTTAAGCATGCTTTGACCTGTTAATATTGGACATAACTTGCCTTTCTATTACAGTATTTTGCTTTCCACTTGTAATAAGTATTAGGATTAATATTATGCTTCCTGCATATCTCTGCTACTCTTACTCCGGCCTCATAATCTTTGATTGCAGCAATTTTTGTTCAACTGTGAATCTTTTCCTCACATGCCATTCCCCCTTAACCAAATTGTATTACATTTTTATACAATTTGTCCAACCTCCTAAGGGGGCCTTAACATAATTTTCAACTCCCCGTTTTTCATTGAATATTACTGGATTTATGAATTTCAAAAAATTTTTATATTTATTTTTAATTTAGAAATTTACCTTGTCGGTAAGTTATAAAGTAATCAATCTGAATAAGATAATGCGTTCTTCGTCATACAAAAACCCTTACCCAATCATATTATCCCGATTTTCTGATACATAAATTATAATAAAAATAACAGAAATACTAAAATACTGGACAACATATATAATAAGTTGAACATGTTTTATAAGGTAGAAAAAGGCCACATCAGTAGAACTGAGCGGCCCTCAAATTACCAACTTTTACTTTAATATCTTAGATAGAAATTTATACACTGGATTTCTCAGCTTTTTGTATTCTTTATAA
>JAAYNA010000083.1 GCA_012521105.1 Clostridiaceae bacterium
GTCTTTTCCTGTCTCCCCTTCTTTAGACGAGCAACCTGCTGCCAAAAGAAGCGTTAATGCAACAACTGCTGCGATAATCGCTACTAGTTTTTTGTTTTTCATATCCTTCCCTCCTAATAATTATAAAAAGGAATATTACTGAAAGCTCAGGTTAATTGGCTCTCTTTTGTAAAATTCCTTGTTTTTAAATTTATCAAAATACCTGTATTATGTCAATGATAATTTAGCGTATTAAAGTACATTGTTCCCGGCCTGAAGCCTAAACATTTTGACCGTTGACATTTCTGTTATTTTGCTCTGTTTTAAATTTGATTTTACTGTGTATTTGCAAAGTAATTATGGCAAATACCGCTATTATTATGTTGCAGACTAAAAATACCAACTCCAGCTTAGGCGTATTTCCGTATCCGGCAATTATAAATATAACTTCGCCCAATATACTTGCAAAGGACAGTATTAAAATCCAGGTACCGGTTGTTCTAATACGAGTAAAGGTTTTTTCATATTGTACTACCGTTAGTTTTTCTTTTGGGTAAAATGATGCGGCTGAAATAATCATAAATGATATGGGCAAAAATTGTAATATATAAGGCATTACAACATATAAAACCCGTGAGCCGTCATTGTTCAAAAGGCCGATATATAAGAATAATATTGCCATAAAAACTGATATTAAAATAAGGCATATTTTATATTTGCGCATCAGTTTTTGTGGCATGTCTGTTATGTAGTAATCACCAGTATACATTACCTCTTGTTTTACTCGGTTTTTGTACTCCACAGTCTCCACTTTAAACAGGTCTTTATACTTTTTCATTCTCAATCTCATTAATACACTTGCCCCTACTCAATTTTCAAAATAACCTTTTCATTCCTGCTATTACTTGATAACTCAAAACTGCCTGCCAAAGAACCCTTCACATATATTTCATAATTACCAAGGAAGCCTGACATGATAAAAGCTCCGGTTTCATCAGTAACATAAGTTTTGTCAGCAGTCCACCACTCATCATTTATCAGTTTATATATTTCTTCATATGACGGCTTAACAGAACCATCCTTGCGTAATAAGCCTGCAGGAGCACCAAGCCAGCCTCCGTCAACAAAATTCCAGTAAGTTATTGATTCCACTGAAGGGTGAGCAAACAAAGTTTTATAATGGAGTGTTAACTCTCTCGCTTGTCTTTCTTCCCCTTCAGGCGTTGTAGGCCAGGAATCAACAACGTAGTCATTAAGATCAACGATTTCAGGAGGCATAAGATGCCCTGAAACTATTGTGTTTTCGGTAAAATGAATGGGTAATTTAAAACGTGAGAATCTTTCAAGAATCTCAAGAGTTTTTTCAACACCCCAGTACCCCTGATGCATATGGGACTGTATTCCAATCACATCAATCGGAATTCCTGCTTCAAGACACCCCTCAATCAGGATATCGTAGGATTCCGAGGTTTCAAAATCGTTGATTAACAAAACAGCGTTCGGGTTAGCTTTTTTGGCCGCGTGAAACACTTCCCGGACCAGGCGGATTCTTCCCAGGTCCTTACACAGCCTTGTTATGCCATTGTCGTACTTATCGAAAATCGGCATTATAACAACTTCGTTTATCACATCCCACATATCAATTAAACCCGCAAAGTCTGCAACATCCCTGCGTATACGGTTTAACTGCATCTGGAGTATTTCGGTATTGGTCAGATCAAGAAGCCACGGAGCTGTTAAAGTATGCCAGCATAACGGGTGCCCTTTTAACCTGCATCCTTTTGAAATCAACCACTCTGCTGCTTTTCTGACCCGCTGTGTATCAGGTTTTCCCTGAAAAGGCTCAAACCTTGCCCAATAAAACGGGAGTGTAACGGAGTTAAAAAGCTTAAAAAACTTGTTGAAAACCTCTTCTGTTAATTCTTTCTTTTCCCCGTCCAGCTCATTGTTCGCAAGAGGTATTGAATCGAAACCTGCGCATCCGAAGAGGAAGTGATGTTTGGTTTGCTTCACGGTTACTTCGGTACATGCGAGGGGAGTTCGGTCAGCCTTCAAAAGAATGATTGTTCTCTTCCCCATGCGGTGTTCGTATCGGCCTTTAATACTATTTCCCATATAGTATTCTCCCTTTGTTTATCTTCATTATTATTTCTCATGAATACGTTAAGGCTTTACAATATTTTATGAAAAAAGACCAGCTGTAATTAAATAATCTGATATTTCCCAAAAAATTAAGAAAGTAAAATTACTCCCGTTGTCCCAAAGGGGTTGCGCTTGCTGCTTTTTCAAAGAGTTCGGCACCGATATGGCAATATCCGCCTGGATTTTTATCCAGATATTTTTGATGATATTCTTCTGCAGGGCTATAGTTGTTTAAAGGCTCAACTTCAATTACAACAGGTTTTTCATATTTTTTCTGAAGCTCTGCTATTGCTTGCTGAATAACTGGCAGATCATTCTCATTGATGTAGTAGATCCCTGTCCGGTACTGGGTACCTGTATCCCCACCCTGTTTGTTTAACGATGTGGGATCAATAGCCTCAAAGTACAGGTTCAATAACTCCTTCAGAGTTATTTTGTCCTGGTTATATACTACCTTAACAGTTTCAGCATGTCCTGTGTTATTATGGCAAACTTCTTTATATGTTGGGAACAGGGTCTTACCATTTGCATAACCAACCTGGGTTGACTCAATCCCTTTAATTAAGGACAGGTATTTTTCCAGCCCCCAAAAACAACCGCCTGCCAGATATATTTCTGAAGACATTGTATCACCCTTTTTAAGCTTTGTCTTTACATTATTTGTCACAAATTGAACTTACTGCACAAATATATTTTTTAATATACCCAGATTAGCATAATTGATAACAGTTGGCAACTGTCTGCAATTCAGGTGCCATAACCGGGCACGCTGATAATGTAAGCCATACGCCTGTTTTTAGGCTTGGATATTTTTTCTTTCAGTTCTGTAAGACGTTAATTTTTTTAGGTTAAGATTCCTACTATGTCACAAAAATAAACGTTCATTACTATGCCTGTTTTCTGATGTTTTGGTATCTAAATTAATTCGATTCAGCTAGGACTAATATGATAGGTGTTTTATGAAAGGCGACTTAAAAAAAACGGTGTACACCTCATATCGGTACTTGGACCTCTTGACGAAAGCCAGGTAATAGTTATTCTTGAGTCTGTTTTGAAAGCATAGCTAAATATTACATCCGGAAGCCAAGCTACAGGCTCAAACACATGCGCCTACAGAAGAAATAATGCGCAAGTACCTGCAAAAAAATGCTGATATTAGAAGCAAAAGCCCGGAAGAACAGAAGCGCATTATCCAGTCTTATGTAAATAAAATAATCGTGTACGATGACGACGTTGTCATCGACACGACCGTGACCTTTGCTGGTCAGACTGTCCGAAAAGGTTAGGCAAAATCAGCTTTTTAAGGTGCAATTATGTAAATTTATGATATAATGGATACATAATACCAATAATTGTGAGGCGCATCATGAAATA
>JAAYNA010000084.1 GCA_012521105.1 Clostridiaceae bacterium
CTTATTTCCTATGTGAGTAATAAATTCTGTTAAACAAATATGATAATAACAAACAGGTGATAATATTGTTCGACTACGAAGAGTTTAAAAAGGCTTTTTACGAACACTCAACAATAGACTTAAACCTTTATAAGGAAAAACAGATGAAACGCCGTCTGACGTCATTGGTTGAGAGAAACGGGTTTTCCAGCTTTATGGATTTTTTCCAGGCAACACTTAAAGATAAAAACTTATATCAGACATTCATCAATTATCTTACCATTAATGTTTCGGAGTTTTACAGGAATCCAAATCAATGGGAAATACTGGAAAGTAAAATCATTCCCATGATAATTGATAAGAAGGGTTCAATTGAAAGAATAAAAATTTGGAGTTCGGCATGTTCCACAGGGGATGAACCTTACACACTTGTAATGATACTAAGCAATTTTTTCCCCTTATCTCAAATTAGAATTATAGCTTCTGATATAGATCTGTCTGCAATTGAAAAAGCAAAACAGGGACTATATTCTTCAAGAAGCATTAAGGATTTACCAAAAGAATATTTAAATAAGTATTTTACACGTATTAGTGATGACTCGTATAAAATTTCTGACGATATTAAAAAATGTGTTGATTTCAGACAGTTAAACCTTCTTCGTGATCCATACCCTCAGCAAATGGATCTGATAGTGTGCCGTAATGTGCTGATATATTTCACAGAAGAAGCTAAATCCCAGATATATGTTAATTTTAACCGTGCCCTTGTGGACGATGGAATACTATTTATAGGCAGTACAGAACAAATAATTGGAGCAAGCAAATATGGCTTAAAACCCGTTAATACCTTTTTCTATCAAAAAATCCAGAGTGTATAGAAGTCTTTTGTTAAAGGATACGCTGTGAGAAGCTGCTGTCGGTAATTAAATAAAGAAACAGATTTATCCGGAGCTCATTAAAGAGCTCCATAAAAATAAAGAAAATATCGAAATCCAGTTTCGATATACGAAAGTAACTTAGTATTATGTTAAATGATTATATAATAGGAGCAAGGAGCATGATTTCCTCGTTATCATTATAGATTGTATCAAATTGAGAAATGGGGAGCGGATTTCTTCCCAGCCCTGCTTCAATTGTGTAGCCCGGCCTTCCAAACTCTTCAATAAACCAGTCCTTGAAACCTGCGTATGCAGCTTCATAGGGTGTTTCAGACAGTGCATAACCGCTTGCGCGGGCAAATATTTCACCTATTTCCCTTGCCCTTGGGATTTGCATATTTTTATAAAGCCAGAAAATAACTTCTCCCTGAGTGTGGTATGCAATTACGAGTTTAAAATTATGCTGTCTTGTAAAATTAACCATGGTTTGAGTTTCGGGCTCAGATAAAGGAGAAGGCCCTCCAAAACGGGTGGGTCCCGGGCCAAAGATACCAAGAGACTCTTCCTGTGCTTTGGCATCCTCCCAACTTGCAGGATAATTTCTGTTCAAATCCGTACCTCTTATATTTGCCTGCCAAACCTGTGAAAAAGGCAGTCCTGTTCTGTTCCACTGAAGAAGCTGATCGTAATACGGATTGTCGGGCTTAAGTCCTTCAAGTACGAGGTTTATCCCATCAGGATTAACCATTGGTATAATGTATATACTGCTTCTGTTCCATATTTCGCGAACATTATAACCTCTGATAGAATACCCTGAAGCGTATGCACGACAGAAGTTTTCTATAAATTTCATCAGCAGCGGAGTTGTGATCCATTCAAGAGCATGATGGGCACCGTTATAATGAACTTCAACAGGACCTGTGCCCAGTCTGATGTAATACAGGTTTCTGCCAAGTACACTTTTGCCTGCAATACCTGTTTCGATAAACGGATATCTGGCCTCAAGCCCGTCAATATCCATTTCCATGATATCATATGTATAATCAATATCGGTAAAGACTACGTCAATACCATAGGGAACGGTAATTATCTGTCCTACTCTGAGATATAACGGATTTACACCCGGGTTTGCAGTAAGTATAGCATTAACAGTTGTGTAATATCTTTGAGCAATTTTGTACAAAGTATCACCCGGACGAATTGTATATGTATCGTATCCTCGAAGAAAACTTTGAAAATAATTCCAAGTAACAGGCCCTACTATTCCGTCGGGTGTAAGCCCATTATCCCTCTGAAAAGCTATTACCGCGCGCTGAGTTTGCGGACCATAAATCCCGTCTACAGGCCCGGGATTATAACCGATTCTTGCCAACAGACTTTGAATTAATTTTACATATGGTCCTCTGGAACCAAGCCTTAATGTTTCCATAAAATCACCACACAATGAAAATTCCTGCTATAACATCATATTATACTAACCCGAAATGGTTACAAAGCGATGGATAGCATAATAAGCATTGATATGATAAAATATGAAGGCTGATACTAAAAAGAGATTCACTGTTTGTTAAAATGAATTTTGGGGGATTTATAAAATAAAGAGTGGGGTTTTTACATGAAAAAGATAATTATAGCACCTGATTCTTTTAAAGGTACCATGAGCTCTATAAGAATATGTGACATTATGGAGGAAGAGATAAGAAAGTTTTTCCCTGATGCAGAAATAAATAAAATTCCGGTTGCGGATGGTGGTGAGGGAACGGTTGATTCCCTGATAGAAGCAGGTAAAGGTAAAAAAGTTTTTGTGAAGGTTAAGGATCCGTACTTTGAAACCATAGATTCTTTCTATGGAATTTTGTCTGATGGAGAAACAGCCGTTATTGAAATGGCGGCAGCAGCAGGATTGCCACTGGTAGAAAACAGAAAAAATCCTTCTGCAACAACCACATATGGTGTTGGGGAGCTAATAAGACATGCAGTTTCAAAGGGATGCAAAAATATAATAATAGGTCTTGGCGGAAGCTGCACGAATGATGGCGGAGCAGGCATGGCAGCTGCTCTTGGTGTTAAATTCACGGATGAAGAAGGGAAGGAATTTATACCCGTAGGGGGAACCCTGTCTCAAGTAAAGAAAATTGACGCATCGGAAATGTTGGACTTGTCGGGTTTAACAATTACAGCTATGTGTGATGTGAACAATCCTTTGTGCGGTGAAAATGGAGCATCTAAAATTTTTGGCCCTCAAAAAGGTGCCGATAAGGAAATGACAGAACTTCTTGATAGAAACTTAAAACATTTCGCAAATATTATAAAATCACAGCTTAACAAAGATATAATTGACATGCCGGGAGCTGGTGCAGCAGGAGGACTGGGAGCAGGAGTCGCGGTTTTTCTTAATGCAGAACTGAAACAGGGTATAGATGTTGTTCTTGATACTGTAGATTTTAATACGCTGCTGGACCAAGCCAATTTGGTTTTTACCGGAGAAGGGAGGATTGACGGGCAAAGCCTTAGAGGCAAGGTGGTCCATGGAGTTGCTATAAGGGCCAAAAAATACGGTGTTCCTGTTATTGCTGTTGTTGGAGATATTGGTGACGGAATTGAAGATATTTATAATGCAGGAGTTTCTGCAATAATGAGTATTAATAGGGTTGCTGTACCATTTGAAATTGCAAGGCTGAGAAGTGAAAAAGATCTTGCTCTTACAATGAATACAATTATGAGACTTTTGAATCTTTAAGGAATTTGAAATTGTCCCCAACCACTTGAAAATTTCTTAAAAAGAATATATTATACTCTAAGTTTGCGTTTTTTATGTTGAAAGATGTCAGATCCATTCTTTCTATCATACTTTGCTATTAGTTTTTTATGAAAAGGAGATTATAAATTGCTAAAGAAAAACCATGAAATAGATATGTGCAATGGGCCATTATTAGGGAAAATCATTATTTTTTCAATTCCTATGATTTTATCGGGAATTTTACAGTTACTATACAATGCAGCCGATGTAATTGTTGTAGGACGTTATTCCGGTAGTACTGCTCTTGCCGCAGTGGGTTCTACTGGCTCGCTTACAAACTTAATAATCAGTTTATTTATGGGTTTATCTGTGGGAACAAGTGTTACTATTGCGCAGTACTATGGGGCCGGTGACTGGAAGAATGTCAGCAGGGTTGTACATACCTCTGTTGCTACAAGTTTTATCTGTGGTATTTTTGTCAGTATAATCGGAATATTCATGGCTGAAAAGTTCCTTATTGCAATGGACACTCCTTATGATGTTTTGGATCAGGCAGCATTATACATGCGCATATATTTTATTGGAGTGCCTGCCTCAATGGTTTATAATTTCGGAAGCTCCATATTGAGAGCTGCAGGTGATACAAGAAGGCCATTTATATACCTGTCACTATCAGGTTTGGTTAATGTTGTACTAAATCTGTTCTTTGTAATTGTTTTTAATATGGGAGTTGCAGGGGTTGCATGGGCAACGGTTATTTCACAGGTTCTTTCGGCTGTGTTAATCATAACATGCTTGACGCAGTTTAACGGGCCCTGCAGACTTGTTTTAAAGGATATAAAAATCTATCGCGATAAGCTTTGGGAAATAGTGAAGATTGGCCTGCCGGCCGGGTTACAGGGCTCAATCTTTTCTATATCAAACGTACTGGTTCAATCATCTGTAAATTCATTCGGCTCTGCCGTTGTTGCAGGAAATTCTGCAGCCAGTAACATTGAAGGTTTTATATATGTTTCAATGAATGCTATTTATAACACGGCTTTGACTTTTACAGGCCAGAATACAGGTGCAAAAAAGTACAACCGTATAAACCGCATACTTGGAATATGCCTTTCAACCGTTTTTGTTATCGGATTTGGAATGGGTATGCTTGTACTGGTTTTCGGCAGGCAACTTATAGGAATATATGCGCCAAATAATATAGAAGTTATAAAATATGGAATGAATCGCTTGTCTGTTATCACGAAAACCTATTTTTTATGCGGTATGATGGATGTTATGGTTGGAATGTTAAGGGGAATGGGTAAATCCTTTATGCCGATGGTGGTATCAGTTGTGGGTGTTTGTGGAATAAGAATTTCATGGATATTCATAGTTTTTGCTCAAAACCGGGATCTGACAACACTTTATTTATCTTACCCGGTATCCTGGTTTGCAACCTTCCTGATACACTTTATAACATATTTTATAATAAAAAAGCGGATTGAAGCAAAAGAAAGCATATTGGAAGTTCAACCGATATAACTTTTTTAGAAAAATAAAAAACTCTCTGTGTTTATCCCGGAGAGTTTTTTCATTTCACTGGTATCAGACGATGAATACAGGATTTACTCAAAAGAAGAAAAAGAATTCATAGAAGCTGAGAGTGAATATATGCAATATATATGCGAAAGCTTACGTGGAGGGTTTTAGCCACTCATGTCTAAGTGCCATGTCAGGGTAAAAATTAAGGGTTCCAGCAAAATCCTGGAACCCTTGGTGCGAAAGGCGGGACTTGAACCCGCACGTGCTTGCGCACACTAGAACCTGAATCTAGCGAGTCTGCCAATTCCACCACTTTCGCATGATATGTTTATTGCAACAATGTTTATTATAAAGTGGAGAAATTGGTTTGTCAATAGTAAATAGAAGCCAAAAGTTATGTAAATGCATATTATTTAATATTTATATACCAGTCATTGGCTTCCTTTGTAAGTTGTTCACCACCGTTACTGTAGTATAGCTTAACCATTTCGTCAAAATAACTGATGGGTTTATCACCTGTTATGATTGACATAAAAGCTTCATCTATTAATTTGTTAAGCTCAGAGCTGTACTCACCTGCAGATGGCAATGAAATTAACAGTTTGTTTGTGTGGTATATAAACCTGTCGGGATCATTCATCAAGCCTTCAATCCAGCTGGCTCTTGGTCCCATTCTCAGGTAAATTAAATATATAAATGATAGAATGCATTTGCATTCATATCAGCCTTTTACATCGATAAATTGGATTGGCGTTTATACAAGATAACAACCGTCCAGGACTTTTACGGAAAGATTATTAGTTTTTGTTTCTTTTCTAACCATTGTACTTGTTGTATAATTAATTTAAGCTGGTCTTTCGCTTTTTGCGGTAAACAAGTACCCGCTGCCTGTAAGATGATGATGTAATTTTTAGCCTCGTTATGTTTGGTGTAGATTTGAAAAAAGTATATGGTAATAATAAGGGATGGAGGAATTTTATGAATGAAAGTGATAAGCAAAAGAGGTGGAAAACGGTTGTTGTTTTTCTGTTTATTTTTATTCCGGTAATTGCTGTTATAATGGCATTTTTTCTAATGAAGAAAGGTCTGAAAAAGGAATTTACCATTACCATAAAATGATAAATAATGCATAAAAATTTATTAGAAAGGTATGAAATATGCTTCATGAATTTTCCAGGACAGAGCTTTTAATAGGTAAGGACGCATTAAATAAACTTAAAAACAGCAGAGTTGCTATATTTGGAATCGGAGGTGTAGGCTCCTTTGTTGCTGAAGGCCTTGTAAGGTCCGGTGTAGGCAAGTTTGTACTTATTGATGATGACTTGATATGTTTGACGAATATTAACCGCCAACTTCATGCAACTAGAAAAACAATAGGTAAAGCCAAGGTTGAAGTAATGCGCGACAGAATCCTTGAAATAAACCCAAAAGCCGAAGTTATTGCTATAAAAAAGTTTTATATGCCCGATTGCGCCATGGAAATTATACGTGGTGACGAAGACTATATAGTTGATGCCATTGATACCGTAACTGCAAAAATAGATTTGATTGTTAATGCAAAAAAACTGAATATTCCAATAATAAGTGCTATGGGGGCGGGAAATAAACTTGATCCTACCAGGTTTGAAGTTACCGACATATATAAAACCTCAATATGTCCCCTTGCAAAAGTTATGCGAAGAGAGCTCAGAAAACGGGGCATTGATTCACTAAAAGTAGTCTATTCGAAAGAAGAACCCACAAAACCCGACGAAACTGAAGAAAACAGTTGCAGAACAGGTTGCGTTTGTCCTAAGGGAACTGAACGCAAGTGCACGGTACGGCGACAGGTTCCTGGGAGCATTTCTTTTGTTCCGTCTGTTGCAGGCCTGATAATTGCCGGTGAAGTCATAAAAGATCTGATTAAATAACCCTGTTTTTTTTGATTTTCTGTCATTATATCCTATTTTTTTTTATGGAATATGTTTACTTTCGGTAAATTATTATATAATGAATTTAATAATCGATATTGCTTTAAATTTATTCCGGGTTAAAGCATTAACGGTTCTTTTGGAAGGTGGAAAAGTTTGAACGAAGCATTGAAATTATATAAAGAGAAAATCAGTAGAAAAAGGGCTGCTGTTCTTGGTTTTGGAGTAAGCAACAGACCCCTGGCAAAAACAATAGCTAAATGGGGAGCTGATGTAACAGTCTTTGACAGAAAAAATGAAGGAGATTTTCCGGATCTTTCAGAATATAAAGAGATTGGCATTAAGTTTTCTCTTGGTCAGAGATACTTAGATAACCTTAAAGGTTTTGATGTGATCTTTCGAACTCCGGGCATGCACTTTGATATTCCTGAAATTCAACGGGAGTTGGCTGATGGAGCCGAACTTACATCAGAGATGGAAGTATTTATGAAAATATGTCCTGCCAAGATATATGCTGTTACCGGAAGTGACGGCAAAACCACCACAACAACACTAATTTACGAAATGTTAAAACAGGAAGGTTATAATTGCTTTTTAGGCGGAAACATAGGTACTCCGTTAATTGATAAAGTTGAAGAAATAGATGTTAACGACAGAGTAGTATTGGAACTTTCAAGCTTCCAGCTATTAACCATGAAAAACAGTCCCGATGTAGCTGTAATTTCAAACCTTTCACCCAATCATCTTGATATACATAAAACTATGGAAGAATATATAGATGCAAAAAAGAACATATACAGATATCAGACAGATAAAGACAGAGTTGTGATAAATTACGACAACCCGATAACAAGAAGCTTTATACCCGAGGTGAAGGGAAGGCTGATATTATTCAGCATAAAAGAAGAGTGTACAACCGGAACATTTTTGAAAGGAAATCTCATTATTTGCAGGGAAGGCGGTATGGAGAAGGAAATTATGCCCATTGAAGATATAAAACTTCCTGGCATGCATAATGTAGAAAATTATCTTGCGGCTATATCAGCAGTAATGCCTGAAGTAAGTAATGAATCCATTGTTAACGTAGCAAAGAATTTTTCAGGTGTTGAACACCGAAACGAATTTGTAAGAACTGTAAATGGTGTATCCTTCTACAATGATTCAATCGGTTCAAGCCCCACACGTACCGCAGCAACATTAAAATCCTTCAAAAAAAAGGTTATCTTGATCGCTGGAGGCTATGATAAGAAACTCTGTTACGATGAGCTTGGTGAAACTATTCACAAATATGTAAAATTAATGGTGCTTATGGGGGATACTGCAGATAAAATTGAAAAGGCTTACAAAAATTATGCAAGAAAAGCAAATGTCGAACCGCTTCCGGTAGTCAGGGTCAGGAATATGGAGGATGCGTTGAATTCAGCTTATCGTCTGGCCCAAAGTGGTGACATTGTAGTCCTTTCACCTGCAAGCGCAAGCTTTGACCTGTATTCGAATTTTATGGAAAGAGGAAATCATTTTAAGGAGTTGGTTCATCAACTATAGCCCGGCTGTAAATGGGCAATTGTAAACAAACAGGGGGTTTTACGATGGAGAGTAAATCTATTATGCAGAGTATAGCAGAAAATATCGGAAAGGTTATGGTAGGCCAAAGTGGTGCTGCTAAGTTAATGGTAGTATGTCTTGCTGCTGGCGGTCATGTACTTATCGAAGATGTTCCGGGTATTGGTAAAACTACAATAGCTAATGCTCTTGCAAGATCCATTGGGGTATCCTTTAACAGGATTCAGTTTACCCCTGATATATTGCCATCTGATATTACTGGCTTCTCCATGTATAACCCAAAAACAGGTGAGTTTGAATACAAACAGGGCAGCATCATGAGCAATATTATCCTGGCTGATGAAATTAACCGTACATCACCAAAAACACAAGCCAGTATGCTGGAGGTAATGGAAGAAAAACATGTTACTGTAGATGGTGTAACGTACAATGTACCAGAGCCTTTTATGGTTATTGCCACCCAGAACCCTATAGAATACATGGGGACATATCCACTGCCAGAGGCTCAGCTTGACAGATTCCTGATGAAGATTACAATGGGTTACCCCGACAAGGAAGATGAAGTAAATATTCTTTTCCGTTTCCGGAAAACAAATCCTTTAGATAAACTGTCACCTGTTGCTGATGGCAAGCAAATATCAGAATTACGCAGGCAGGTAAGGGATATTCACGTGGAAAGGGAAATAGGAGATTATATTGTCGAGATTGTGCAAAGTACCAGAAGACAGGAACATGTCCTGTTAGGGTGCAGCCCGAGAGCTTCTGTTTATTTAATGAGAGCAGCGCAGGCACTTGCTCTTTATATGGGAAGGGACTATGTTGTTCCTGATGACGTTAAAGATTTGGTTATACCTGTTCTTGCCCATCGTATGATTTTAAAACAGGAAGCAAAAATTAGGAAAATTACAGCTGAAAGTGTGCTTTCAGGTTTAATAAAAAACATAAGAGTACCGATTTAAGCAATCAGCCGAACCGGCTTTACGAAAAACATCGGTTTTAAAGAAATTCGATTATTCTGTTGCATTCAAACAGATGTAGAAGGAATTATCAGTATTATGAAAAGAAGCAGAATAAGGTATTTAATATTACTTTTTTTATCCTTTGTATATATATATTTTGACGGAGGATTTCTTCCTTACACACTTTTTTTTATTGTGTTACTGCTTCCTGCTGCATCCTTTACTTATTTAATAATTGTTTTCAATACTTTTAAATACACCGAAAAACTTGAAAAACGGGAATACCAGAAGGGTGAAATGTTGGATTATACCCTACGGATTCACAATGTTACGCCACTTTATATCACATATTTTAACGTATACATGCATATGGAAGGTCAGATGCTGATAAAAGGAATGAAAAATGAGCAGCTTACACTTAAACCCTTCAGTGTGCAGGAGTTTAAATTTAACGTTCCAATTTTGTACAGAGGAAAGTATAAAGTTGGTATATCCCATATAGAGGTTAAGGATTTTCTTAATTTGATTTCTGTTAAATATTTACCGGGTGAAACAAAGGAAATACGTGTTTTTCCGCGTATATTGCCGGTTCAAGAACTGGATATTCCATATGTAAGAATGTCGGAAAATGAATACCTGTCGCAGAATAAAGACACAGGGCATACAGAAATCAGAGATATCAGGGACTATATGTATGGAGACAGTTTTAAAAAAATCCATTGGAAGCTGTCTTCAAAATACAATAAATGGATGGTAAAGGAAACTAATGCGTCGTCGGAAAAAGAGTTCTGGATTCTTTTGAACCTTTCTAAAATGTATGGAAGGGCCGAAGATGTTTTAATGATAGAGGACAGGACGGTGGAGTTTCTTGTCTCGCTTGCCAGGATGCTGTTAAGTTCAGGTTTCAATATAAAGCTGTGCTTTTACAGATCTGAACAGGTATATTTAACTTTTTCCGAAAATAAAGGGTTTCAACAAATTTACGAACTTATGTCATTTATACCTTTTGATCAAAATGCACATTTTGAAGATATAATGAACCTATTTTCAGAAAGTATGCCCGAAAGGCAAAGCGTTATGATTTTTTCTCCATTGGTTGATGAAAAGCAGCTGGACTGTCTACATAAAATGGCTGTAAATGGTCACGATATTTCACTGTTTTACTGTCACGTGGAAGAAAGTGAAATTAAAAAAGAGGTAGAAAAGGCATTGGAAAAGGAACTGCCTGAGCTTGGCATAAGGACGGTAAATCTGCTTAAAAATGTATCAAGGATGAATGACTGAAAGGATATAGTTTTTCAGTATTATGAAGGGGAGAATTCATGAAAAAACGGTATTATGATTTTTTAACCCTTGCATTTATCGGAATTCTTTTTATTTTTTCTGTTATAAAAGCAACACTTGTTCCAATGCGTGTTCCGGTCAAGATGTGGCATATGCTTCTTTTTGCAACAGGGGCTTTGATTTTTTATTGTCTTGTAAATACAAAAGTCGGACGTATAGTTTTTTTGTCTGTGGCAGGAGCAGGACTCTGCCTTGCTGTATTTTTTGTTTTTAAAAGTGGACTTTCAAACCTGTCGGGAACATTCACATCTGTTATAAAACTGATAAATGTTATAATTCAGGTTGGAACAGGTTACTATGACGATACTATACCTGTTTCCCAACTTTTTTGCGCTGTCGGTGTGTATTCACTTATTGTAGCTTTGCCTGTTTACTTTTTTTTAATCAGGCGTTTCAGGTTCTATATCCTATTTACACCCGGCCTAATCTTTTTCATGACTGTGTGGGGGTTAAACAGGCATGTGGATAAGCTTTCCTTTTATATATTTATTGCTGTTGCCATTGTATGCTATATAAGGCACATCTATTTAATAAATTCTAAAAATAACAGAAGTTCTGAAGAAACATTAAATAGTGGAAGCATGCTTATTCATTTCATGCCTATTGCACTGGTTGTTATTCTTGTTTCAACTACTGTTACTGTGAGTGAAAAACCCATTGAATGGCCCTGGTTAGATAATAAGATATACAATCTCTGGTGGGATATGCAAAAGAAACTTTCGGTTGACAGGTACGATACATTTTCTCTTGCCAAAACGGGTTTTGGGAACCCTTCACGCCTGGGAGGTCCTGTGCATGCCGATAATACCCCTATTCTATTTGTAAATGCACCAACACGTGTGTATTTGAGGGGAGCTGTTTACGACAGTTATACAGGTGCAGGGTGGCAAATGGCAGAGAAGAGCGGTGAGTATTTACTTGAAGACAGGATTTATGATCACACAGAGCTTACATATGGATGGAAAGCAACCTGCATACAATTAGGTATTTTACCTGCAGGTGAGTATAATGAATACCTTCTGAATGGAGAAGTGCCATCCGAAAGAACAAATGTTTCGACAGAAGAGTACCTTGAGTTTTTTAATATTAACAGAAAACCTCAGGTTTTATTGAAACTTTTCCCTAAAGAAAAAATTACGGTGCAGCATCTGAATGTCAGAACAAAGTCATTGTTTACTCCACTTAAATTGCTTGTGCCAATTACGGGTCTTTCTTCAAACTTATACAAACTTAATGAGAATGCTGAAGGCATATTTCAGTCAGACAGGAGATTGCGTGGCCGAAGCACTTATTATATTGAGTACCTTCAACCTGCTTATGGAATGAAAGAAATCGAGAATTTTTTTAATCTTAGTAAACCGGGTTTGTACTCAGAGTTTAACGAGTATCTGGAAAAGTTTATTGAAGAACATGAGAGCCTGGATAATCAAAGCAAACTAATACAACAGCTTACCGATGTACAGGATATATATAAACAGCTTGAAGGACGAAAAGAAGAAATATACAGGCTTTACACCAATATACCCGAAGAAATACCAGAAAGAGTTATAGAACTGGCAAAGGAGATTACATCTTCCAGCAACACGACATATGCCAAAGTAAAAAACCTTGAAACCTATTTACGTCAAAATTATCATTACACTCTTAATCCTTCATACCCACCATTAACACAGGATTTTGTAGACTATTTTTTGTTTGACGGGAAAGAGGGGTATTGCTCATATTTTGCCAGTGCTCTTTGTGTAATGACAAGAGCAATAGGAATACCATCAAGGTATGTGGAGGGATTTTTATTACCTGAAAAATCCGGAAGGGATAATAGCTATCAGGTTACGAACCAGAATGCCCATGCCTGGGTTGAAGTCTATCTGGAGGGTGTTGGCTGGGTGACATTTGAACCTACACCACCCATGGCAAATGCGCAAAACTATTATGTTAGCCTTCGTGAAACAGGAACGGGTAATGAAGGATTTATTCCCGAAATACCTGATGAATATGAACAGGGCAGACCGATGCCGAATGTTTTTATACCAGAAATTGAAGAAAGTCCTTCGGATACTCCTGTAATTACAATAAATACAATTCTTCTTTTCATAATTGCTTTTGTACTGGTTGTTTTGATAATGAATTTATTGTTTATTCTTGTCAGGCGTATTATTCTGAATATAATTTCACCGAAGAAGAGCATTCTGCTATTATACCGTTATGCTGTTTCTTTATTGTCTCAGGCTGGAAGTGTTTTACAACCCGGACAAACACCAAAGGAATATGCACAAATAGTAGACCGGCGGTATAGCTTTAACTGCATGAGCATGTCTGAAATGGTGGAGTTATATTATAGCGTCAGGTTTGGTTCTTGCGATGTAGGCAAAAAAACTTTAAAACGTGTTTTCTCTTTTGTTTCGGAAATAAAATCAAAAACCGGCAGGGACATGTATTTTATGAAAAAACTTTTATACAGGTATTTATTATTCAAAGGGTAATACCGGTTTTTTCTGTCTGATTAGCAATATATGGCAATATTCAACAATGTTTTTATTGACATTTCCTAATACATTGACTTAGAATGGGAAAAGTAATGTAGGGGAGTGAAACAATGACTCAGAAACGTGACGATATAAGGAATATTGCCATAATTGCCCATGTAGATCATGGCAAAACAACTCTTGTTGATGCAATGCTTAAGCAAAGCGGTATTTTCAGGGCAAATGAAAAGGTTGTTGAACGCGTAATGGATTCCAACGAGCTTGAAAGAGAAAAGGGAATTACCATTATGTCTAAAAATACGGCCGTTTTATATAAAAATGTCCGTATTAATATAGTAGATACCCCGGGACATGCTGACTTTGGCGGGGAAGTGGAACGGATTCTTAAGATGGTTGATGGTGTTCTTCTTTTAGTTGATGCTTACGAAGGTCCGATGCCTCAAACACGTTTTGTTTTAAGAAAAGCATTAAGTTTACATTTAAAGCCGATAGTTGTTATCAATAAGATCGATCGCCGGGAAGCACGACCTGAAGAGGTTATTAATGAGATTCTTGAGCTTTTTATAGAACTGGAAGCAGACGATGATCAGCTCGAATTTCCCGTAGTTTATGCTTCAGGGCGGGATGGCTTTGCGTTCTTGGATAAGACCTCAGAATCAAAAGACTTAAGTCCGCTGTTTGATACCATTTTAAAGCATGTTCCCTCACCCGGGGGAGATATTAATGCACCTTTCCAGATGCTGATATCAAGTCTTGACTATGATGATTATGTAGGAAGAATCGCTATTGGAAAAATTGAGCGGGGGACTATATCCAAAGGTGACAGGGTTGTTGTATGCAGAAATGATGGTTTGATAGAGCCTGTTAAGATTGGATCAATTCAGGTCTTCAACGGTTTAAACAGGCTGGATGTAGAAAAGGCCCAGGCCGGAGAAATAATATGTATTACAGGATGTGAGGATATAACTATCGGAGATACAATTTGTGATGCCGAACACCCGGAACCTCTGCCCTTTGTCGACATTGATGAACCTACCATATCTATGCAGTTTCTTGTTAACAACAGTCCTTTTGCCGGCACCGAGGGTACATATGTAACCTCAAGACACTTGAGACACAGGCTTTTCAAAGAAAAGGAAACAAATGTAAGCCTTAGGGTTGAAGAAACCGATTCACCAGATAGTTTCAAGGTGTCGGGAAGGGGTGAATTGCATTTATCCATCCTTATTGAAACCATGCGAAGGGAAGGTTACGAATTTCAGGTATCAAAACCAGAAGTAATTACAAAGTATATTGACGGAGTATTATGTGAGCCTATTGAATATCTGATTGTAGACGTACCCGAAGAATATATGGGCTCTGTAATGGAAGAGCTGGGCGCAAGAAAGGGCGAAATTGCTAATATGAATTCCCCGCATCAGGGATTTACAAGACTTGAATACAAAATACCTGCCAGGGGTTTGATTGGCTTTCGGTCAAGACTTTTGACGACTACAAGGGGAAATGGTATAATGAATCATGTTTTTAATGGATATGAGCCCTATAAGGGAGAGATAAGGAGCCGGGACCGTGGATCAATAATAGCCTGGGAAACAGGAGAAGCCATCACTTACGGATTATATAATGCACAGGAGCGGGGCACTTTATTTATAGGTCCAGGTGAAAAGGTTTACGAGGGCATGATCGTGGGTGAAAGCTCAAAGGTTGAGGATGTGGTTATAAACGTCTGTAAGAAAAAGCATGTAACAAACATCAGGGCTGCAGGTTCGGATGAAGCACTCAGGCTTGTGCCACCCAAGGTTTTAAGTCTTGAAGCATGCCTTGAATTTATTGCAGATGATGAGTTGGTTGAAGTAACACCTAAACATATCAGACTAAGAAAAAGGGTTCTTAGTAATACATTAAGAGCTAAAGAAAAGAAAAAGGACAAATAGAATATTGCATGCATGGGAAGGTGATCCTATGTCAAAACAGGGTAGAAAAAAGAAAAGAAGGTTTCTTAGATTTTTAATATTTGTTGTAGTATGCATGGCACTGTTTTTTTCCTCGGCATATGTATCCTACACCTACCTTACAAAATATGGGATAGAATATGTTTCCAAAGGAAAAATCGAGATACCTAAGGAGGAACAGATTGAAATAGAAATTCCTGAAGGGTACGGAACAGCTGATGTTGCAGCATTGCTTGAAAAGGAAGGACTTGTTGAGTATCCATGGTTGTTTAGGTTTCTTTCGAAACTTAACGGTTATGACGGCAAGTATAAAGCAGGAAAACATATTGTAAGCAAGGAACTGAATTATGAAGGACTTATGCTGGTATTAACCAGCAATCCTGTTTCGAACCCAACAAAGGATATAAGAATTCCCGAGGGCTTCACTGTGGTTGAATTAATAGATTATCTGTCCGAAAGAGGCTATGTTGATAGAGACAAATTTGAATCCTTATGCAAGACAAAAATCAAAAAATACAAATTTTTAGAAAATGTTCCCGATAGAAAATATCCTTTAGAAGGATATTTGTACCCCGACACTTATAAAATTGAAGTAGACTGGACAGAGGAAGAAATTGTAGACAGGCTTCTCAGAGAATTCGATTCAATTTTTAAGCCTGAATACTACGAGCGTGCAGAAGAATTAGGAATGACAATTGATGAAGTCGTAACCCTTGCATCCATTATTGAAATGGAAGCAAAATATCTTACCGACTATGAAAAAATATCCAGTGTACTTCATAACAGGTTGAACAGTAGAGCTTTTCCATATCTGCAGGTCGATGTAACGCTGCAATATGCAAGAATTATGGCAGGTCTTGGAAGAATTCAGATTCTGACGAATAAGGATAAGGAAATAGACAGTCCGTATAACACATACACCAATAAAGGGCTTCCTCCCGGGCCTATCTGTTCACCACGGGTAGAGGCTATAGAAGCAGCATTGTATCCCGAAGACACTAATTATTTCTTCTTTTTCTCGCCGCCTGACGGAACAGTTATATACAATGAAACACTTAGCGGGCATAACAAGGATCTTGCTGCACATGGAATGCTGGATTAGCTTAAACGGTGTATTGAGATTAATATGGACATATAAATAGTTTTGGGAGTAGATTTTTGTTGGAAAATGAAATTACTTACCCTCATATTAACAATTTTTTAGCCAGCATCTTAGAACAGACCGATCCACTGCTGAAGGAAATGGAGGAACATGCCAAAGAAGCCCACATTCCCATTATACAGCCTGAATCTGCACATTTATTGAAAATTTTATGCTATATTTCAAAGCCCAAAAGGATACTTGAAATTGGAACAGCCATCGGTTATTCATCTATAATACTTGCTAAGTCCATGGATGAATGTGGTGTAATCGATACAATTGAAATAAATGAAGAAATGATTGAAAAGGCTGTTGGATATATTAAAAGAGCAGGATTAGGAGAAAAAATACGAATTATAAACGGTGATGCAACAGAGGTGTTACAATGCCTCAGCACACCATATGACTTTATTTTTCTGGATGCTGCAAAAGGCCAGTATATTGAGATGCTGCCCCATTGCCTGAGGCTTCTTAAATCAGGTGGTATTTTTGTTACCGATAATGTTCTTTACAGGGGTATGGTAGCTAAAGAGGGTTTCGTTGAACACAAACATCGCACAATTATAGTTAAACTTAAAGAATACATTCAGCTTCTGCGTCAAAACAATGAACTAATTACAAGCATAGTTCCATCAGGCGACGGAATTGCAGTATGTGTTAAAACGGGCATCCGTAAGAATTGAGTTATTTTTTCCTGTATAACTTAGATTTTGTTTCAGAATTATTAAAAGGAGAGATTTCGTGAATATAGAACTTCTTGCCCCTGCTGGTAATCCTGAAAAGTTAAAAATGGCTATTATATATGGAGCAGATGCGGTTTACCTTGCCGGGCCAAGATTTGGCCTGAGAGCCGGTGCTGGCAATTTTACCTATGAAGATATGAAAGAAGGTATTAAGTTTGCTCATCAGAGAAATAAAAAGGTATATGTTACAATGAACATTATGCCTCATAATGAAGATTTTGAAGGCATGGAAGATTATATAGCCCGGATTTCAGATTTAGGTGCAGATGCCATTATAGTGTCCGATTTAGGTGTTTTATCGGTGATAAAGGAAATCAATCCTTCAATGCCTGTTCATATAAGCACTCAGGCTAATGTTACTAACTATAAAACTGCCAGGTATTATAAAGAGCTTGGTGCATCAAGGATTATCGCAGCAAGGGAGTTATCTCTTGAAGAGCTTTCATTTATACATCAAAAAGTTCCTGAAATAGAGATAGAGGCCTTTGTTCATGGAGCAATGTGTATTTCCTACTCGGGCAGATGTCTTTTAAGCAGCTTTATGTGCGGAAGAGACGCAAACCGGGGGGACTGTGCCCAGTCATGCCGTTGGAAATATTACCTTATGGAGGAAAAAAGACCGGGTGAATACTATCCTATCACAGAAGATGAAAGAGGAACATTTATACTAAACTCCAAAGACTTATGCATGATTGAACATATACCCGAACTTGTTGCTGCCGGTGTTTCGAGTTTTAAAATAGAGGGCAGAATGAAAAGTTCGTTTTATGTTTCAACCGTTGTACGTGCTTATCGCAGGGCACTTGATGCCTATTTAAACGATCCTGAAAATTATGTATTCAGTCAGGAGTGGCTTGATGAGGTATCAAAAGTGAGCCACCGGAGTTTTACAACAGGATTTTTCTTCAACAGACCCGGAGCAGACAGCCAAAATTATGGAACAAGCAGTTATATACAGAGCCATGAATTTGTTGGTATTGTTCTTTCATTCGATGAGAAAGAAAAAACAGCGTTAATAGAACAAAGGAACAGAGTTTTCTCGGGGGAAGAAATTGAAATAATGCAGCCCAACGGCCGGGACATTTCAATGAAAATTACCGATATGTGGGATATGGAAGGGAACAGAATTGACAGTACTCCTCATCCGCAGATGAAATATACCCTGAAAGTACCAGAGACTATTATGCCAAATTCGATACTGAGAAAAAAACTTTAAATTTATTCTCTTTAAATCATCCGGTTGAAACCATGTGCTGAATTTAACTGATAATTTCTTTGCCTCTTAAATAACAGACATTAATATGTCCCTGTAAGCATAAAATTAATAAAAAAAGCAGGGATTATTTTATGTCTTTCTGGGACAATCTGATAAATCATTTTTTAGTTGCTTTCGGGGTTGTATTTGGAGCAGGATGTTTCTCTGGTATAGCAGCAGTAATTAATGACAGGCCGCCTATGAAAGCTATGGGGGATATGTCATCTTTTGTAAAGGTGTGGGCAATTGCCATTGCTCTTGGAGGTTCGTTCGATTCCCTTGAAATGTTTGAAAAGGGAATTTTACAGGGGCAGATAAGACTTATGATACGTGAGGTTATTTATATAATTGTTGCTATGATAGGAGCTAATCTTGGTGCTTATATAATAAAACTTATTTCTCTCGTCGGAAATAAGATGCCATGAACAAAAAAGGCGTTTTTGCTGTGTTTCTTACAGGCCTGGTTTCAGGTATTATAATGGGTATATTATTATGGAATCTTTTATTGGCAGCAAAAATAGACAACCTGTACAAGCGCAACAAATACCTTGAAAGCATGGTCGAAGATTATAAAATTAAGCTTGAAAAACTTGAACAATCCCAGCCCGAAAAAGAACTTACATTAAAAGGTATTACTGTACAGATTGATATTGAAGATGTACTTGAAAAAATGGTTCTTGAACAGGCAGTAAAACAGAAATATGATATTCTGTTAGGGAAAAAAATCAGTGAAATAGACTTGGAACTGGTGGTACAGGTTGTGGATAAAAGAATCTTTGTGACAGAAAAGCACCAGTATCAGCTGACAGTTAACAGGGTTATTTTATCATCAAACCTCAGTGTAAGTTTATCAGCCAGGGAAATATCATTGGACTGAAGCCTATGAAAATATTACAGAAATCTTGATTTTAACAGAGAATAATTATATTCTATTAATAATCAGTTAATTTTTGGAGGTGGTTCATAAATGGCATTTCTGGATGATCTGAAAAAAGCTACGAAAAATATTGCTCAAAAAACAGGTGACATGGTGGAAATTTCTAAACTCAACCTGAGTATTTCACAGGAGAAAGACAAAATCAACAAAATTTATTCTGAGATAGGAAAAGCAGTATATGAGCAGTATATAGCAGGGAACGATGTCGGTTTTGGTGAAAAATGTACTGTTATTGCCGAACATGAAAGAAAAATAGAAGAATTACAACAGAAAATTCTTGAAATTAAAAACGTTAAAAAATGTCATTCGTGTGGAACAGAAATCGGTAAAGATATTGCCTATTGTCCTCAATGTGGAGCAAAACAATAAAGACATAAAAAATTTGCTATAATACCTTCATTAAAGAATGCTTCTTCAGGCTACTCCTGAAGTGCTTTTCTTTTATTAAAAAACTTTTTATGGCAGGGACAAATGACGAAAAAAGAACTTAGACAGAAAGCTAAAGAATTACGGGATTCAATTAATACGGAAAGTGTTATTCAGCTTAGCGATATTATTCAAAACAGGGTGTGTAATCATCCATGGTTTGAGCATAGTGAAACTGTTTTTGTTTATGTATCCACCGGCAATGAGGTAAGAACATCGGGCATCATTGAAAAAGCAATAACAATGGACAAGAGGGTTTGTGTTCCCAGGGTTATACCCCGTGTAAAAATGGAGGCTGTTCCTATAACTAATGTTGAAAATGATCTTCAAATGGGTTTTTTTAATATAATGGAGCCCAAGCCTCACTTATTGCCAATTGGCGAAGGGGATATAGATTTGGTAATAGTACCGGGGCTTTTATTTGATAGAAATGGCTTCCGTATTGGATATGGTGGTGGGTATTACGACAAATATTTAGCACAGCTGTCCGATAAATGCAGGACAATAGGTATTGCATTTGAATCCCAGATAGTTAATGAATTGCCTGTAGAAGACCATGATATGAATGTGATGGCGATTATTACAGAAAACAGGGTCATTATATCAAAAGAAAAAAGATATTAGACCCCGGCATTGGCGGGTAATTTATTTAACCGGAAAAAAATTAGGCAGGGAAGTGATTTTCATGCAGGTTTATTTATGTTTCCCAGGTGGAAAACACAAGGCTTTAACAATGAGCTACGATGACGGAAAAATACAGGACAGGAGACTTGTCGGTATTTTTAATAAGTATGGCATTAAAGGAACATTCCATCTTAATTCAGATTTGTTAAACCAGCCCGAACGCATATCAGCCGAAGAAATAGAAGGTTTATATAAGGGTCATGAAATTTCGGCACATACATGTACCCACCCAACGATAGCAAGGTGTCCGAAAGAGCAGATAGTACAGGAACTGTATAGTGATCGTGTAAATCTTGAAGACATAGTGGGTTATCCAATACGCGGCTTATCTTACCCCAATGGATCATATAACAAGCAGATCAGAGAAGTATTGCCGAATCTGGGGTACGAGTATGCACGAACTGTTGAGGAAACAGGAGATTTTGGCCTGCCCGAAGATTTTTTCCGTTGGAAGGCTACATGCCATCATAATCGTGGTCTTATGGAGCTTGGTGAAAAGTTTATTAATCTGCATAAAAAGCAATATTTGTATTTAATGTATGTATGGGGACACAGTTACGAGTTTGACAATGACAATAACTGGGTTCTTATTGAAAGCTTTTGTAAAATGGTAGGAAACAGAGATGACATTTGGTATGCAACAAATATTGAAATTGTGGATTATCTGAAAAGTTATGAATTGTTAAAATTCTCTGCTTCTTTAAAGTTTGTTATAAATCCATTGGCACATTCCGTATGGTTAAGTGTTGATGGGAAAATAGTAGAGGTTAAAGGTGGAACACGGGTAGATTTTGTTTAAAGTTGGAAGTGATGCGCCAGATATCTTGATATAAGTCTGTTTAGAATATCTTGCACAAATCATTCTGTTACTATAATATTTATATTGGGAATTCATAATAAGAAAATTGTTGAGAGAACAATCAGATAAAGGTAAATTTAGGAAAACCTGAAAACGGAGAATTGTATGGGTTCTTTTGTTCATTTGCATGTACATACTGAATACAGTCTTCTGGATGGAGCAAACCGGATTTGGCCTCTTGTAAAGAGGGTTAAGGAGCTGGGAATGGACAGTATTGCTATAACCGATCACGGCGCTATGTACGGGGTTATAGACTTTTATAAAGCATGCAAAAAAGAAGGTATAAAACCAATCCTGGGTTGCGAGGTATATACTGCAGCCCGTACAAGGTTTGATAAAGACGCACGGCTTGATTCCGAGCAGGGACATTTGGTGTTGCTTGTAAAGAATAACAAGGGATATAAGAATCTTATGAAAATGGTCTCTGCAGCATTCACCGAAGGGTTTTACTACAAACCCAGAATTGATATGGAACTGTTAAAACGGTATCATGAAGGGCTGATTGGCTTAAGTGCCTGCCTCGCAGGAGATATCCCTACTGCATTATTGAACAATGACTATGAAAAAGCAAAAAAGCTGGCGATTCAGTTTGAAAATATATTTGGCAAGGGTAATTTTTATCTTGAACTTCAGCATAATGGAATAGAAGAGCAAAAACTTGTAAACCAGGGTCTTGTGAGATTGTCTCAAGAAACAGGGATTCCACTGGTGGCAACTAATGATGTGCATTATTTGAGAAAAGAAGATGCAAGAGCCCAGGAAATTCTTATGTGCGTGCAGACAGCAAAAACCGTTGAAGATGACGACCATATGCAGTTTGAAACCGATGAATTGTATCTGAAACCACCGGAGATTATGCAAAAGCAGTTTCATTACTGTCCTGAGGCAATTTCCAATACGGTTAAAATTGCAGAAATGTGCAATGTAGAACTTGAGTTTGGTAAACTACACTTGCCTAAATTCGATGTGCCTGGCAATGAGGATGCCTTTGAATACCTTAAAAAACAATGCCTGAAAGGGTTTGAAAAAAAATATAATAATAATCCAAAGCTTTTGGAACGGCTAAATTACGAACTTTCAATAATTAATAACATGGGTTATGTTGATTACTTTTTAATAGTGTGGGATTTCATACGCTACGCTAAGGAAAACGGTATAATGGTAGGCCCGGGAAGAGGTTCTGCAGCAGGCAGTATGGTTTCATACTGCCTTGGTATAACAAATGTTGACCCGATACGTTATAATCTTATTTTCGAACGTTTTTTAAACCCCGAGCGTATCAGCATGCCCGATATTGACATTGATTTCTGTTTTGAACGCCGTGGAGAAGTTATCGATTATGTTGTCAATAAATATGGCAAAGACAGGGTAGCTCAGATTATCACTTTTGGAACAATGGCGGCGCGTGCTGTAATAAGAGACGTTGGGCGTGCCCTTGCAATTCCCTATGCGGAGGTTGACAGAATCGCAAAAATGATACCAATGCAGTTAGGGATGAGTATTGAAAAAGCTTTAGAAATAAACAGCGAACTAAGAAATGCCTATGAAACTGAGCCGCGTACCCACGAACTGATCAGCACTGCTATAATTCTTGAAGGAATGCCCAGGCATGCTTCCACACATGCTGCAGGGGTTGTAATCTCCAGCGAGCCTGTAACTGAATATGTTCCATTATACCAGAGTGAAGGAAATATATGCACGCAGTTCCCGATGAATACCCTGGAAGAACTGGGGCTTCTTAAAATGGATTTCTTAGGTTTAAGAACCCTTACTGTAATCAGAGATACTGTAAAAATGGTTGAAGAAAACCACGGAATAAAAATTGATATTGACAATATTAATATGAACGATCCCGGGATATACCAACTGATTAGCCGTGGTGAAACTCTTGGTATATTTCAGCTTGAAAGTTCGGGAATGACACAGTTTATGACCGAACTGAAACCTTCATGTATTGAAGATATTATAGCAGGTATATCTCTTTACCGGCCGGGGCCAATGGATCAGATCCCCAGGTATATCAGAAACAAGAAAAATCCCGAGAATATTAAATATGCCCATCCTCTGCTCGAGCCTATATTGAATGTTACTTATGGCTGTATGGTTTATCAGGAACAGGTAATGCAGATTGTAAGGAGGCTGGCAGGATATTCTCTTGGCAGAGCTGATTTGGTTCGCCGTGCTATGGCTAAAAAGAAAAAGGAAATAATGGAAGAAGAACGTCAAAAGTTTGTTTACGGGGAATCAGATTCAGAAGGAAATGTGCTGATACCCGGCGCTGTGCGCAATGGCGTGGATGAGAAAACTGCCAATGAGATATTCGATGAAATGATGGACTTTGCCAGTTATGCTTTTAATAAGTCCCACGCTGCCGGTTATGCTGTTATAGCAGTCCAAACGGCCTATCTGAAACATTATTATCCTGTTGAGTTTATGGCTGCACTTTTGAACAGTTTCTTAGGCTCACCGAATAAAATATCCCAATATGTTTTGGAATGCAGAAGAATGGGAATTCAGGTACTGCCCCCTGACATAAATGAAAGTGGGGAGCGTTTTACTGTCAGCAATGGAAAGATCCGTTTTGGGCTTGCAGCTGTAAAGAATGTTGGAAGCAGTGTTGTGAGGCATATTATTGCCGAGCGGAATAAAAATGGCCCCTTTAAGAGTTTTCCAGATCTATGTGAGAGAGTTGACAGCAGGGATTTGAATAAAAGATGCATTGAAAGCCTGATTAAAAGCGGAGCCTTTGATTCATTCAGGGTATATCGTTCCAGGCTTATGAATTCCTATGACAGGATTATTGATAATATTGCCAATGAAAGAAAAAGAAAAATAGAAGGTCAGATGTCTTTATTCGATATTGCATCGGGTGCTGATTCAACTGTTGTACATGAGGTTTCATATCCGGATCTGGAGGAATATGATTTCAGGCTATTGCTCGCAATGGAAAAAGATGTTCTGGGTTTATATGTATCGGGGCATCCTTTAAGTGAATTTGAAGAGGATATCAGAAAACATGCAACTTTGTATTCTTCGGATTTATTTGTTGAAGAACAGGACACAGGGCATATTAATAACAAGTTCTCAGATGGTTCATTTGCGCGAATAGCAGGCATTATTACCGAAATAAAAACCATTACAACAAAAAATAATCAATTGATGGCATTTGTAACTGTAGAAGACCTTACCGGTCAGATGGAGGTTATTATTTTTCCAAGTGTCCTGGAGAAATATGGTGAACTGGTAAAACCTGAGCTGCCTGTTTGGATTGAAGGGAAATTAAGCATAAGGGAAGATGAACAGCCAAAAATTCTTGTTGAAATGGTAAAACCAATTGTAAAAGGTGAAAATTTTCCGAATGACTCTAAAAATAAAAGTGGTTCAAGCAATAGTTTTATTAGTGAAAGCAGAGCTTTTTACAGTGTTAAAACCGAAAATGGCAGTCCTGGCAGCAAAGAACCAAAGGAAAACAATAATAAATTTCAGGAATTTATTAACTGCATTAAGGTTCGTATACCCGAAAATACAAAGCGGGAAATTATTTCTGCTGTCTGTTCTCTTCTGAAATATTTTGAGGGAACAGAGCCTGTTTATTTGTATTACAATGGAACTGTAAATAAGAAGTACCGCGTCTTTTGCAACAGGACACTATTAAACGAACTCATAAATCTGCTTGGCGAGGAAAACATAAAATATGAGAAAACAGCTGTTTATTAAAAGGGTTTGTGACTTGCGTTTTAAAGGAAAATAATATATAGTAATCACAGGAATATTTTTTCTTTTGCATCGAGCAAATATCTGCAACTGTAAAACAACAGTAATATTGCGTATTGGTGTCCTTAGGAACCTAAGAACCTGAATTGGCAGGGGGGAACAATGAATGTGGACAGTTGTTTATATGGCCCAAAATAAGGAAATTGCTGAGAAGTTAAAATCAGCATTGGAAGCAGAAGGTATTTTGGTAAAAGTTAGTCCCGTTAGCCAAAAGGAGAAGAGTGATAATTGTTTTGAAATTTCTGTTCCTGAAGGTGAAGTAGAAGAGGCGCATAGTATAATCATTGAAAAAGGGTTTTAATTTATTATATTATGCTAATCTTTACAAGCCCGTGTAGAATGCACGGGTTTTAATTACACCTAAATAAAAAATCAGCAAATTCAACATTATTACAGAAGTTGGTGAGGAAATGAGCGAAATTAAGACAATTGGAGTTTTGACCAGTGGTGGAGATGCCCCCGGTATGAATGCAGCTGTTCGTGCAGTTGTTAGAACGGGCATTTATTATGGTTTTAAAGTATTGGGCATACGCAAAGGGTATGCAGGGCTTTTAAGCGGTGATATTGAAGAAATGACCCTGCGCTCTGTTGGAGACTTGATTCACCGTGGAGGTACAGTTTTACAGACTGCCAGGTCTTCGGAATTTAACACTGAAGCAGGAGTTAAAAAAGGAATCACAATTGCAGAGGTTTTTGGCATTGATGCCCTGGTGGTAATTGGTGGGGATGGTTCTTTCAGAGGAGCGCGGGATCTTAGCAGTCAGGGTTTTACAACTATATGCATACCTGCAACTATTGATAACGACATTGCTTCAACAGAATATACTATAGGCTTTGACACTGCACTGAATACTGTTCAGGATGCAATTGATAAAATAAGGGATACAGCGTATTCCCATGAACGTTGTAGCGTGCTTGAAGTTATGGGCAGAAAGGCCGGATATATTGCATTAAATGTTGCAATATCCGGTGGAGCAGAAGCTGTTATTCTGCCTGAGAAAGAGTTTGATATAGACAGGGATATCATAAAACCAATTATTGAAGGCAGAAACCGTGGCAAAAAGCATTACCTGGTAATAATTGCTGAAGGTGTGGGCGGTGCGGTTGAAATAGCTAAGTATATTGAAGAGAAGACCGACATAAAAACAAGAGCAACAATACTAGGTCATATTCAGCGCGGAGGCAGCCCGACAGTATACGATCGTGTCACAGCAAGCTGTATGGGTGCCTATGCGGTAAAGCTTCTGAAAAATGGCTCTAAAAACCGGGTTGTTTCAATGCAAAATGGAATTATCACCGATTTTGATATTGATGAGGCCCTTTCAATGAAAAAGACAATTGATGAGGAAATGGTTGAACTTAATAAAATTCTTGCTTTGTAGGCCATTTATAGTGAAATACACAGGCCGGAAGAGGATAGAACATGGTTTCAAAAACAAAGCTTATTGTTCGGTACCAGGAAACCGATCAAATGGGTATAGTACACCATTCAGTTTACCCAATTTGGTTTGAATGCGGAAGAACGGATTTTATAAAAAAAGCAGGTATTACATACAGCAAAATGGAGGAAGAAGGGATAAGGCTCCCATTACGCAGCCTTAAATGCAATTATTATCACCCGTCATTTTATGAGGACGAGATAATTGTAAAAACCCGTATTGTTGATTTAACACCTACAAGAATCACATTCTATTATGAAGTGATTAGAAGAGGTTCTTTAAAACCTATTGTTACAGGAGAGACAGAACATATATGGGTTAATAATGATTTAAAACCTATTAACATGAGAAAATATAAACCTGATTTGTTTAATATGATACAAGCCATATATAATGAGGAAGGAAGTGCTTAAAATAAGCAAAAGTAAGTGGAGGTACATACCAAATATATTAACTGTACTCAGGCTTGTGGTTATACCAGTAATGGCATATTTTATGATTCTGAAAGAGTGGGTTATAAGTTTGGTTATTTTTGTTCTGGCTGAAATTACCGATGTGGTAGATGGTTATATTGCCCGAAAGTTTCGGGCTACGTCAAATTTTGGAAAACTGGCAGACCCACTTGCTGATAAACTGCTGCAGCTAACAGCTCTTCTGCTGTTGTCAACTGGTGGCAGGATTCCAATGCTTTTCTTTAATATTCTCTGTGTAAAAGAATTGGCCATGATTATCGGGGCATTGTTTTTCTTAAAAAAAGATGTTGTTGTTTATTCTAATTGGATTGGAAAAGCAGCTTCGGCTATTATTTTTGCAGGAATAGTACTGTCTTTTCTTAATATATCCGTTGCAGAATACCTGCTTTGGGCAGGTTTGGCGGTATCATTTACCGCAGGTGCTTTTTATCTGATCAGATTCTTAAAGCAGATGAAGGGCAAAACCGAATAAGAAAATATCAAGTAGGAGGCTACCCGACCAATGGACAGCCTCTTACTCGATTGATTATAGGTTACTTTCTAAACTACAGCCCTGGTTTTCCTAACATTTGTCGCAACCGCCGTAGCCATAGCCGCGATTATAGAACAAGCACAGGAAAATAAGGATGAAGAATAAAACCTCACTATTATTCCAGCCACCGAACATGCCGTCTGCCATTTATATCCCCTCCTTTGCAATAGGCTCTGATTTTACTTGGCATAAAACTTTTGTTCTGACAGAAAGCCGGCCACAAACAAGCTATCTGCATTTACCTGTTACTTAGTAAAGTGGACGAACTTTTTTTAGTTTAATCGTAATCGCAGCATCCATTGTCCCAGAACAGGAGTAGGAATAGAATGATAAAAAACAGTACTTCACTATTTTCGCTGAAGAATCCTCGTCTGCCTCCCATGTTCTTAACCCCCTCCTTTTTTATTACATTATCAGTTTATTCAAGTTGACGTAATGATGTTACATTTCAATTTAGAAACAATTGGTAATAAACTTGTTCTTAAGACTTGTTCTAAAACACATTAACGATGCATAAATTGAAGCATAGAAAATTTTGGAGGAAATTATTATGCTGGAAAAATCAGGTTTAAGAAGTGGGACAGCAAAATCCGGATTTGGATTTTCGCAGGCTTTATTAACAGCATTTGCTATAACTATACCAGCTATGTTCATTCTCGCCGCAATTTTAACATTTACTGATTTTCCTGAGAAATATAAAACAATTGCAGTTCTGATAGCTACTCTTTCGAGTTTATTTGTTGCAGGATTTAAGACGGGAGTTCACAATGAAAAAAACGGGATGATAAGAGGTGCACTTACTGGTTTTGCATATATGCTTATATTATATATTGCGAGCAGTATCATTTTTAATGATTTTATTTTGAACCCACGTTCGGTTATTATGATAATAACGGGTATTCTTGCAGGTGCGATTGGAGGTATTATAGGGATAAATAGAAAATCCAAACCTTTAAGCAGGGTAAACCGTTTTGGCAAAGGAAATGATCTTTTGAAAAAATACCGCAGATAGCAAGCAATTATACATAAAATTTCCTTTGAACAGGAACTCAAATAAAAACCATGTTATTGATGTCAGTAGAAATATAGTTTATAATATATCCATACTTTTGTGCCGTATATTTGTTAATGAACCTCGAAATCCGGGGTTTTTGTTATGGGGATTTTGTATGGACAGAAAAGGTATGATTCACCTTTACATTGGTAATGGCAAGGGTAAAACAACAGCAGCAATAGGCATGGCTATAAGAGCCCTTGGCTGGAACATGAATGTATTATTTGCCCAGTTTTTGAAAACTACCAGTACCGGAGAAAGAAATATTCTCGATAATTTTCCTGAAAAACTTCTTTTTTTTCGGCTCATTCAGCGCCATAGTAAATTCCTCTGGAATATGACCGAAAAAGAGCTTTCTGAAACAAAAGAGGATATTTTAAGGGGCTGGAGAAAAATCAGAACAGAAATATTTTCTGGTAACTATGATATTGTAATACTTGATGAGATACTTGATTGCATTCAATGTGATCTTCTGGATTTACGGGAGGTTTTAAAGGACATTTCTGAAAGGCCTGCAAAGGTAGAAATTGTTTGTACCGGAAGAGATGCTCCAAAGGACTTTTATGAAGCAGCAGACTACATTACAAAGATGGGTTCGTTGAAACATCCCTATGACAGAGGTATTAAAGCAAGATGCGGCATAGAATACTAATTTAACAGGAGTGTACAGAAGATGAAACGTTGGAAATTAACTGTATTTGTTTTATTGGTTTCAGTACTCTTTACTTTTTCTGCATGTAAATTTTCTGAATCTAAAAGGAAGGAAGACTCCGGCCGAACAACACCAACACCTGCAGTTTCTGAAGAAAGCAATATAACACAGATTCCCGAGCCTACAGATACGCCTAAAGAGCCCACTCCTACCGAAAAACCGGTTGAAAGGCGCGAACCTGTTGATTATTCAGTGGTTCAGCCAAATGAAGCGGGGGAGATTCCCATCGTGATGTTTCATAATTTTGTAGAAGATCTGGACAGTACAACAGATAACCTCTACACTACTTCCTTCAGTGCTTTTGAACAGCTGCTTGAAACGCTTTACAATGAAGGCTACAGGCTTATAAGTATGCGTGATTTTATAGATCACAATATAGATGTTCCTGCCGGGAAAAAGCCCATGATATTTTCCTTCGATGACGGAACCTCCGGGCAGTTCAACCTCATTGAAGAAAACGGGAAGCTTGTGGTTAATCCGAAATCTGCAGTGGGTATAATGCTTAAGTTTAATGAAAAATATCCGGATTTTGGCTTGAAAGGCATATTCTATTTAAATATGGATAAGGAAAATAAAACCTTCGAGGGAGCAGGTACAATTAAGGATAGACTTGAAATTCTTTTAAGCTATGGATTTGAAGTAGGTAACCATGCATGGGGACATTTTGATTTCAGTACTGCTGAAAGTAAGCAGCAAATAAATGAGAAGCTTGGGAAAAACGAGAAGAGGTTAAGGGAAATAATTGAAGGAGTCGGGTTTTACTCTCTTGCACTTCCCTTTGGAAGCAGGCCGCCCGAAAGTTTACGTGATGCAATGGTAACCGGTACATTTGAAGGTGTGGAATATAACAATGAAACAATTATGGCAGTTGGTGCACAGCCGAGTATGCCTTCCATACATGTGGATTTTAATCCGACCTATGTGGGACGTATTCGTGCACAGGGGAAGGTGCAGGAAGATTATGATTTGACCTTCTGGTTGCCCAAAATGACAAGGGAAAGAATGTACATCAGCGATGGTGATCCTGATACCATAGTTGTACCCGAAGGTATGGAAAGTAAAATAAATATGGAAAAATTAAATGGTAAAACTTTAATTACATACAAAAAGTAGGCATTTTTAATGCCGCAATTTGCTTAACAAGACCTTAAAACCAAGAAAAACGAAGCAAATCCTTCAAATCCTGTACTAAATTTACAGGATAAGTAAAGATTGGTTTGCTTTTTTAAAAATACTAAGGTATAATATGGTTACCAGATATATTATATATCTGGTAACCATTCAGTTATCTTTTTTATTGTGCGCCTCTTAGTTAAATCAAATTGCAGAATTTACTGCAAGAATAGAATATATTAGATGTATAAATGACAAACCATACACTGTAATAATTTCTCACTGAATAATTATTAAGAGAAATGGTTTATATTGCTATACTGTAATAATTAAAGAGACCGTGTATAAATAATTTTAATTTATTTTAGCATGACAACTATAAATATAGATGTAAAGAAAGGAGTATTGGTGATGAGCACCAAAACAGAGAAAAAAGAAAAGAAACAACTAACCGATGCTGATGTAAAAAGAAAGGCGGTAAAACTTGTAGTAGCTCATTTAAAGAGGAAAGCCTCCACCGATTTTATGGGTATGGATTACCTTCAGGCCTGGCTTGAAGACATGGATGCTTTACTGGAGAAAGAGGAGTTTGACATTCGGGAATACCATAAAATGCGCAGACAGTTCAATGATGTCATTGAAAGTACTCTGGATGAAACTATGCGAAAGAAACTTCGGGATTCATGGTACAGTATGGGAAAAGCCCTGGATAAAAAAGCAAAACCTTATTAAAAAACTCCGGAGGCTTAGCCGGAGTTTAATTTTACTTTTCTTTTTACATGCTTAATCAAAAAAAAATAACCACCTTACGGTGGTTGTTTCATTTTATATCATATATGTCTTTTATTTTTTGTATGGAAGCAGATACAGTTTCAAATGCGGGACCTCCCGGAAGTTTTCGTTCGTTAACACACGTTTCAAGGGAAATAGCCTTATAAACATCTTCTTCAAACTTGTCTGAAAATTTCTTAAACTCATGCATATTTAAATCGTCAATATTTTTACAGTTTTCGATGCAGTAGGTTACAAGCTTTCCTGTAATGTAATGGGAATCCCTGAAAGGAACACCTTTCTTAACCAGGTAATCTGCCAAATCAGTTGCATTTAAAAAACCTCTTTTAGCAGCTGAAAGCATCTTATCCTTATGCACAGTCATTGTATCAATCATCTTTGTGAAAACAGGCAAACAGGCTTTAACTGTATCTATCGAATCGAATATTGCTTCCTTGTCTTCCTGCATATCCTTATTGTATGCAAGGGGAAGACCTTTCATAACTGTCAGTAAAGTTATCAGGTTCCCGTAAACCCTGCCGGTTTTCCCACGGATAAGTTCTGCTACATCAGGGTTTTTCTTTTGAGGCATAATGCTGCTTCCTGTACTGTATGCATCATCAAGCTCAATAAAAGAAAATTCATAGGAACACCAAAGAATAATTTCTTCACAAAACCGGCTTAAGTGCATCATAACTATTGATAAATCGGCATTCAGTTCAATTATGAAATCCCGATCCGAAACAGCATCAATGCTGTTTTCGGTTATGGAACCAAAACCAAGTTCTGATGCGACATATGATCTGTCCAGTTTATAAGTGGTACCCGCAAGTGCACCCGAACCCAACGGCATGGAATCAAGCCTTTTGCAGCAATCGGATAAACGGTTGTAATCCCTGTGGAACATCTGCACATAAGCCATAAGGTGGTGAGCAAAGGTTATGGGTTGTGCACGCTGAAGGTGAGTGTAGCCCGGCATTATCGTATCAATGTTATTCTCTGCGGTCTTAATTAAAACAGCAATTAAATCAATAATTTTTGCCTTAATACTATTAATCTCATCTTTTAAATACATACGGATATCAAGGGCAACCTGGTCATTGCGACTTCTGCCGGTGTGAAGCTTTTTGCCTGTGTCACCGATTCTTGATATTAGTATTTTTTCAATGTTCATGTGGATGTCTTCGGCTTCTATATCAAATTCAATTTGCCCGTTTTCAATGTCAGATAGAATCTCTTCAAGGGTTTGGCATATAAGGTTTGATTCCTCCACAGAAATAATACCGCACCTGCCAAGCATTTTTGCATGGGCAATGCTTCCCTTAATATCGTGTTTATAAAGGCGGCTGTCAAACCTTATAGATGAATTAAAATCATCGGTTAGTTTATCTGTATTTTTCGAGAAACGACCACCCCATAATTTCATTTGGGCTCCTCCATATTTTTCTTTTTCATCATTGCCTGAACTTTTACAGGCAGACCAAACAAGTTAATAAAACCTTCCGCGTCCTTTTGATTATAAACATCGTCTTCTCCGAAGGTGCATAATTCCTCGTCGAACAGTGAATATGGTGAAGTAGTTCCTGCAGGTATGATATTTCCCTTATACAGTTTAAGTTTTACAGTGCCTGTCACATTCCTCTGTGTAACATCAACAAAAGCTGAAAGAGCTTCACGCAGAGGAGTAAACCATTGTCCATAGTAAACAAGCTCAGCGAAGCGATGGGATATAATATCCTTATAGTGGAGAGTATCCCTGTCCAGACACAAAAGCTCAAGTTCGCGGTGGGCAGCATATAAAATAGTGCCCCCAGGAGTTTCATATACACCACGGGATTTCATTCCCACAAGACGGTTTTCAACGATATCTATAATACCAATTCCATTTTCCCCGCCGATTTTATTTAATTTCATAATAAGGTCAACGGGTTCTAGTTTTTCTCGGTTTATTGCAACAGGTATACCCTGTTCAAAAGTAATTTCAATGTATGTTGGCTTATCTGGTGCCTTTTCGGGTGTAACAGAAAGCTTTAATATATTGTCATATAATGGTTCCAATGAAGGATCCTCAAGTTCGGAACCTTCATGACTTAAATGCCACAGATTTCTGTCACGGCTGTAATTATCCTTTTTTGTAACAGGAACAGGGATATTTCTCTTCATGGCATAATCAATTGCATCTTCTCTGGAGCGGATGTCCCAAATTCTCCACGGAGCAATAATCTTCATCTCGGGTGCAAGTGCCTTAACTGTAAGTTCAAAACGAACCTGATCATTTCCTTTTCCGGTGCAACCGTGGGCAATAGCGACAGCCCCCTCTTTTTTTGCAATCTCAACTAACCTTTTTGCTATTATAGGCCTGGCAAAAGATGTACCCAAAAGATATTTCCCTTCGTATACGGCCCCTGCCTTTAAAGTGGGGAAAATATACTGGGTAACAAATTCTTCTTTTAAATCCTCTATGTATAATTTGGAAGCACCTGTTTTTATTGCTTTTTCGTGTAGCGAATCAAGCTCTTCTCCCTGTCCTACATCAGCGGCCATAGCAATTACCTCATAGTTGTAATTCTCCTTTAACCAGGGAATAATAATAGAAGTGTCAAGCCCGCCCGAATAGGCCAGTACAACTTTTTCCTTTTTACCCATACAAAATCGCTCCATTCTATGTTAGAATAATACCGTATTATTATAAAATATTATTAATAATTATACATCTTGCCGTATAAATATGCAACACCTTTTTTAGAACAGGCAAAGAAAAAGCTAAGCAGTATTAACACACCGCTTCAACTATGCTGGAGACTTTTACCGATAAATATATTAAGGGCCTGTTGCTATACGGCTTTTTCACCCATTCATTACAAAGACCGGGAAGAAACGGGAAGTATGCAAAGGAGAAGATATTTTGATTATTTTGGGTATTGACCCCGGGTTTGCGATAACCGGATATGGAGTAATAAACTATGTTGGGAATAAATTCAAAGTTATGGATTTCGGTGTTATTACCACAAAGGCAGATCTTCCACATCCACAAAGGCTTCTTTTACTTGAAAAAAGCCTTGTTAATATTATAAATACATACAAGCCGGAAACTATGTCGATTGAAGAGCTTTTTTTTAACAGTAATGCCAAAACTGCCATTCAGGTTGGTCAGGGCAGAGGAGTTGCCCTTCTATGTGCTGCCCGTGCAGACATACCTGTTTTTGAATATACACCCATTCAGGTTAAGCAGGGGGTTACAGGTTATGGAAGGGCAGCAAAAACACAGGTTCAGCAAATGATTAAAATACTGCTTGGCCTGTCGGAGGTTCCAAAACCTGACGATGCTGCAGATGCCCTTGCTGTTGCCATATGCCATGCCCATAGTTTCGGGAGCATGAGTAAGGTTTTAAATTCAGTTTAAATCAAGGCTGAATCTGGTTGCAATCATTTGCCACAGAAAGGAGATTTCTATGCTGGCTTACATCAAAGGCTTACTACAGGCAGTGAAAAATGATTCTGTTATTGTTGAGACGGGAGGTATAGGTTTTAATATTATAATACCGTTATCAGCTTTTGAAAAACTTCCTGAAGTAGGTTCTGAAGTTAAGATATATACCTATTCTCACATCCGTGAAGATAGTTGGACTTTGTATGGTTTTTTAAACGATGATGGGTTAAAAATGTTTGAACAATTGATTAAGGTTACGGGAGTTGGTCCAAAGGCAGCCATGTCTTTGGTTTCATATATATCTCCGTCGCATTTTGGGCTCGCCGTATTAACCGATGATGTTGATACCTTTGTTAAAGTGCCCGGAATTGGAAAAAAAACAGCCATGCGAATTATTCTCGAACTTAAGGATAAGTTTAAGAAGGAGCAGGGAAGGGAAATTAAAGGACTCTCGGCAAGTATTGAAGAGAAACCTGAAAATAAGATTAATGATGCTGTCAGCGCTCTGGTGATGCTTGGGTATTCAAGTCAGCAGGCAAATGCAGCGGTATCTTCTGTTTATAACGGTGAAAAAGATCTCGAAACAATTATCCGGGATGCACTAAAAAGCCTGGCTGGTTAATAGATAGATTTGGAGGCGTTTATTTTGGATGATAGATTGGTAGGGTGCGAATTTAGCAGGGAAGATTCCGATGAGTCAGGTCTTCGGCCAAGATCCTTTGACGAATACATTGGTCAGGATAAGGTAAAAAGTAATCTGATGGTTTTTATAGAAGCTGCGAAGCAACGAAATGAGGCACTTGATCATGTGCTGTTATACGGCCCGCCGGGCCTTGGAAAAACAACCCTTTCTGCTATAATTGCAAGAGAAATGGGTGTTAATTTCAAAATCACGTCGGGTCCTGCCATTGAAAAACCCGGTGATCTGGCCGCAATATTAACTAATTTAAGTCCTTTCGATGTATTGTTCATAGATGAAATACATCGTTTAAACCGTGCTGTTGAGGAGATTCTTTACCCTGCAATGGAAGATTACGCTTTGGATATTATAATAGGCAAAGGCCCCAGTGCTCGTTCAATACGTCTTGAGCTTTCAAAATTCACACTGATAGGTGCCACTACAAGAGCAGGCCTTTTAACTTCTCCTTTAAGGGACAGGTTTGGAATTATTAATCGCCTGGAACTATATTCAAATGATGAGCTAAAAAAAATTGTGAAGAGATCGGCAAGCATAATGAATATAGATATTGAAGACGATGCGGCTGTGGAAATTGCCTCCAGGGCCAGAGGCACACCAAGGATAGCAAACAGGCTTTTAAAAAGAATAAGAGATTTTGCGCAAATACATTCAGACGGCAGAATTGATCTTGATATTACCAAATTTGGCCTTAGCGCTCTTGAAGTAGATGAAAAAGGCCTTGATAACGTTGACAGGAACTTATTATTATGCATAATTGAAAAATTTGATGGCGGACCTGTAGGGCTTGATACACTTGCAGCTGCAACAGGGGAAGAGGCAGACACAATAGAGGATGTTTACGAACCTTACCTGATACAGATAGGCTTTTTACAAAAGACACCGAGAGGGAGGAAGGCAACCCGGCTTGCATATGAACATTTAAATATTGAGCACGAACAGGATGATCAGATAAGTATGCTGTATTAGTAATAATAGCATGGGGGAAGAAATATGAGCGTAAAAGTTGGAATAATTGGTACCGGAAATATGGGAGGAGCAATAATTAAAGGGCTTTGCAGCAGTAAGCGGGCGTATGAAATTTATGCTTACGATATAAATACCGGATTAACAGAGCAATTTAAAAGACAATATTCGATTACTGTAATGCCTTCAATTCAGGAACTGACAAAAGAATGTGATATTGTTATTGCTGCGGTAAAACCTCAGTGTATGGAGAGTATACTGGAAGAATGCGAAAAAACATTGTCCCGTTCTACCTTATTTGTATCGGTAGCGGTAGGTCTTCCAATAGCATACTACTCTGGCAAACTTGGTAAAGATAAAAAAATAGTCAGAACAATGCCCAATACACCTGCGCTTGTGCGTGAAGGTATTACCATTGTTTGTTTTGGAGGTAATATCACCCCTGATGAAAAGCAATTAGTAAAAGAGATTTTCAGCTGCATAGGTTCTGTAGAAGAGTTGGATGAATCCTTAATGAGTGAAGTAACAGCACTTACATCGAGCAGTCCCGCCTATGTATATATGATGATTGAAGCAATGGCCGACGCCGCAGTACAGTCGGGTATTCCGCGGAGTATTTGTTACAAGCTCGCAGCACAGGCAGTTTTAGGTTCTGCAAAGATGGTTCTTGAGACACAAAAACACCCTGCAGAGTTAAAGGATATGGTATGTTCCCCCGCAGGAACAACCATTGAAGCTGTATATACATTAGAAGAAAAAGGCTTTAGAAATGCAATCATGGCTGCAATGAAAGAATGTACAAGAAGAGCAGTAGAAATTGGCAGAGGTATTGACAGATGAAAGAAGTTGAAATTTATACCGATGGAGCATGTTCTGGGAACCCTGGTAAAGGTGGATGGGGTGTAATACTCATTTATAAAGGAAGAGAAAAAGAATTATCCGGCTTTGAAGAACAAACTACTAACAACAGAATGGAATTAAAAGCAGTTATAGAGGGCCTAAAGGCATTGAAAGAACCCTGCAGTGTAAAATTATACAGTGACAGTGCCTATGTGGTAAATGCTTTTCAAAACGGATGGATCGACGACTGGAAGAAAAATGGGTGGTCAAGGGGACGTAAAAAAGAAGAACTAAAGAATGCCGACCTTTGGCAGGAACTGGACAGTTTAGTTCAAAAGCACAGGGTACAATGGATAAAGGTTAAAGGCCATTCGGATAATGAATATAATAACCGCTGTGATAAACTTGCAACGGGTGAAATATCGAAAGTAAAGGAAGATAGATCATGAACTATTACGAAAAAACAATTAAAGAAGAAAGAAAGTATACAGGAAATATAATAAATGTTGATAAAGTCACAGTTGTTCTTCCAAACGGCAGGCAGAGCACAAGGGATGTTGTACGTCATCCGGGTGCCTCTGTTATATTGCCCATTACGAATGATGGTAAAATAATTATGGTGGAACAATTTAGAAAACCGTGCGAAATGATATCCCTTGAATTACCCGCAGGCAAACTTGATGCAGGTGAACCACCCGAAGTATGTGCAAAAAGAGAACTGCATGAGGAAACAGGGTATATTGCAGGGAAAATAACAAAGGTATTAACTATACATTCAACCCCTGGATTTTCTGATGAAGTACTTCATATGTTTGTTGCAACAGATCTGGTTGAGAAAAAAGCATGTCCTGATGAAGAAGAGTTTATATCATGTAAACTATATGAAATTTCAGATTTAATATCAATGATTGAAAAAGGCGATATTACAGATGCCAAGACCATTATTGGCATTTTTCTTGCCGACAGAATTAAAAAGGGAGAGAATAAATTAAGTTAAGTTTGCATAAAAATGAATTAAGTGGTAAATTATTAATTAAATACTTAATAGTACACATCTTTGCTTGCCATTGAATGAGCTTTGACATGAACTACATTTGATTAGAACCCCTATACCTTAGTGAATAATTCTTTTTAATGCAGGGGATCACTAATTTTGCCATAACTTTTATTTGTACCGTATTATGCCCAAGCTGTTGTAAAGTCAGGAAATAGTTTAATAATTCAGGGGTGATAGAATCAATGGAGAATCTGGTTAAAGCATTTATTCAATATTTAAGGGACGAAAAGAAACTCTCTCAGAATACACTTTTGTCTTACCAAAGGGATATAGAGCAATATATTATGTTTTTACAGGAAATGAATGTTAAGAATATCCAACAGAGCACCAAGACAACAGTATCCACATATGTGAAATATCAGAATAGTCAGGGAAGAGCTATTACTACGATATCAAGAAGCCTTGCATCCATTCGTGCCTTTTACAGATTTTTGATATCTCATGATTTCATGAAAGGAAATCCGACTATAGGTGTTGAGTCACCAAAAGTTGAAAAAAAGATACCTCAGATACTTTCTGTCGAAGAAGTTGAAATACTCTTAAACCAGCCAAAAAAAATGGGGCTTAAGGGAATCCGAGACAGAGCAATGCTTGAGCTGTTATATTCAACGGGTATTAGGGTATCAGAGCTAATTTCATTAGATGTATCAGATCTGGATCTTCAAAAGTGTACCTTAAGATGCAGAAGCAGTAACAGAGAACGTACCATACCAATAGCAAAAAAATGCATTGATATTATGAAAGAGTACCTTGATAAAGTAAGACCATTTATGTTAAAGAACAGGAATGAGCAGGCACTGTTTGTAAATACAAATGGTAACAGGCTCACAAGACAGGGGTTCTGGAAGATAGTCAAATACTATACATCCAAAGCCAATATAAATAAAGATATTACTCCTCATACGTTAAGGCACTCTTTTGCAGCGCACCTTGTGCAAAGGGGCAGGAATCTTAAAGATATACAGAAAATGCTTGGTCATTCGGACATATCATCAACACAGGTTTATCTGCAAATAGTCAATGGAAATATGTGAATTTATATTCTAAATTACTTATTTCGTAACACTTTATCAGTAAATGTATAGCAAGGGATCGGTGACATACCGATCCCTGAATTATTGCCCTGAATAATCAGGGTTTGTTTGCGCATCCAATTTAATATTGTTTTATTAGAGATAGTATTATAGAATTAGTAATATATAGAAAGAGTTTGTGGGCTTTCTGGAAAATTGGTTATTTGGTTATGACAGGGTAACCGGTTTACCGAAAAGCAGTTTTAAAGGGGGTCATAAAATGATACGGTTCCCAAAAGATTTATATACTGACATCAGAGTTGAAACAGTTTATAAAACAATGATCTTAATTGAGAATTTTCAGCTAAAACAAAAGAAAATAAAAGAGGAAAAAGGAGCCTTGATTAGAATTTATGACGGGGCAAGATGGTACTACAGTGCGACAACAGATGTATCTAATCTTCAGAAAGAAGTAGATAATCTTGCCCAAATGGCTAAACCGAATCCTTTCATATATAATGATCCGATTGTTAAAAAGTTTGAAATAAACAAAGAAACACTCTTGAATTACCAGAACTCAAATGTCTCAAAGATTAATATCGATGATAAGAAAAACCTCCTTAACACTTATGTTCAGGTAGTTAAAGAATTTCCTCAAATAAAAATGTCAAGAGTTTATTACCTTGACAGGTATACAGAAAAGCAGATTATCTCATCAAAAGGAATTTGATGCTCAATACAGCTGTATAACTGTCAGGTACAGAATGCAGGAAGGGGATACGCCCCATAATGGAAGCAGAGATATTTATGAATTGGAGTTTAAAGATCTTGCAAACAGACAGGATGAGATAAGGGCTGAAATAAATAAGGATCTGCAATACTGCAAGCAGGCTGTGCCTGTAAAACCCGGAGTTTATACATGTGTCCTTTCTCCTGTTGTTACAGGAGTTTTTGCCCATGAAAGTTTTGGCCACAAAAGTGAGTCGGACTTTATGGTTGGTGATGAAACAATGAAAAAGGAATGGACCATTGGAAAGGTTGTTGGTTCCCCAAAACTGAACATAGTTGATACAGGCCTTATTGCCGGTGCGGGATATGTACCCTTCGATGATGAAGGCACAAAGGCGAGAAAAAACTACATAGTCAAAAATGGAGTACTGTCGGGAAGGCTGCACAGTTGCAATACAGCAATGTCTTTGAATGAAGGGTTAACAGGAAACGCCAGGGCTGTTAATTTTGAATACGAGCCCATAGTACGGATGACAACAACATATATCGAAGCGGGCGATCAAACAAAGGAAGAGTTGATAAGCAGCATTGAAGAAGGAATATATATTGATGATGTAAAACATGGTTCAGGGATGACCACTTTTACAATAGCTCCGAACAGGGCATATATGATTCGTAACGGACGCATTGCTGAACCTGTAAGGATTTCTGTTATAACGGGAAATGTAATGAAGACTCTGCATGAAATTGACGGTTTTTCCAATGAGGTTGAATTTTTTTCTTTCCCACTTGGCGGGTGCGGGAAAATGGAACAACACCCCTTAAGTGTTGGTTTTGGTGGTCCGTATATCCGTGTAAACGGCGTTAACGTGCAATAAGGAGGTATTTGGCTATGATAAGGGAATTATATCAGCATACCATACGTGAGACATCACTTAATATAACTAACAGTGTTATTGATTCTATAATGAAAAAAACCATCAGAAAGAGCGGCTGCCGAGTGTATGCAAACCGAGCCATTGGGGTTGCGGGAACTTTTGGTGATCCGACAGAAAAAACATGGGCAGAGGCCGAGGAACGATTAAAGGATGGTATTCCATATACATTCGAACCCGAAAAAAATAAAAAGCGCATCAGGGATTTAAGACAGCTGAATATAAGCGATGAAGAGTTTATCAGAGAAAGCGAAGATTTGCTTAGAATACTTGACTTGGAATACCCCGATTTTATATTCAGTCATAAAATAAAAATATGCGAAACAGAAACATTGCTTAAAAATGATGCAGGATTAGATTATGTTAATTATGATAAAACCTTTGAATTTATACTTTTAGTTAAACATAGAGATTCAGTGAACATATTTGACAGCGGTTTATTAAGACAGGGAAGAACACTGCAAAAAAAGGAATTCCTTGAAGATGCTAGAATATTATTGGATGCTTTTAAAAATGAAGTGAGCTTGCCTCAGAATGAGAAAATCCCTGTTATCGTAGAAGAGAGCATGTTGCTGTCAAAAATAAGCGAATCCCTCAATGGTGAGCAAATAGGTTTTGGCACCTCCCTATTCTGTGACAAAATGAATAAAACAGTATTTAGTCCAAAACTAAGTATTATCCAGGACAGAACCGAAGAAAAATACCATACACCCTTCTTTGACACCGAAGGTGTTACTCAGGATAAAGATGTTTGTTTTTTGATTAAAAATGGAGTAATTGAAAAAGCCTATACGGATAAAACAAATGCCGCAAGGTTTTCAATGCCATTAACAGGCTCTGCTTCGGGGGACTATGATGAAGTTCCGTCATTGTCAAATATTGGACTATCTGTAGTTCCTGGAAATAAAACCTTAAAAGAACTTATCGGCGGTGTCCCTTCAATAATAGTAATTATGGCAAGTGGTGGGGACTATACAAGCTCAGGTGACTTTGCAACTCCGGTGCAGATGTCTTACCTTACCGACGGGGAAAAAATACTTGGCAGATTGCCCGAATTCTATATTTCAGGGAACCTGTACGATATTTTTGGCGATGATTTTATAGGTATGAGCTGTGACAAGACCTTTATGGGAGAGAGGGCATTAGTTGTAAGAATGAATGCGAATTGCTGATGGTTCGCTTTAGTTCTTAATATCCTTACTATTACTATTTTAATGATAAAGCAACGGGGAGGAAAAGCTTGAAAAGTATACATTAAATTTTTTGGGGAGTGATTCACTTGCGCGAAACATTATTGAAGCTAAGAGGCCAGATCTCCAATGATTTAGAGAATAACATTCTGCCATTTTGGATTTCTTTAGCAGATAAATCCCAAGGTGGCTTTTATGGAAGTGTTACAAATGATTTAAAAATTGACAGAATGGCCACAAAAGGATGTATCCTTAATTCCAGGATTCTTTGGACTTATTCAAGAGCCTATCTTGAATATGGAAAACAGGAGTATAAGGATATGGCTGATCATGCATATCAATTCCTTAAAAGAGCTTTCTGGGATGACAATAATTCGGGTTTGTACTGGATGGTAGATTTCTTTGGGAACCCTGTAAACAAAAAAAAGCATATCTATAATATTGCTTTCGGTATTTATGGTTTAAGCGAGTATCACAGAGCGTTCAATGACCCTGACAGTCTTAATACGGCAATTCTGCTGTTTAATCTTATTGAAAAATACAGTTATGATCGGGAGTATGGTGGTTATATCGATGCATTTTCAGAGGACTGGAAATCAACATCCGATATGAGGTTAAGCTCGGTAGATCTTAATGCACCAAAAACAATGAATACTCATCTGCACATTCTTGAGGCTTATACAAATCTGTACAGAGTGTGGAAAAACAATGAGCTGAAGGCAAAACTAACCGATTTAATTACATTATTTATTGAAAAAATAATTGATCCTGATACCTTCCATTTAAAATTGTTCTTTAACGAAAAATGGGATTCGATGTCCGATGTTGTTTCCTATGGCCACGATATTGAATGCAGCTGGTTGCTATGTGAAGCAGCCGAGGTTCTTGAGGACGGTGAACTGCAGGAAAAAGCAGCCGATGTCGCCATTAAAATGACCGACAAAGTAATAGAGGAAGGATATGACAAGGTATTTGGAGGCATATATGACCAGGCAGACTCTTCGGGAAAAAGCTTCAGAAAAGAATGGTGGCCACAGGCAGAGATGATCGTTGGTTTGATGAATGCAATTGAAATTACCCGTAAGGATAGATACCTTGCACCTCTTGTGAAAACATGGGAATTTATTTACATGAATATTATTGATCATCGCTATGGTGAGTGGTTCCATTCAGTTGAGAGGAATGGCAGAACCATTGACAGTCTTCCGAAGGTGGAACCATGGAAATGTCCATATCATAACAGCAGAGCTTGTATGGAGTTTATTAAAAGATGTGATTCACTCATCGGCTAGGGTATTACGGTGATTACCTGGTGTAATTGAAAGCTACTTAATTTGCAGTTTTCAGGGTTATTATGGTATATTATATACTGCGAAAGATTTTTGATTTGGAGGGAACAATTTGCCAGAGAAAACACAAAGGAAAAAATCAACAAAAAGTACACGCGTTCGTACAGGCACAAAATCCGGAGCAAAAAAAAGAGCAGGGAAAAGTGGCAATAAAAATGTTAAAAGCAGGAATACGAATGGTAAAACTATGAGTATTAAGAAAAAAAGACGGCAAAAAGAGTTTGCCGGTATTCTAACCATAGCTTTTGGCATATTATATGCACTTAGTATATACCATAAAAATCTGACAGGGCTTTTCGGTGAAATAATTGTACATATAACCACCGGAATGTTTGGTTTTATAGCTTATTTACTACCACCCCTGTTTTTGGCTCATGGGGTTTTATTAATTTTCTACCCTAATAAGCCACAAATCAGGAAGAAGTTATATCAGATCTTTTTATTACTTATATTGATAGGCGGTATTTTTAATACCGGCTCATTTAATAAATCGGATTATGTAAATATGACTTTCTTTCAGTACCTGAAGTACTTTTATCAACAGGGAAGAAGTGTATCTAAAATTCCGTACACCCTTAATGGTGGTGTAGCAGGAGGTCTTATTAGTGTGCCATTGTGCTTTGTGTTTCAGAAGGCAGGTACTATTATTGTGCTGGGAGCTTTTAGTATTATTGTTGCACTGATGATAACCGAAGTCTCACTGAAAAAGATGGCTACAAACACAGTGGAAAAAGTTAACAGTCTGAAGGAGAGTAAAATATCTGAAATTGAATTTCTTGAAGATGAGGATTTGGATGAACCGATATTTATAAAGGAGTTAGATGAGCCATTAACAGGTGCTGGCAGTAAGAGGGAAGATTCGGATATTGGAAAGGTAATAGACTTTCCCCTTGTAAAGAATCAACGAGATAAGAAAAACGAAGTTAATATAGAAAAACAAAAAGCAGAGCAGGATATACCTGTTCATGTGAAAGGCAATAAAGCAGAAAAAAGAGCAAAAAAACATGAAGATGTTCCCGTTAAGGATATAAGAAAAATACCGATGCAGGATTCTGAATACCAGTTTCCTCCGTTTTCCTGCCTGAATGCTCCCGACGATGGAGGGCTAAATACCAGAAAAATAAAGCAAACCGCGCTGGAAAATGCAAGGAAACTTGAAGATACTTTATCGAGTTTTGGTATAAGTGCTCAAATTGTAAATGTATCTGTTGGTCCTGCTTTTACCCGGTTTGAAGTACAACCCAGTCCCGGTGTGAAAGTAAGCCGAATTGTTAATTTAACAGATGATATAGCTCTTAGCCTTGCAGCACAAGGCATTCGTATTGAAGCTCCAATTCCGGGGAAGTCTGCTGTTGGTATAGAAGTACCAAACCCTGAAGTTGCACCCATTATGTTGCGCGAGGTGATTGAAACTCCCGAATTTGTAAAATTCAAGTCAAGGCTAGCAGTAGGGTTAGGAAAAGATATTTCGGGTGATAATGTTATTATAGACTTAGCAAAAATGCCTCACATGTTAATTGCAGGTGCAACCGGATCGGGTAAAAGTGTTTGTATTAACAGTATAATAGTCAGCTTGCTCTATAAGGCTACCCCTGAGGAAGTAAAACTGTTAATGATTGATCCTAAGGTAGTAGAGCTTGGAGTTTACAATGGTATCCCTCATTTGCTTATTCCTGTGGTCACCGATCCGGCCAAAGCAGCCGGGGCTCTTCAGTGGGCGGTCCAGGAAATGGTCACACGCTATAAACTTTTTGCTGATAAAGGGGTGCGTGACTTAAAAGGGTATAACAAAGTCATTGAAGAAGAGGGTGAAGGTTTTAAACTCCCCCAAATAGTTATAATAATTGATGAGCTTGCCGATTTGATGATGGTTGCGCCCCACGATGTGGAAGATGCTATTTGCCGTCTTGCACAAATGGCACGTGCTGCAGGAATGCATCTTGTAATAGCAACACAGCGCCCGTCGGTAAATGTTATAACAGGTGTTATTAAAGCTAATATTCCATCAAGAATAGCTTTTGCAGTTTCATCCCAGGTGGATTCCAGAACCATCCTGGATATGGGAGGAGCTGAGAAGCTGCTTGGGAAGGGAGATATGCTTTATTTTCCGGTAGGCATGCAAAAGCCCGTTCGCGTTAAAGGATGCTTTATATCCGATAAAGAAATAGAACATATTGTTGAGTATATTAAAAACCAAATACCTGCAGAATATGATGAAGATATTATTGATCAGATTACTGCAAAGAACGAAGAATCAAGTAGTCCCGAGCTTGATGCTGATGAGCTGTTGCCTCAGGCTATTGAACTGGTTATTGAATGCGGTCAGGCATCTGTCTCTCTTATACAAAGGAGATTTAGAGTAGGATATGCCCGCGCGGGAAGAATTGTGGATCAAATGGCTGAAAGAGGTATTATCAGCGGTTTTGAAGGAAGTAAACCTAGAAGAGTGCTTATAAGCAAGGAACAGTGGGAAGAAATGAAAATGAACAGTTAAGCCGAAAATTTTTATTAACCTATATATTTAACCTGGAGGATAAGGAATGAATGTCCCGTTAGTTTTTGTTGCATTTATTGTTTCTTTATTGACTATTTATATGATGAACCGTTTTGTAAAAAGGCCTGGTTTAGGTTCGGTTTTTGTATTACTGGCACAGTTTCTTTCGGCAACGGTAATTACATTCTCTCTTTTTGAAGATGTTTTAACAACTCCTGAAGTTGAGCTTTCTATAATCATTGGAGGTGTTTTTTTACCATCTGCAATTGTTATATATGATTATGTTAAAATGATTCGAAAAGTAAAAGAACAGGGTATCAATATTCGTATTATTGAGCCCAAAGCCAGAAACAACGCTCATGAGTTAAAATTTTCATATTTTACAGAAAATGTCGAACTCTATAAGGGGGAACTTGATGCACTTACTGTTTTTAAATCTTTGAATATACAGGACAAGGATATATCCAAAAACATAAAAAGACAATTAATACTTGCCCAAAAGTTAATCAGGCTTCAAAGGTATAATTCTGCTGCTATGCAGTACAGATTTCTCCTTTCTGTTTTTCCCAAATCTATTTTGGTAGCATATAATGCAGGATATCTGAACTGCTTTGTTGGAAAATACCGGGAGGCATATAAAATATTAGACAGGGCAAGAGAATTACTTAAACAGGAACAGAAAAACCACACCGAAAATAAAGAAATTTTGCCAGATCAGCTTGAAGCCATGATTCAGTTTAACCTCGGATATGCGCTTTACAATTCAGGCAGGTTTGAGCAATCCATTAAGTGCTTTGAAAAAGTTACAGATATTAACCCCGACCTGACAGTTGCATACAAGAATATTGCCAGGGCTTATCTGGCAATCAATATGGAAGATAAAGCCATTGAATATCTGGAAAAAGGACGTCTTGATTTAAGAGACAGCTTATTACGCATTGTTTTGGGAAGTATTTACTACAAAAATGGCGAAACCCGAAAAGCTCTCGAGGTATTAGACGAAATTGTTGCATCTGAAACAAAACAGATTGATGCGTTAAAGTACAAAGGAAAAGCCGCTTTAAAAGAAAAAATATTCGACAAGGCTGAGGAATGCTTTGAAAAACTAATAGAACTAGAGCCTTCCGAACCTTTGAATTATTACCACCTGGCACTGTCGCAGCGTGAATTAAAGCGCGATAAAGAAGCATTAAAAACATATGAAAGAGGTATATCTGTTATTTCAGATAACAGCATGTTGTTTTATAACGCTGCAACCCTGCTTGATGAAATGGGTGATAAGGAACGGGCGGTGCATTACCTGTATAAGTCCTTAGAAGGTGATGAACTGCTGGAAGATGCATACAATTACCTTGGTGTGTTATTGGGTCAACTGGGACGGTACCGCGAAGCCGTTCAGGTATTTGACAGGGGCATTAAAGTTTTTGAGAGCTCTTACCGGCTTTACTTCAACCGTGGAATTGTACTGGAGATGTCAAGACGGCTCGAGGACGCTGCGCTTTCCTTTGCAAAGGCCTATGAACTGAATCAGCAGGATCAGGTACTAATATACAATTATGCTGCTGTTCTTATAAAGCTCCGCCGGTATACAGAAGCCATGCAAATATACAAAACCTCTCTTACAAATTATCCTGAAGATGCCGAGCTTTATTATGGTATGTCCAAAGTATATGCCCAGATGGGAGAGAAGGACCTTGCAGTGGATCTTCTAAGAAAAGTACTTGAAAGTGATCCTTCATACAAATCCAAAATAACAAGAGATACCAGCTTTAAAACATTATGCAAACATGAAGGATATAAATCCCTGATAGCATCATAAAGTGAACCGCGATGTATAAAACACATGACTGGATTTAGTCGTGTTTTTTTCTGTGTTATCCTGGTTCGGGAGAAAAACACGGAAAAAGAATGTCACTGCGGTATAGCTGTATATACAGGAGTTTCTGTTATGACTCTTAGTTATGCAAAGAAACTGGGTGATATAGGTGAATATGAAAGATTTATCTGAAAGGGATATATGCTCTAAGTATATTACACCCTCTTTAATAAACGCAGGATGGAATTTAGAGAGACAGATTAGAGAAGAAGTGTCCTTTACTGATGGAAGAATTATTGTTAGAAAAAAATTAGTTACTAGAGGGAAAAGGAAAAGAGCCGACTATATACTGTATTATAAGTCAAATCTACCTCTTGCTATCATAGAAGTAAAAGATAATAAGCATCCGATAGGGGCTGGCATGCAACAGGCATTGAATTATGCAGAAATACTGGATATTCCCTTCGTATTTTCAAGTAATGGAGATGCTTTTTTGGAACATGATAGAACTATTCAGGAAGGCAAAAAAGAAAGGGAAATACCTCTAAACCGGTTCCCCTCTCCTGAAGAACTATGGAATAGGTATAAAAAGGCCAAAGGAATTCACGGGAAAGAAGAGGAAATTGTTACACAGGAATATTATTATGAACTAGATGGGAAAACTCCAAGATATTATCAGCGCATTGCAATAAACCGAACAGTAGAAGCAATAGCAAAGGGACAAAACCGAATCCTGCTAGTGATGGCAACGGGAACGGGAAAAACATATACAGCCTTCCAAATTATTTATAGACTTTGGAAGTCCAGGACCAAAAAGAGAGTCCTTTTTTTAGCTGACAGGAATATATTGGTAGATCAGACCATGGCAAATGATTTTATATATTTTGGGGATAAAATGACTAAAATCACCAATAGAAAAATAGATAAAGCCCATGAAATATATCTGGCTTTATATCAGGGAATTTCGGGTGCGGAAGAGTTCAAAAATGTATATAAGAAGTTTTCGCAAGACTTTTTTGATTTGGTTATTATTGATGAATGCCATAGAGGAAGCGCAAAAGAAGATTCTGCCTGGAGAGAGATATTGGAATACTTTCATCCTGCCACTCAAATAGGTCTTACAGCCACTCCAAAAGAAACGACAGATGTATCAAACATAGAATACTTCGGTGAGCCTATTTATACCTATTCGTTGAAACAGGGAATTGAAGATGGTTTTCTTGCTCCATACAAAGTTATTAGAGTGTTGCTGGATAGAGACGTAGAAGGGTACAGGCCTGAAAAAGGGAAAAGGGACAGATACGGCTATGAAATTGAAGATAGGGAGTATAATATAAAGGACTATGATAAAAACTTGGTCCTAGAAAACCGAACAGAAATGGTTGCTAAAAAGGTATCGGACTATCTGAAGAAAAACAATTCAAGGTTTGCAAAATCCATATTCTTTTGTGTAGATATAGAACATGCTGAAAGAATGAGACAGGCACTGGTAAATGAAAATGCAGACTTAGTAGCAGAGAGTCCCAAATATGTCATGAGAATCACAGGAGATAACGAAGAAGGCAAGGCTGAACTGGATAATTTTATAGACCCTGCAAGTAAATACCCTGTTTTGGTTACGACCAGCAAGTTAATGACCACAGGAGTAGATGCTCAAACTTGCCAGTTTATCATTTTGGATGCTAATATAAACAGCATGATTGAGTTTAAACAAATTATAGGCAGAGGTACAAGGATTAGGGAGGATTATGGGAAACAGTATTTTACTATCATTGACTTCCGAGGGGTTACAAAGTTATTTGCAGACCCGGACTTTGATGGCGACCCTGTAATCGTTAAAACCACTGATGGGGATATTCCGATTGAAGAAGAGGAAGAGATTGAAGGTGGAGAAGGGGAATTGGACGGCGAACATGAGCATGAAGAAGGTGACGTAGAAAAGTTTCCTCCTGAAATTATAGATGGCGGGGATGTTAATAAATCTCCGGTTAAGTATTATGTAAATGATGTCCCTGTAAAGGTTATACATGAGAGGGTTTATTACTATGACAAGGATGGCAGGCTGATTACCGAAACTCTAGAGGCTTATACAAAGAAAAATATTAAGAACGAATTTAAAACCCTTGATGATTTCCTGACAAAATGGAAGGGAGCAGATAGAAAGGAAACCATCATAAAAGAGTTAGAAGAACGAGGTGTACTTTTTGAAGAATTGAAGGATGAAGTAGGAAAAGATTTAGACCCCTTCGATTTAATTTGTCACGTAGCCTTTGACATGCCTCCTCTCACAAGAAAAGAGCGGGCTGATAATGTTAAGAAGAGAAATTACTTCACAAAGTATGGCGAAAGTGCAAGAGAGGTTTTAGAAGCACTCCTTGACAAGTATGCCGACGAGGGAATAGAAAACCTTGAAAACATGGAAATACTTAAAGTTCCTGATTTCAAAAAGTTTGGTTCCCCTATCGAGATAGTCAGAAGATTTGGTGGCAAGAAAAAATACCTGGAAGCAATCAAAGAACTTCAAAAGGAAATATATACTGCATAACTAGGAAGGAGATGTAAAAATGTCGATATCCGCAACGATTAAAACGGTTCAGGATATAATGCGTCAAGACGCGGGTGTAGACGGAGATGCACAAAGGATATCACAACTTGTTTGGATGATCTTTTTAAAAGTGTTTGATGCAAAAGAAGAAGAATGGGAACTGATTGATGATAATTACACTCCAATTATCCCTGAAGGATTACGCTGGAGAGATTGGGCTGCAGATGATGAAGGTATTACAGGCGATGAACTGTTAGATTTTGTAAACAATAAGCTTTTTAAAGAGTTAAAAGAAATGGAACTGGACGAAAACAGCAGTCCCAAGGCCTTTATTGTAAAAGCTGTTTTTGAGGATTCTTATAATTATATGAAGTCCGGAACTTTAATGAGGCAGGTAATCAATAAGTTAAATGAAATAGATTTTACAACACAAAAAGATAGGCATTTATTTAACGATATTTATGAGAATATATTAAGAGATTTGCAAAGTGCGGGGAATGCTGGTGAATATTATACTCCAAGACCGGTAACCCAGTTCATGGTGGATATGGTTAATCCCCAATTGGGGGAAAAAGTTTTGGACTTTGCCTGCGGGACAGGTGGATTTTTAGTATGCGCCTTAGAGCACTTGAAGAAACAGGTGAAGAATATAGAGGATGAGAAAACATTACAGGAAACCATACTGGGCATTGAAAAAAAACCCTTACCATACATGCTGGCAGTAACCAATTTGATTTTGCATGATATAGATAGTCCAAAGATAAGGCATGATAATTCTCTGGCTCGGAATGTAAGGGATTACAAACCAATAGATAAAGTCGATATTATTGTTACCAATCCACCTTTTGGCGGTATTGAAGAAGATGGCATACAGGTTAACTTTCCACAACAATTCCAAACAAAGGAGACAGCTGACCTTTTTCTGGTTCTTCTGATGTATTTATTAAAGGATACGGGAAGAGCGGCAATTGTACTGCCTGATGGATTCCTTTTTGGTGAGGGAGTAAAGACTGTTATAAAAGAGAAGTTACTTGAGGAATTCAATCTTCATACAATAGTAAGACTGCCTAATGGTGTATTTGCTCCTTATACAGGAATTAATACCAATCTTTTATTCCTTGAAAAGGGAAAGGCCACAAAGGAGATTTGGTATTTTGAACATCCCCTTCCCAAGGGATATAAAAACTACACAAAAACAAAACCTGTCAGAACAGAAGAATTTGAACTTGAAAAGCAGTGGTGGAACAACAGGATAGAGAATGAATATGCCTGGAAGGTTAGTATAGAGGAGATAAAGAGAAGAAATTACAATCTGGATATAAAAAATCCAAATAACAATAAAAGGAATGAACTGGAATCAAGTGAAAAGATAATAGAAAAATTAGATATTAATTTTAAAAGATTAAATTTAATTCTTAATGATATTAAGAATTCACTTTCTGATAAAGGGGTGAATTAAATTGGATAAATGGAATAATGTGTGTTTAGGCGAATTATTGATTGAGTCCAAGATACCATCTGATAATCCCGATCCTGATAAGAGAATAACTGTCAGATTAAATGTAGAAGGTGTTGAAAAAAGGCCATACAGGAAGGAAACAAAAGGTGCTACAAAATACTATATTAGAAAAGCCGGACAGTTTATATACGGTAAACAAAACCTTCACAAAGGAGCTTTTGGTATTATCCCGGAAGAATTGGATGGATTTGAGTCTACTATTGACTTGCCATCTTTTGATATTGATAAATCAAAGGTTTTACCCGAGTGGTTAATGCTAATATTGACAAAAGATAATTTTTATAAGGAATTAGAGAGTATCGCAAGCGGAAGTGCCACAAAAAGAATACATCCTGAAAGATTGTTTCAGGTTAAAATCCCTCTGCCCGGTATAAGTGAGCAAAAAGAAATTTTAAAAAAACATAATAAGTTCAAGGTCTATCATAGAGAAATTAGTAATATTATAAATGATTCGGAGGATTATATTAATAAACTCCGCAAAAGTATCCTTCAGGAAGCTGTACAGGGAAAACTTGTGCCGCAGGATCCGAATGATGAGCCGGCAAGTGTTCTTTTAGAAAAAATAAAAGAGGAAAAAGAAAGGCTTATAAAAGAAGGTAAAATTAAGAAAGAAAAGCCATTGCCACCGATTACAGAAGTTGAAATTTCCCATGAAATACCAAAGGGTTGGGAATGGGTGAGGCTGGGGGATATTGGCGATTGGGGAGCAGGAGCAACTCCACCAAGAAATGATCCCAGGTATTATAACGGTGAAATATTATGGTTAAAAACAGGTGAGTTAAATGATGGATATATAGATGATTCAGAAGAAAAAATCACCGAATTGGCATTGAAAGAGTGTTCGTTAAGATTAAACAAGCCCGGCGATGTTTTAATAGCAATGTATGGAGCCACAATAGGCAAACTTGGAATATTGAATGTAGAAGCAACTACCAACCAAGCCTGCTGTGGTTGTACTCCATTTTCACAAGTTTATAACAGGTATTTATTTTATTTATTGTTATCTCTGCGAAGAAAATTTAAAGAACAAGGTGCGGGTGGGGCGCAGCCTAATATATCAAAGCAAAAAATTATAAATACTGTTGTACCTTTGCCCCCACTAAATGAACAAAAGCGTATTGCACAAAAAGTGGACCAATTAATGGAATTATGTGATGAGCTTGAAAAGAACATTGAACAATCAAAACAGGACAGCGAACTGTTAATGCAATCTGTTTTGCAGGAAGCATTTAATGAAGATTAGCAATTTTCAAGGCTTTTTGCCGAAAGACTGAATATAACAACTAATCTCAATGTAAAAGAAACAGAGACCGGCGACTATGTTGAACAGGGAAGACATTTATAGCGCCCTGGGATAAACATTTGGGAATAAGGAAAGTATCGGGCAGGTATAAAGCAGAGTATTTTGAAGGAGATAAGGTAAGTGGCCATTGTCCATCAGTTGATATCCTGTTTGAATCGGTTGCTAACGAAGCAGGAAAGGACAGAACAGGTCAGTTTCATAGAACAGTTCACGGCTTTTTTGAAAGAGATTTCGGTCTATTCAACAGTGTTACTTGACAATTTCCACAAAAGACCATAAAATCAATTTCAGATAAATACAGAGATTCAAAGATTTTTACATTTAAGGAGAATAAGCATGAGTGCAGTTATATTAAGCGGACTTGAAATTTCTAATGATATAAGGAATAAATTAAAGAAAAAAGTTGAGAGTATGAAACAAAATGGTTTACATCCGGGGCTTGCAGTTATCCTTGTGGGCAATGATCCCGCTTCGCGTATTTATGTTAATAATAAGAAAAAGGCTTGTGAGGAAATAGGAATCCGATCCTTTGAGTATGTTCTTCATGAAGAAACATCCGAAGAAGATTTGATTCAGCTTGTGGAAACATTGAATGAGGACAAGTCTGTACATGGCATTCTTGTCCAGTTACCGCTGCCAAAGCATATTAATACCGATAATGTATTGCTGAAAATCTCACCCAATAAGGACGTAGATGCTTTTCATCCATTTAATGTAGGCAGAATTATGATTGGTGATTATTGCTTTTTGCCATGCACCCCTGCAGGGATTATGGAAATTATACACCGGACAGGAATTGACTTACAGGGAAAGGAATGCGTGGTGGTGGGACGCAGTAATATAGTAGGAAAGCCAATGGCAATGCTTTTATTGCACAGCAATGCCACTGTTACAATATGCCACTCAAAAACTGAAAACCTGAAGGATGTCTGCAGGCGTGCCGATGTTTTGATAGTTGCTGTTGGTAAACCGAAGTTAATTAATGCTGAATATGTAAAAGACGGTGCGGTTGTTATTGATGTAGGAATGAACCGTCTTGAAAACCGAAAATTATGTGGTGACGTTGATTTTGAGAGTGTGCTGGAGAAAGCTTCTTATATAACTCCTGTTCCAGGGGGAGTTGGTCCAATGACCATAACAATGCTGATGAAAAACACGGTCATGTCTGCCGAACTCTCAAAATAGTTAAATATTCATCATTTTGAAATTGGGTGGCTGTTTCTTGACACCTTTTTTAAATAAGTTTAAAATACTTATAGTATGGGCTTTTTTGTTCATACTGTGTTTAATTTTGCATTTGTTTGCTTATTAATCGAAAAAATCAAATCCAGGAAGAGAAAAAAGTATACTTGCATATTTTCTTATAACAGCGAAATATATTTAAAAAGAATTGCGTTGTTACAGGAGATAAGAAATTGCAGGATACAGTGGACAAGGAGGTGAGGGAGATCGATTATGGTTCATTACTGCTAGGTCTGGGAATAGGCCTGATAATTGCGGTGGTCAGTTCACTTATTATGTTCCGTAAAGGAATTGAGCATAGAAAACGTATTGCAGAGGCCGAAATCGGCAGTGCTGAACAAGAGAGCCAACGTATTGTAAGTGAAGCTGAAAAAATTGCTGAAAGAAAAAAGAGGGAGGCACTTTACGAAGCCAGGGAGGAAATTCATAGAAGCAGAGTGGAGTTGGAGAAGGAAGTTAAGGAGAGAAGGATGGAAATCCAACGAACCGAGCGTCGTCTCCAGCAAAAGGATGAAACTCTTGAAAAGAAAATGGATACCCTGGAGAAAAAGGAAGAGGGATTAAACAGGCAAATTAAAGAAATTGAAACCAGGCAGCAGGAAATTGAAAGTTTATACCAGCAACAGCTTGAAAAACTTGAAAGTATTTCAGGTTTGTCGGTGGATGAAGCAAAGGAATACCTGCTGAACAATATTGAAAGCGAAGTAAAACATGAAGCTGCTATTCTGGTAAAAGAGATTTATGAAAAGGCGAAAGAAGAAGCCAGCCGGAAGGCAAAAGAAGTTTTGTCAACTGCTATTCAAAAATGTGCCGTGGACCATACTTCAGAAATTACAGTTTCTGTTGTATCTCTTCCGAATGATGAAATGAAGGGTAGAATAATTGGCCGTGAAGGCAGAAATATTCGTACTCTTGAAACTCTTACAGGGATTGACCTGATTATTGATGATACACCCGAAGCGGTTATATTGTCAGGGTTTGATCCTATACGTAGAGAAATTGCCAGGATTGCCCTTGAAAAGCTCATTCTTGATGGCAGAATACATCCGGCTCGAATTGAGGAAATGGTGAAAAAAGCCAAGAAAGAAGTTGAAAATACCATACGTGAACAAGGTGACCGGGCTACGTTCGAGACCGGCGTTTACGGTTTACATCCCGAACTGGTCAGGTTGCTTGGTAAGCTCAATTTCAGAACGAGCTACGGTCAGAATGTACTAAATCATTCAATAGAAGTTTCTCATCTTGCAGGGTTAATGGCAGGTGAGTTGGGAGAAGATGTTGCCCTTGCAAAACGTGCCGGGCTATTGCATGACATAGGAAAAGCTGTTGACCACGAAATGGAAGGCTCACATGTTTCAATAGGAGCTGATTTGTGTAAAAAATACCATGAGAGTGAAGTTGTGATTGATGCAATATTATCTCACCATGGTGATGAAGAACCGAAATCAGTTATTTCAGTACTGATTCAGGCAGCTGATTCAATTTCTGCATCCCGCCCCGGAGCTAGAAGGGAAACACTTGAATCCTATATCAAAAGGCTTCAAAAGCTTGAAGATATTGCAAACTCCTTTGCAGGAGTTGAAAAATCTTTTGCTATTCAGGCCGGGCGTGAAGTTCGGATTATGGTTAAACCCGAGGATATATCCGATGAGGGCATGGTTCTGGTTGCCAGGGATATTGTGAAGCGCATTGAAAATGAGCTTGATTATCCCGGACAAATAAAAGTAAATGTAATTCGTGAAACACGCACAGTTGAATATGCAAAATAAATAAGGTAATTATTTTTATTTTCAAATGCAAGAAGCGTAATTTACGCTTCTTGCATTTTGAGAGGAAGAAATTTATTGAAGTTATTATTTATAGGTGATGTTTTTGCAAAAGCTGGTAGACTCGTATTAGCAAACCGTTTGGAAAAATTAAAAAGCATATATAGATGGGATGTATGTATTGCTAATGCTGAAAATGCTGCTGGTGGAAAAGGTATTAATTATAATGTAGCTCAAGAGATATTTAACTCTGGCGTTGATACTATAACACTGGGCAATCATACTTGGGCGAGAAAAGAAATATTTAACTTTATAGATTCCTGCAATAAGATTGTCAGACCTTCAAATTATTCTAAAGGTGTTCCCGGTAAAGGTAGATTAATTATAGAAAAAAACGGAGTTAGAATTGGGATAATTAATTTAATTGGACGTGTGTATATTGATTCCTTTGCAGACTGTCCATTCCAAACTGCTGACCGTGATATATCAATATTAAGACAGCAGTGTCAGATCATTATCGTAGATTTTCACGCTGAAGCAACCAGTGAAAAGATTGCTTTAGCACATTACCTTGATGGTCGTGTAAGCGCGGTGATTGGAACGCATACTCACGTTCAAACATCCGATGAAAGAATTCTGGAGAACAGGACGGCGTATATCACCGATGTAGGAATGACAGGCCCGGCTGACGGAGTAATAGGCGTTAATAAAACTCAGATCATCCAAAAGTTTATGACCGGGCTACCCGTTCACTTTGAACCTGCAAAAGGAAGAACATGCCTTAACGCTGTAATAATTGATATAGATGAAAAAACCGGGCATGCCCGTGATATTATAAGAATTTCTGAAACCTATAACTGATTCATTTCATAGGAATAAATATATAGGGTATAATTGCAATATAGTGTTAAGGAGTGATATGTTTGAATTATATCGAAAGGTATAAAAACTGGTTAGATCATCCTTACTTTGATGAAGAAACAAAAGCTGAATTATTATCAATTTCTGATAATGAAAAAGAGATAGAGGACAGGTTCTATCGCGACCTTGAATTTGGCACCGGAGGTTTAAGAGGTATTATAGGAGCAGGTACGAACCGGATGAATCGATATGTTATACGAAAAGCATCTCAGGGATTAGCAAGTTTTCTTCTTAAAGGAAATAAATCGCCTTCAATTGCTATTGCATATGACTCAAGGTTTAAGTCCCGTGAGTTTGCAGAAGAAAGTGCATGTGTATTTGCTGAGAATGGGATAAAAACATATTTGTTCGATGACCTAAGACCGACTCCTGAATTATCATTTGCAGTAAGATATTTAAACTGCGATGCCGGTGTTGTAATTACCGCCAGTCATAACCCTAAGGAGTACAACGGTTATAAAGTTTACGGAAAAGACGGAGGACAATTACCCGTTAATCTTACCAATGCTGTATTGGAAGAAATCAATGCCATAAGTGATATCACTTCCATTAAAGTAATGGATTTTGATAAAGCCTTGAAGGAAGGTTTAATTGAACTAATTGGAGAAAACATTGACGATGAATATATAAAGGCTTTAAAATCTTTGTCCGTTACCAAACTATCCCCTGATATACTTGACAGGTGTAAAATTATCTATACTCCTATACATGGTTCGGGGAATAAACCCGTAAGGCGTATTTTAGAAGAAACGGGCTTTAAAAATGTGTATGTCGTACCCGAACAGGAAAATCCCGATCCTGGATTTAGTACGGTAAAATATCCTAATCCGGAGGATAAAGCTGTATTCGAACTGGCTGTTAAAATGGCTAAGGAGAAGGATGTAGAACTGATTATAGGCACAGATCCCGATTGTGACAGGGTGGGTATTGTAGTTAAAGATAAAAAAGGTGAGTATATAACTTTAAATGGGAACCAAACCGGATGCCTGCTGATGGAGTATATTCTGTCTAATTTAACTGAACAGGGTAAAATGCCTGAAAACCCGTTTGTTGTAAAAACCATTGTAACTACCGAATTAGCCCGGGATATTGCCAATGCCTATAATGTAAAGATGATAGAGGTTTTAACGGGTTTTAAATTTATAGGCGAACAGATTCTTATAAGAGACGAGCAGGGTGACGAGAATTTTATCTTTGCTTTTGAAGAAAGCTATGGTTATCTTTCAGGCACTTACGTTCGAGACAAGGATGCGGTGGTTGCGTCAATGTTAATTGCTGAAATGTTTGCATGGTATAAATCAAGAGGATTAACACTGTTTGATGCATTGATCGGTATCTATGAGAAATATGGCTATGCAAAGGAAGCATTGGATTCCTTTACCCTTGAAGGAAAAGAAGGAGTAGAAAAAATACAGAATGCAATGATGCTTTTGCGTAAAGAAATTCCCGAAAAATTTGGAGATACTGTTATTAAAGCCGTTCGAGATTACAAAAAGGGTGCAAAAACAGATATAAAAACAGGTTTGGAAGAGAAGCTGTCACTTCCTGAGTCAGATGTACTTTATTATGAAACCGTGGAAGGTTTCTGGTTTTGTATAAGGCCCTCAGGAACCGAGCCTAAAATTAAGATTTATTATGGTGTTTCGGGTTACTCAGACTCTGATTCAGAGATGGCGCTTGAAAATTTGCGAAGGAATGTTTTGTCAAAAATTAAGCCTTTGTTGGAATAGTTTTCACTAAATTTAATATGTTAGCCCGAGGCTAATTTGTCATTAAATACTTTTTGTATTTTTATTAGTTTATTTCCTCCGTGTGAATAATAAATCCTGAAAGGAGGGATAAACTTGAGCGAGCAATCGAAAGATAAAGCCATAGACAGCAAGGAAGAGCTAAAAATGGCCAATGAAAGAAGAATTAACGAATTATTGAATATCAGCAATCGTTATGTCCGAACTGAAAGACATCTTGAACAGCATTCAGACATAGCTGACCCTGAAAATATTAAGCATAGTGAAAGAATTCAAAACGAAAGATTGCAGCAGATGGAAAACTTAAAGAATATCATAGCTTACGGTGAACATCAACAGGAGGATCAGGTTGAGAACCTAAGAAGAAATCTAGAATATACCGACGGATATATAAATCACAATGCAGATAAAATGGACAAAGAGACGTTAGAAAAAACCCTGGAAAAACAGGAGCATCGAAAAGAACAATTGGATTTCCTGAGCTGAAAACCAGGCTGTCTCAATTATGGTTGAGACAGTCCCATAAAAAAAATATCTGAAAAGACTATAGTACGGTATTCCCTCCCGAACAAATTAAATCTAAACTGAATAATAACCGATAATAATAAATAATTAGGGTTTTGTTTTTTACTTGATAGTGTTGGGAGGGCAACTGTAGGTGCGCAGGGTCAACCTGGATAAAATTCAGTCCGGGGCAATACTTGCAAAGACAGTCATGACATTAGAGGGAAGAGTGTTACTTGCTTCCGGAATGAAGCTTACAGAAGAATACAAAAGAAAGCTTAAAGCAAATGGGATAACAGAGATATACATTGAGGACGAGATTTCAAAAAACTTGCATGTTCCTGAAGTTGTTCATGAGGAAATCATTAGCGAAGCGAAGCGCAAGATTAAGTTAATGATGAATAACCCATCTATAAAAACAAGCATTGACGGCTTTCAGGTCATGAAAATAGTTGAAAAAATAATCACCGACATTTTGTTAAATAAGGACATTGTTGCAAATCTTTCAGATATTCGTTCTGTTGATGATTACACTTTTTCTCATAGCGTAAATGTATGCATTTTATCTTTGATTATTGGAATTGGGTTTGGATATAGCGGTGACAAACTTAGGGAATTAGGTGTAGGTTCTATACTTCACGATATTGGTAAAGTCATGATTTCCCAGGAAATTCTTAAAAAACCCGTTCAATTGAGCAGTAAAGAATTTGAAGAGATAAAAAAACATACAATTTATGGATATGAACTGCTGAAAAAAACTAAGGGAATCACAATGATGGCATCCCATATATCACTCGGACACCATGAGCGTTTGGATGGAAGTGGATATCCTTATCAGTTGAGAGGAAATGACATCCACAAAGCAGCGCGCATTGTTGCAGTTTCTGATGTTTACGACGCTTTAACAACCGACAGGGTATACCGTAAAAAGCTAATGCCTCATGAAGTAATAGATTATATAACATCGCTCGCTTCATATCATTTTGATCAGGAAGTGGTGGATGTTTTTATAAGGTATATTGCCTATTATCCTGTTGGAACAGGTGTAATTCTAAACACGGGAGAAAAAGGGATAGTTAAAAAATATAATAAAAAATACCCAACGAGACCCGTTGTCAGGGTGGTAATGGATGCGGAAGGGAAAATGCTTTCTAAGCATAAGGAAGTTGATTTAAGTAACGAACTGAAATATCGAATAGTGGAAATATGGGATATTTAATAAAGGAGAAGAAAATGCGATTTATTGGAGTTACTATAAGTGATTTGAAGCAAGGCGAAACTATAAACGGAATTTACATACTTCGAAAGAAGGAACTAAAGGAAACGTCAAATAAAAAACCTTATATAGATATACTGTTTTCCGACAATACAGGAGAAATACAGGCAAAGCTCTGGGAAGCCGGGGAAGAGATCTATAACAATCTTCAGTTAAATGTGCTTTATTATGTTAATGCGAAGGTTGATTACTTTAAGGATATGCTTCAACTTAATATAAATAAAATCCGTATTGCTGATCCCGAAGACCAAAAAGAGATAGGCAAATTTGTACCATCTGCACCAATACCTCCCGAGATAATGCTTGACGAGATTTATGAGTATGCAAAAAGTATCTCCAATACAGATATACGGAAACTGGTGCTGAAACTGTTAAAAGATAAGGAAGAACAGCTTCTTTATTATCCTGCTGCAAAATCTTTGCATCATTCAATTCGAAGCGGGCTTTTATATCATATACTCAGAATGCTTCGCCTGTCAGAAAAACTTAAAGAGGTTTATACAGAGATTAATCTCGATTTGTTGTATGCCGGTGTTTTAATTCACGATCTTGCAAAAATTGGTGAACTGGAGTCAAATGAACTGGGTTTCTCGGAATATTCAAAAGAGGGGCAGCTTTTAGGTCATTTAATAATGGGTATATGCGACATAGAAAAGGCAGGGGAGGAACTGGGCATATCATCTGAAATTATTCTGCTGCTTAAACATATGATTGTAAGCCACCATTACGAACCTGAGTATGGCAGCCCAAAGAAACCCATGTTCCTTGAGGCCGAATTACTGCATTTCATTGATATGATAGATGCCAGGGTTTATGATTTTCAAAACCACTTAAAAAATATTGAAAAGGGTAATTTCTCAGAACCTGTTTGGTCGTTGGACAGAAGAAGATTGTATAAGCCTATTTTGTAATGTTAAAGAGTTGTTATAGACGCTTGAAGATATCATGAAACAAGTAGCATGATTCATGTTTAATCTCAGTATTAAAAGTATGAATAAAGGTATCCGCCATCTGTTACAGGTGGCGGATATCTGTTTCCCGCAAAAGAAAGTTAAGCCATTTTTTAGTATTAAAAAGTAAGAAAACTCTTGCAATATATAAATAATTTGCTATAATCTATACCAAATTATTTATATATGAATAGTAATAATTAAGGAGTTGTAAAAAATGCCTATAAATATACCAGACAACTTGCCAGCCTACGAGATTCTTACCAGTGAGAATATTTTTGTGATGACTGAAGAAAGAGCCATTCATCAGGACATCCGACCCTTGAGGATCGCAATCTTCAATATCATGCCCACAAAGATTGTGACCGAAACCCAGTTGCTCAGATTAGTAGGAAATACTCCTCTACAGGTTGATATTGTTCTTCTGCATCCAAGAACATACATATCAAAACATACTCCAATAGAGCATATGAGAACTTTCTACAAAACCTTTGATGATGTGAAGGATGAAAAATTTGATGGAATGATAATTACGGGCGCCCCTGTGGAACATATGGCTTTTGAAGATGTGGATTATTGGGAAGAGCTGAAAAAAATAATGGACTGGAGCAAAAAACATGTTTACTCAGTAATGTATATTTGCTGGGCTGCCCAGGCGGGCCTTTACCACTTCTATAATATACCTAAATATCCGCTGCCCGAGAAGCTTTTTGGGGTATTTGAGCACACTGTTACGGTAAAGAACGTAAAACTTTTAAGAGGGTTTGATGATGTGTTTTATGTTCCGCATTCGAGGCATTCGGAAGTACGCAGGGAAGATATTGAAAAAGTTCCAGAACTGGAAATCCTGGCAGAATCAGCCGAAGCAGGGGTTTATATAATCAGATCCAGGGATGATCGACAAATTTTTGTTACCGGACATTCTGAATATGATCCTCTTACGCTGAAAACCGAATATGATCGGGATGTTGCAAAAGGGTTGGAAATAAAGATACCAAAGAACTATTTCCCTGATGATGATCCTACAAAGCCACCGGTAACAAAATGGAGAGGACACGCTAATTTGCTGTTTTCTAACTGGTTGAATTATTATGTATATCAGGAGACACCATATAATCTTGATGAGTTGAATGGCTATTGATGCGTGACCCATTAGTTTCGATAAAAGGGGGCATAATTAAAATGAAAATATCAACCAGAGGACAATACGGTCTTGAAGCTCTTATATATCTTGCGCTTAATTCGTCAGTTGAACCGGTAAGTATAAAAAATATTGCTCAGTATTGCGGTATGTCTGAAGCTTACATACTCCAAATATTTCTTGTGTTACGAAGAGCAGGAATAGTATCCAGTATAAGGGGTGCTCAGGGCGGATACATGCTTTCACGCGAGCCTTCCGAAATTAGTGTTAAAGAGATTCTTGAAATACTGGAAGGGCCTTTAGCGCTGGTTGAGTGTATTGTTGAAGAATGCGAAGAGCCATGCATCCGTTATGAAATGTGTTCTACACGTTTTTTATGGGAGAAGATCAGAGAAAGGCTGGATTCTCTTGCCAGTTCTATCACTCTTGCCGATCTTGTAGAACATTTTCGTACTCTTGATGCAATGCAAAATCCTGATTATTGCATTTAGATATTTTAAATTATTACATATGATTTTTTTACTCGGAAGGGGGATTAAATGAAGATCTCTACGAAGGGCAGATATGGTCTTAGGGCAATGGTGGATCTGGCAGTCTTCTCAGGTGGTGAACATGTATCGTTAAGCAGTATTGCAGAAAGGCAGATGATATCAGTCAATTACCTGGAACAGGTTTTTTCGGTGCTTAGAAAGGCAGGTCTTGTAAGGAGCATAAAAGGTGCCCAGGGGGGCTATACATTAACGGATGAACCATCAAATATTTATGTTGGAAGTATACTCCGTGTCTTAGAGGGAGAGTTATCGGTTATTGAATTTGATAATTCAGAGTGCAGAAATATGATTCAAGCTTGTCTTAAAGATATGGTATGGGACAGGATGAACGAATGCCTGAATGAGATGGTTGACTCTATCACTCTTGAAGATCTTGCAAATGATTACAGAAGGTTAAATGGCTTTGATGCCATTATGTATTATATATAAGCCGTTAAGTGGAGAATTGCAGAAAAGGAGCGAATAAATATGAGTGGAAAAAACTACAGATTCGACACACTCCAGGTCCATGCCGGCCAGGTACCCGATCCTGCTACCGGGTCGAGGAGCGTACCAATTTATCAAACAACATCCTACGTTTTTAACAGCACCGAGCACGCAGCAAACCTTTTTGCATTAAAAGAATCTGGTAACATTTACACACGGATCATGAACCCGACCACCGATGTTTTTGAAAAGCGGATGGCAGCTTTAGAAGGCGGTGTTGGTGCCCTGGCGGTATCATCAGGTTCAGCTGCCATAACTTATGCCATTCTGAACATTGCAGAAAGCCGAGACGAAATTGTTTCTGCAAGCACATTATACGGAGGAACATATAATCTTTTTTCGGCCACACTTCCAAGGTTTGGAATTAAAACAGTCTTTGTTGATCCCGACGATCCTGAAAATTTCAGAAGGGCAATAAACCACCGTACAAAGGCGCTGTTTATTGAAACAATAGGTAACCCCGGGATTAATCTTATTGATATTGAAAAGGTAGCTGAAATTGCCCATGTAAATGAGATTCCGCTTATTGTAGATAACACTTTTGGAACACCATATTTAATCAGGCCTTTTGAGTTTGGTGCGGATATAGTTGTACACTCTGCTACAAAGTATCTGGGAGGCCATGGTACCTCAATAGGTGGTGTTATTGTAGATTCAGGTAAATTTGATTGGGAAGGAAGCGGAAAATTTCCGAACCTTACCGAGCTAGACCCAAGCTATGATGGTATAAAATTTACCGAAGCTTTTGGAAATGCTGCCTATATTACAAAAGCCCGGGTACAGCTTTTACGGGATACCGGTGCCTGCATAAGTCCGTTTAACTCCTTCCTGCTGTTGCAAGGGCTGGAAACTCTGTCTCTTAGAGTTGAAAGGCATCTTTCGAATACGAAAAGGATAGTGGAATTTCTAAGTCAGCATCCAAAAGTAAGTTGGGTGAACTATCCGTCATTACCGGGTAACAAATATTACCACCTGGCTGAAAAATACTTTCCTAAAGGTGCCGGTTCCATCTTTACCTTTGGAATAAAAGGTGGTAAAGAGGCGGGAATCCGCTTTATTGAAAACCTTGAGCTTTTCTCTCTGCTTGCTAATGTAGCAGATGCAAAATCGCTGGTTATCCATCCGGCAAGTACAACTCATGCCCAGTTATCTGAAGAAGAACAATTAGCTGCAGGGGTGACACCCGATATGGTGAGGCTTTCAATTGGAATTGAGGATCCAGAGGATCTGTTGGAGGATCTTGCTCAGGCTTTGGAAAAATCAAGCCAGTGATACCTATTATTACATAAAATAATTGCATAAATGCATCGTAGTTTGATAGAATCTATGTAATAATATTGTTTCTTAGAGGTGAGTGCATGGCTGGGATAGCAAAGAATTTAACAGAGCTGATAGGCAACACGCCCATGCTTGAGCTGGCGAATTACAGTAATTCTGAGGAATTGGAAGCAAAAATTATAGCAAAGCTTGAGTATTTTAATCCTGCGGGAAGTGTTAAGGATCGTATAGGTTTAGCTATGATCCGGGACGCAGAAGAAAAAGGCCTTATAAACAAAGATACGGTTATTATTGAGCCAACAAGCGGAAACACTGGTGTTGCTCTGGCTTTTGTTGCTGCTGTGAAAGGGTATCGTCTGATTATTACACTACCTGAAAATTTCAGTGTGGAAAGAAGAAACCTTATGAAGGCATTAGGAGCAGAGCTGGTCCTTACTCCTGCCCAGGAAGGTATGGGTGGGGCAATCAGAAAGGCCAATGAGCTGGCAGCAGAAATACCTAATTCATTTATACCGCAACAATTTGAAAATCCAGCGAATCCCGAAATTCATAAAAATACCACAGCTGAGGAAATCTGGCGTGATACAGATGGCAAGGTTGATATATTTGTGGCCGGTGTTGGAACTGGCGGAACGTTGACAGGTGTTGGTGAAGTTCTAAAGAGCAGAGCAAGAGATGTCAGGATTATTGCTGTCGAGTCGGCTGATTCAGCTGTTTTGTCCGGAGGTATGAGAGGTCCTCACAAAATTCAGGGCATTGGAGCCGGGTTTATACCAAAGGTCTTAAATACAGATATTATTGATGAGGTATTTCCTGTTAAAAATGATGATGCTTATCAGACATCAAGGAAGCTGGCATCTTTGGAAGGGCTTTTGGTGGGTATTTCTGCCGGAGCAGCTGTTTTTGCTGCGACACAAATAGCAAAAAGGCCTGAAAATAAGGGTAAGAACATAGTTGTTATTCTTCCCGATACTGCCGAACGTTACTATTCTGCCGGGTTATTTGAGTAGTTTTCGGGATGTTTAATAAAAGAGCATATATTGCTCAATTATTAACCCCCACTAAAGGGGCAGGGGATAAAACCCCTGCCTCATCTTAATGCATAGGCATCGTGTTAATGATTACTTCTGCATACCCTGCTGTTGTTGTTGCTCTTGGCCGCCACTTTGTAATTGAGAGTAAACCTGCTGTATCTGGTTTTGCTGCGCCTGTTGTGCGGGCTGATAATATCCTTTCTGGATGGCGTATTGAGCAAGCCTCAGCTGCCGTTCTTCATCCTGGTTACGCATTTGTTGAAAAGTCTGCCTTAACTGAAGATTACTGCATTCGGATATAACAGTGGAATAACCTGTTAAACTGCTTTTTAACGAGCTCAGGTAGTCATTGACCATGTCCTTTTCGGTCATCATATAATCATCTCCTTACTGTAAAAATGACATTAGCTTTTGTTTGTTTGCCTTTGCATCATTCGCGTCTTTTTGCAGCATCTGCTTAAGCGCTGGATCCTGGCACTGCTGTGCGTAAGTTTCCAGTTTTTTTATACATGTATCATGGGCTCCAATCATTTGACGCAAATTCTGCAACTCCATTTCACTAATTTGTTGCGGCATATTACCTGCTCCTTTCTTTATAAGTGTCGCTATTTAGTTTTGATAAAATTACAAATATTATTCACGATGTGAAATATTGGAATGCTTTGCGTCGTTTTTACAGTAATCGACTTTATCTTCCATCCTGAATACTTCTTGATAAGTTACTCCAAGTCCTGAAATGCCATTAAATTGTAAGTGGCCATATTGATTTAAGAGTAATAATCTTAAATCAATATGGCCACTTTAACTGGTCGGAGTGACTGGATTTGAACCAGCGACCTCTTGCACCCCAAGCAAGCACTCATACCAAACTGAGCTACACCCCGACGGCGACATTAAGTATTATAAGACATATTTAAAAAAATCTCAAGGGTTTTGAGCAAAAAATTTATACCAGTTCGTATTCATGTTTTCAATCTGGCATATTTCATGACTAAAACCAGGATCAGGAGAGCAATATAAACATGTAAAAACATTTGGAGGATGATGAAAGTGCCAAAGCAAATGAAAACAATGGATGGAAATGCAGCAGCAGCTTATGCATCATACTTTTTTACCGAGGTTGCGGGTATATATCCTATAACACCATCCTCGCCAATGGCTGAACTGGTGGATGAGTGGTCTGCCCATGGCAGGAAAAACATGTTTGATCAGCCGGTAAAGGTTATAGAAATGCAATCCGAAGCCGGAGCTGCGGGCGTTGTACATGGCTCACTTGCTGCAGGTGCATTAACCACAACATACACAGCATCTCAGGGACTGCTTTTAATGATACCTAATATGTACAAAATTGCAGGAGAGCTGCTTCCGGGAGTATTTCATGTATCTGCCAGGGCAATTGCCAGCCATGCGTTATCAATTTTCGGTGATCACCAGGATGTAATGGCATGCCGTCAGACGGGATTCGCACTCCTGGCATCGGCAAATGTGCAGGAAGTAATGGACCTGGGTGCTATTGCACATCTTTGTGCGATTAAATCAAGGGTACCTTTTCTGCATTTTTTCGACGGATTCAGGACATCCCACGAACAGCAGAAGATAGAAGTTCTTGATTATGAAAACTTAAAAAAGCTGGTGGACTTTAATGCAATACAAAAATTCCGGGAAAGATCGCTTAACCCTGGTCGTCCAATGGTTCGCGGTACGGCACAGAACCCGGATATATTCTTTCAGAACAGAGAAGTATCGAATCCATTTTATAATGCTGTACCCGACATTGTTAATGACTATATGCAGGAAATAAGTAAAATTACCGGTAGGGATTATAAGCCCTTTAATTATTACGGCGATCCTGACGCTGAATATGTAATTGTGGCAATGGGATCGGTTTGTGACTGCATTGATGAAGTGGTGGATTATCTCGCTGGGAAAGGTGAAAAGGTTGGCTCAATAAGGGTACACCTATACAGACCCTTCTCACATAATTATTTATTAAATGTGTTACCAAAGACTGTTAAGAAAATTGCAGTGCTGGACAGAACGAAGGAGCCGGGTGCACCCGGTGAACCCTTATATCTGGATATAGCAAATTTCATATTTAAAAATGAACTGGATATTCAGGTTATTGGCGGGCGGTATGGACTTGGCTCTAAGGATACAAGACCTTCACAGATTATTGCTGTCTTTGAAAATCTTAAAGAAGAAAATCCAAAAGACAGGTTTACGATTGGTATTGTAGACGATGTAACGAATACATCTCTTGAAGAAGGCGAGATAATAGACACAACACCTGAGGGAACAGTGAGCTGTAAATTTTGGGGACTTGGTTCTGACGGTACTGTAGGTGCAAACAAAACAGCCATTAAAATAATTGGTGATAAAACTAATTTATATGCACAAGGATACTTTTCATACGATAGCAAAAAATCGGGCGGTTCTACCATATCTCACCTCAGGTTCGGTCCGAAGCCAATCCGCTCGTCTTACCTTGTCTATAATGCCGACTATATTGCTTGCCATAATCCTTCTTTTGTAAATCACTTTGACCTTTTAAAGGGGCTTAAGAAGAAGGGGATATTTGTTCTAAACTGCCAGTGGAGTGAGGAAGAACTGAACGATAAACTTCCTGCGTCAATAAAGAGGTATATAGCCAACAATGATATTAATTTTTATATAATAAATGCAATTAAGATTGCGGGAGAGGTAGGGCTTGGAAATCGCATTAATATGGTTATGCAGAGTGTTTTTTTCAAGCTGACCGAAATAATTCCTGCGGATGATGCAATACGCTATCTAAAAGAATCGGTTGAGACTGCTTATGGGAGAAAAGGTCAAAAAATAGTCGATATGAATAAAGAGGCCATAGACAGATCTCTCAAGGCTCTGATTAAAGTTAATGTTCCGGCAGAATGGAAGGATGCTGTCGATGAAGAAATGCCAATAAAGGATGAACCCGAATTTGTTAAAAAAATTCAAAGACCGATGGCAAGACATGAGGGAGATGAACTTCCTGTCAGCGCTTTTATTGGTATGGAAGACGGAAGTTTCCCGGTTGGCACAACAAAATTTGAAAAACGCGGAATTGCTGTACTTGTTCCCGAATGGCAAATAGACAAATGTATTCAATGTAACCAATGTTCTTATGTTTGTCCTCATGCAGTAATCAGGCCGGTTTTATTGGACAGCGAAGAAGAAAAAAGAGCTCCTGACACCTTCAAAACCTTGCAGGCGAAGGGGAAAGGACTCGAAAAGTACAGGTACAGGATTCAAATCAGTCCGATGGATTGTACGGGCTGCGGAGTATGTGCCGATGTCTGTCCGGCACCGGGCAAGGCATTGATTATGAAAGATGCTGAACAGGAAATAATGATGGAATCTGAAAACTATGAGTTTTGTTTAACTGTAACCGAAAAAGAGGCCATGGACCGAAAGACGCTTAAAGGCAGTCAGTTTATACGGCCATTGTTTGAGTTTAATTGTGCCTGCCCGGGCTGTGGAGAAACACCTTATATTAAGCTTCTTACCCAGTTATTCGGTGACAGAATGCTGATTGCAAATGCGACAGGGTGTTCATCGATATACAGTGCCAGCGCACCGTCCATACCATATACGACAAATGCTTCTGGCAGAGGTCCTGCATGGGGAAATTCCCTGTTTGAGGATAATGCTGAATATGGTTATGGAATGTTTCTTGGTGTAAAGCAGCTGCGGGAGAAAATAGCAGAGTTAATGAAAGAAGCAATGAAAACTGATATCTCGGATAAAGCTAAGGATGCATTTCAAAAATGGCTTGACAGTTTCGATGATGGAGAAGAATCCAAAAAGGCTTCGGCAGTGGTTATGGAAGTTTTGAAAGAGAGCCCTGATAATCCGATATTTAAAATGATTCTATCCCTGAAGGACTATCTTATCAAACAATCCCAATGGATTATAGGCGGTGATGGCTGGGCTTATGACATAGGATTCGGGGGAGTGGATCAGGTACTTTCAACCGGTGACGATGTGAACCTGCTTGTTTTGGATACTGAAGTTTATTCAAATACGGGAGGGCAATCTTCAAAAGCCACACCAACTGCAGCCGTTGCAAAATTTGCAGCTGCAGGTAAGAAAATCAGGAAAAAAGATCTTGGCATGATGGCTATGAGCTATGGTTATGTATATGTAGCTCAAATTGCAATGGGTGCAAACATGAATCATACTATAAAAACACTTGTGGAGGCTGAAAACTATAAAGGGCCGTCTCTTATAATCGCATACTCACCATGTATCAACCATGGTATTAAAACCGGAATGGGAACAAGCATTGCAGAAGAGAAAAAAGCCGTTGAATGTGGTTACTGGCACCTGTACCGCTATAACCCAACCCTTAGAGAACAGGGAAAAAATCCGTTTATCCTCGACTCTAAGGAGCCTACAAAGAATTTCAAGGAATTTTTACGCGGAGAAGTGCGATACTCGCAACTGGCCACAGTATTCCCTGAGATAGCAGAAGATTTGTTTGATAAGGCTGAAATGCATGCCAGAGAAAGATATGAATCGTATAAACGTCTGGCAGAAATGCAGTATCAATAAATAACAGTAATTAAAGGCGTCTTAAAAGGCGCCTTTAAAATTTTAATACCTCTATTTTTGGTTTTGATCTACATATTCCTTAGCGTTTATTACACCTGTTTCTTTTGGTATTATAACCCCTGTTACAGGTTGAGTTTTTTCAATATCGGCCCATGAGGCAGTATCATGTCTTTCTATGGGCTTTTGCATAAAGACCTGTTTTTTCTTGTTTTCGCTCATGTTTAACCTCCTTTTGCTTTATAGGAAAAAATAAATTTACCCGTTTCTTCTTATTATTTCTCTGAACGAAATAAATATTTGCATTAAGTAATATGACAACCTTCAATTTTACTGCCCGTTATGTTAAAATTAGGCGAAAATGCATTTGGAGGGTAGTTACTAAATGCTGCTTGCAGATAAGTGGAAATACTATGAACTTATAGATACCGGAAACAAGGAAAAACTCGAAAGATGGGGCGATTACATTTTAAGAAGGCCCGAACCACAGGCTATGTGGCCTAATACGCGCAACGAAAAAGTATGGGCGAATGCAGATGCTCACTATCGAAGAAATCAGAAAGGAAAAGGCCGGTGGGATTATAAAAGCAAAATTCCGCAAAGATGGACTGTTTCCTATGGTAACCTTTCATTTTATATAGAGCCTGCAGGGTCAAAACACACCGGGTTATTTCCTGAACAGGCTGTAAACTGGGAATGGATGATGAAAATAATAAAATCTTCATCAAAGCCTGTTCGGGTACTGAACCTCTTTGCGTATACCGGAGGAGCTACTGTGGCATGTGCCTGCGCAGGAGCTGAAGTGTGTCATGTTGATGCAGTAAAAAGTACTGTGGCCAAGGCAAAGGAAAATGTTCTGTTATCGGGACTGAGTGACAGGACTGTCAGGTTCATAACCGATGATGTGATTAAATTTGTACAGAGGGAAAAGCGCCGGGGTAAGATGTACGAGGGGATCATCATGGACCCGCCGTCCTATGGCAGAGGCCCTAAAGGGGAACAGTGGAAGATAGAAAATGAGCTGTATGGACTGGTAGAGTTATGTACAGAGATTTTAAGCCCTGAACCGCTATTCTTCCTGATAAACTCATATACTACAGGTCTTGCTCCCAGCGTTCTTACCAATATTTTGACCCTGACCATGACAAAAAGGTTTGGAGGCCACGCATACAGCGACGAAATAGGTCTTCCTGTAACATCATCCGGACTGGTTCTTCCATGTGGAACCTCGGGCAGATGGGAAAGTTCCGCTTAAAATAATTTATACATTTGATAGTCAAGTAGAAAAGGAAGATGATTCATGATAATATAGGAACCATCTTCCTGCTTAAATTTGCGAAAATGAGGATGCTTTGTTGTTACACTATTTGATTTGTTGATAGCGGGTATAGGCGTCAGTGTAGATTTTTATAAGCTGATCGAGCTCCATTTCGTTAAGCTGTTTTATGTAAGCATCCCAGCCTTCATCAATTCCTCCTTTGGTAATCCACTCTGCCCGGGTAGTTTCAATATATTTATCTATATCTGTACGTAGAGTAGAAAGTTGATCGCTTTCTTCCATTGTATACATTACATTGGGATAAGGTGTAGTTATAAAAGGATCTCCCAGTTTGCTAACTTCTAACTTAAGACCATCTCCACTGGACGGTGAAAGTTTGATTTTCTTTTGGAAATCCGGGCTTACATATTTAGGACCAAAATCTCTGAGGCTCTGATCCCAGTACCAGGCATCGGCACTTATTCCTTCAGGAGGATTATTCAAAACATATGTTCCGTCGCTGTTCTTAGTGATAACGGTACCAATAGCTCCCCAGAAGTTCTGGATGCTTGCTTCACCGTCATAGAACTGATCCAGCCAGCGGGCCGCCACTTCCGGATGTTTGCAGAACTTAGTAATTTCCGCTTCGTTTCTCATGATACTGGATATGCCATTTTTATCACCGGCTGCATACTGTTTACCGTCAGGACCTTTGATGGGAGCCAATGCAATGTACTCGTCGGACCACTGGCCAAAAAGGGCATCCGGAGTCCATGCATAATCAAAACCTACGAGGGAAGCTGACGGATTTTTTCTTTTGCTATCCTGCATAGTGGCATCCTGGGTGAAAGACTCGGGATCTATGATTCCTTCTGAATAGAGCTTTCTGAGCCATTTCAGTCCTTCCTTGTAGTTTTCTGTAATCGGGTAGTAGGCCAGGCTGCCATCGTCCATAACCATCATCTTATTTCCGTATAAATCTGTAATTCCAAAGGGATTTAAAAGATCCATATTAAGTCCTTTGGCTCCGCAGATAGGGTATTCATCGTCAGGATTACCATTTCCGTTGGCATCCTTGTCTTCAAACTTTTTCAATACATAGTAAAGCTCGTCAACAGTTGTAGGTTCTTCAAGACCAAGGTTATCCAGCCACTTTTTATTAATAATAGGCTGGTTGCAGGTCATTGGACGTGCAGGAAGGTTCTTTGGCAGGGAATAGATCTTGCCATCGGGGAAAGTTACTATAGTTTTAAATTCCGGAATGGTTTGCATTGCTTCTTTCAGGTTAGGCATGTATTGGTCTATCAGGTTGGTCAGATCAAGGAAGTATTCTTTATTGATCATGATGTCTGTGTCATCAAAAGTTTGCATGCCGATTACCACTTCAGGGAGCTCTCCACCGGCCAGAAGAATGGATTTTTTCTCACTCCAGTCATTCAGTGAATGTACCTGCCACTCAATTTTTACATTGGTTTTCCTTTCAAGGTCGATAAGCCATTGGTTCTGCGTGAAAGAGTCGCCCATGCTGCCCCATCGGGTAGTAAGCACCTGTAGAGTGACCGGCTCATTTACAATGGGCAGGCCTTCGGGATTGAAGTTTTGGTCTTCGGTCTTTCCTATGCTGGAAGTGCTCGGGCTGCTTTTGCCATCAGTTTCCTTATCAGCCCTAGTGCCGGTACATCCGGTCAGAAGCACAACGGACAGTCCGATTACCACTATAAGACTGATTACCCTTTTTAAAGTACTACTCATTTTTCTCTCCTCCTTAATTTATTATTTAAGGCATTTAGCCTTTAACAGCGCCAATCATAACACCGTGGTTAAAGTATTTTTGTACAAAAGGATAAAAGATCATTATAGGAAGTGTGGAAACAATGATTATGGAATATCTCATCAGATTAGCCAGTCGTAATGCTATTCGGGCAGCCTCACCGGTACCTAAAGCGCCCTGTACATTGTTGATTATCAGAATATCCCTTAATATGATCTGAAGGGGATAGCGTTTTGCATCCTTTAGGTAAATCAACGCGTTGAAATAAGAATTCCACTGACCCACGGCAATCCACAGTCCGATAACTGATATTACAGCTTTAGACAGGGGAAGAACAATTTTAAAAAAATACCTGAGGTTCCCGCAACCGTCTATTCGTGCAGCATCCCAAAGAGCAGATGAAATACTGTTGGAAAAGAACGTCCTGGCCACTATGATGTTATATACTGATACAGAGAAGGGAAGTACCATAACCCAAAAAGTATTATAAAGATTGAAATCTCTAATTGTGAGGAAAGTTGGAATCAGACCGCCATTAAAAAACATTGTGAATATAAAGGCAAGCATGATTGCATTCCTTCCGAAGAGGTCTTTTCTGGAAAGTGCATATGCAGCCGGGATGTTTACAGCAAGACCAATAAATGTACCTACAACAGTATAAAGAATTGTATTCCAGTACCCCCTCCATATACTACTGTGGTTAAGGAGTTCTTTATACCCGTCAAGGGTAAAACCTACAGGGCAGAGCCAGACGTCTCCTCCTGACACTGCGTAAGGGTCACTGAAAGATGCAATGATGATAAAATAAATCGGGTAGACAACTGCCAGTAAAATTACTACCGAAAAACTGAAAACTACTAGATTGAATATGTAGTCTGAAGTTGAACGTTGTTTTGCTTTCTTTTGCCAATGCATTCTAAGAACTGAATCTGACATTTTTTATTCCTCACTTTCTACCACAGGCTGTTTTCGCTAATCTTTTTAGTGATCTGATTGACTGTAATAAGAAGAATGAAATTAATTATGGTGTTAAACATGTTAATTGCGGCTGAATAACTGTATTGAGCGCCGTTAATACCTATCTTGTATACATATGTGGCTATTACTTCGCTGGCTGAAAGGTTCAGATCGTTCTGCATTAAATAGACCTTTTCAAAACCGAGGCTCATTAGATTTCCAACTCTCATAATCAGTAGAATTGAAGCTGTGGGTATGAGCATTGGAATATCAATGTAACGAAGCTTCTGCAATTTACTGGCGCCATCTATTGTAGCTGCCTCATACAAATATATATCGATATTAGACAGAGCAGCTATATAGATTATACTATCCCAACCTGTATGCTGCCAGGCGTCAGACCATACATAGATGCTTTTAAAAGCACTTGCTTCACCCATTAAATTCGGTGCTTCAATGCCCAGAAGATTGCATATATTACCCATAAAGCCTATGCCGGGAGACAGAAAAATCCTTATAAGTCCAACCATGACAACTGTTGATATAAAGTGAGGCATATAGGTAATAGTTTGGAAAACTCTTTTGAACTTTCCGGCATGCATTTGGTTAATGATTAGTGCCATTATAATAGGCAACGGGAAATTTACAGTCAGACTATAAATATTTATAAGGGGGGTATTTGTGATAGTTGTTTTGAATTGAAATGATTTAAAAAACCTTAAAAAATACTTATACCAGGGGTCTGCCCATGGGCTTCCGATGATGCCCGAGGCAGACTTGTAGTCCTTAAAGGCAATAATGACGCCGTACATGGGCTTATATGCAAAACATATAAGCAGAATGACTGATGGCAGCAGTAAAAGATAAAGGCCCCAATTTTGCCGGATGTTTTTAGCAGCAGGGTTCTGATAGCTTGTTTTCAAGACTAAAACCTCCATTTCTTATGACTTGCTTCATGAAAGGCATTAAAGTTAAAATGAGCAGCAAAATCCCGAATTGTTTGATTTTAGTACGTTGTCAGAATACTGAAAGAAGCAAAATAGTGTTAACGTTATCACTAAATATATTATCATGACTCCCATATACTGTCAAGAATTTTTTAAAAATTAATAAAATATCATTAAAAACACTTGTCTTATATGTGAATTATTACTATAATTATACATATGCTATCTGCAAAAAGTGCGTTTAAAAGGTATAACGATAACACTAAATATTAATTAAGGAGCAAAGATTATGGTTACATTAAAGGATATTGCCCGGGAAGCCGGTGTTAGTGTTATGACAGTTTCACGTGTTGTGAACGGTCAGCTTTCAAAAGTTTCGGAGGAAAATATTAAAAAAATTCAGGAGATTATTAAAAAGCGTGGATATGTACCCAACTCAACCGCCAGATCCCTTTCTGCGAAGGCTTCCAATATTATATCTGTGATTGTCCAGGGGAGCGGAAACGAGCTTATCAACCCTTACAACGCCACGATGGTCGGGGAAATTGTTCCTTACGTTCAGGAAAAAGGTTATTACCTTATGCTGCATTTTATAGACAATTATGATGATATTACTCAGCGTCTGCGGGCTTGGAATGCGCGAGGGGCTATTTTTATAGGTACTTTTGATCATGATGTAAAAAAAATACAGCAGGATAACAGAATCCCTCTTGTTTTTACAGACAGCTACAGCAGTGTCCGTCAAATTATCAATATAGGTATAGACGATTATAAAGGTGGGGTACTTGCAGCAAAGCACTTTATCAACAAAGGACATTGTAGTTTTGCTTTTGTCGGCCGAACCCTTACATCGGGAGTAATACAGCAGCGACTGAATGGTTTCAGGGATACACTCGAAGAACATGGATTTACGATGAGTACCGAACATATATTGGATGAAAGTGACATTCAAAACCCTGCCAAAATTATAAAGTCTTTTAAAGAACCAGTAACAGCTATTTTTGCTGCCTCCGATACATTGGCGTATTCAATTATAGAAAATTTCAAGAAATTAGGGTGCAGAGTACCTGATGATTACTCAATAATAGGCTTTGATGGTTTGCCAATAGGAAATTGTGTTTCTCCTCACCTTACAACAATATATCAGGATATTACAAAAAAAGCCCGTCTTGCTTGCGATATACTTTTCCGCCATATTGACGATCCCTCATTTCCTGCCGGGAACACAGTTCTTGATGTTGAGCTTATTGAGAGGGATTCGGTTAAGACAATTGAAACTTAAGTAATTGTCTGTTGTTTTAAAATTAAAACTTTACCTTAAATGATTTAGTTATTAGTAAGCATATAACACCAATTACAGAAATAAAATACTAAACCAGCCGGTATAACTTAAGCTGTAACTAAATCGTTACAGAGGCCAAAAAACAGATTTTAATGATTTTTCAGCTTTCACTTTTTCTCTATTACAGCCTTATACAGAATGAATATCTGTAATTGAGCATGTATTAGCTTTACTGTGCTCTTTCTTAACAGATAAAACCAGAGAAAATAAAAGAAAAAATTGGATATAAAGTAAAAAATATAAAAAACAGTATTGACATTCCATATAAATAAAATATAATTGAACTGACTTAAACGATTAAGTAATGAGAGGCGATTATATGAAGACGAGCAATGTGAAACATGGGATACGGGCTGTTGTGAAGTTCATATAACTGCCGATGTTGCTTATGCAATAGACAATTATGTAAAGGTATCAGGGAACAACGAGTTTCTGATAAACTACGGGGCTGAAATTTTAATTGAAACAGCGCGGTATTGGGTCAGCAGGTTTACTATGACAAAAGCGAGGATATATATAACATGATTTTTGTAAAGGGGCCCAATGAGTATGGCGGGTGCACCATCAATAATACATACACAAGCTGGATGGCTGTAAACAACCTAAAACTGGCAAAAAACGCAGTCTTAATTTTAAAGCAGGAACATCCGGATAAATGGAAAGAACTGTCTACAAGACTGGAGCTTAACATAAAGGAAATTGACGAGTGGGATGACATAATACAAAAAGCTAAAATCAATTATGATCAGGATAATAAGCTATATATTGAGGATGACCTGTTTATGAAGTTAGAGCCTTTGGAAATCAGCAAGTACAAAACAGATGACAGGCCTTTATATTATAAAATCAGTTACGACAGGCTGCAGAGATACAGAGTTATAAAACAGGCTGATGTACTGCTTCTTATGACACTTTTTCCTGATAAATTTACCCATGAGCAAAAAGATGCCGCATGGAGATTTTATGAGCCGCTGATACTACATGATTCAAGTTTGAGTTTCGGTACCCATGCTCAGCTGGCAGCACAGCTTGGAATCATGGATAAGGCAGATGAGTATTTCAATAAAAGCCTGTTCTTGGATCTCCATGATGTTATGGAGAATACCGGAAAAGAAGGACTTCATTTTGCTGCCTTTGGTGTTTCCTGGCAAGCACTTGTTTTTGGATTTGCAGATCTGACCCATGACGTAAGTGAGTTTAAAATTGCTCCGAGGTTGCCTGAAGGAATAAAATCAATGAAATTCAATGTAATATTCAAAAACGAGCTCTGGAACATCAGGATAAATCAAGAAGGTGGAAGGGCCGTAAAGCTGACAGAATTGTAAAATGTCCTGAAATTTAGCAGAATGAAAGAGAAAGGATTGAAACTACAAGTTGATTAAGGCTGCAATTTTCGATCTTGACGGAGTTCTTGTAAATACATCAAACTTCCATTATGCTGCATGGAGAGATTTGGCCGGGCATCTGGGTTTTACTCTAACAGATGAGCACAATGAAAGGCTTAAAGGTGTCAGCCGTATGTCAGCTCTTGAGATAGTACTGGAAATAGGAGGCCTTTCAAATCTGACCTGTGAGGAGAAACTCAGGCTGGCAGAAATAAAAAACAAAAGGTATATAGATTACATATCTCAGCTTGACGAATCCTGCCTTTTGGAAGGGGCCTTGGAATGTCTGAATAAGTTTAAAGAAAGGAAAATATTTATAGCTCTTGGTTCTGCCAGTAAAAATGCCCGGATGGTATTGGAAAGGCTGAAGATAACCGGCTATTTTAATGCTATTTCCGATGGCACAAGGGCGATTCGTGCAAAGCCTGATCCCGAGGTGTTTAAAATCGCGGCAGATGATCTGGGTGTTCCATATGATCAATGCCTGGTATTTGAGGATTCTATTGCAGGTATCATGGCAGCCAAAACAGCCGGTATGAAAACAGTAGGCATAGGCGATGAAAGAATATTGCACATGGCCGACATAACATACAAATCCTTAAAAGAGTATGTATTAAATAATCAGAATGCCTTATAACCGCATTAAAAGCTCTTTACAACTCTATGGAATCACAGAAATGGATTACAAACAGCAGGAGGGGCATATATTTTGCCTCGTTTATGGTGTGCAATGATTGTGAGCAATGGCTGCCATTGTTATAATTGACATATTAAATGCATGAGCTTGATCAAATTCTATATTGATAATATTTGATAATAACGAGGTAATATGTCATGAAGAAAAAGAGAGTCAGCATTAAAGAGGTTGCCAGAGAAGCAGGCGTATCCACCGCAACAATTTCCTATGTGTTAAATAATAAAAAGAGTGAATCTATAAGCAATGAGACCGTTAAAAGGGTAAAGGAGGCAATTAAGAAGCTCAATTATGTTCCCAATCTGTCTGCAAGAAGTCTGGTCAGCAAAAGGTCAAATCTGATAGGAGTTGTAATACCTCAGGCAGAGGAAAGTAAGGAATTTATGTTCAGCAATCCGTTCTATGGAGAATTTTTAAGCAGTGTAGAGTATGAAGCACGTAAAAAGGGGTTTCATTTGCTTATCTCAGGAACCGAAGCCGATCAGAAATATATCCGGGTGGCCCAGAACCGCGGCCTTGACGGTATAATCATCGTTGGAATATACCCAGACAGTTTTTACCAGGAACTAAAGCAATGCCAGATACCAATAGTGCTGGTGGATAGTTATTGTAATTACCACTATTTCCATAGCATTAAGATCAACGACAGGTATGGAGGTTACCTTGCAACAAGATACCTCATTTAGAAAGGTCATAAGAGAATAGCGTTCGTATCGGGAATGGTAAAGGAGAACGGAGTAAACTCCAACAGGCTTCTGGGTTACAAAGATGCGTTGAAAGAGTTTGGCATAGACTTTGATGAGAAGCTTATCTATTTAGGAGATACTGAATATGAATATGGCATAAAGGCAGGAGATTGGCTGGCAAAAAGCAAAAATGGAGAAACGGCTGCCTTTGCGACAGCAGATATACTTGCGGCGGGTTTAATCAAAGGACTTAAAGAAAATGATTTAAAGATTCCGGATGATATGTCTGTTATAGGATTCGATGATGTATATCTTGCCAAAATTACCGATCCTTCTCTGACAACAGTAAGGCAGAATATTACTGAAAAAGGCAAACAGGCAGCTGAGATTATTATTCAGACGATAGAAAATGAAATTAAGGAAAAGAAAGACATTATCCTTCCGGTGGATATAGTTGAAAGGGATTCGGTTAAAGACATAACTAAATGAATAATATCCGAAATTAGTTAAAAGTATTAAGCAGAATAAAATAACAGGGAGAGTGAAAATCATGCTTATTAAGCATCTGCCTTGCGGGCTATCACCTTATTATGATTGCGGATACCAGCGCATACCGCATTATCCTCTTAAAAATGAAAAAGTTCAAATTAACTGCAGAATTGAACATCTTCACAAGAAATCCGATGTATTTATGGTGTGGACTCTGGACGGGGTAGAGCAGGAAAAGATAAAAGGTTCCAGGTTTTCAAAGGATAATGATGACAGAGCATATTTTTCTTTTACTCTGGGTCCATTTCCAAAGTCGGTTCACGTAACATATAAAATTATGGCTAGATCATCTGAAGCCGAAGTTTCCACCAGGGAATACAGCTTTGATGTGCTTACACGGGTTGAGCTGGAAAAGCCTGAATTTGTGGGCAGAACCGAAAGCAGCATATGGATGGTGTACAAATATGGCGAAAGTTGCTATGGTATCGAGGCAAAAGCCCACAACAATATTATCAGGCTCAGCAGTCATAGCGGGCAAAAACATGTCGATATTAAAGTATTGGAAAAGATAGACGGATATGAATACAAAATTGATGAAAGATACAGTATTAAGACTTCCAAAGAACCCTTCGGATTGTTTATTTCAAAGGATGGGGAAGAAATAATCGAAATTTCTGTAAATAATATGGCTCTGGCTCTGAATATAGATGCTGCGGGTAATGTATATAAAGTAAGCCAGTCTTTCAGAATGCGGGGTAAAGGTTTCTATGGCTTTGGAGAGAAGTTTGACAGGATAAATCAAAAAGGTTTGGCTCCTAAATCACATGTTGTAGAACAATTTACAAACCAGCAGGAAAAAACATATATACCCATGCCTTTCTTCTTTTCTGAAAAGGGATATGGCTTCTATAGGGATACTTCCTATCACAGTGATTTCTTCCTGAACCCGGTTGATTCAACTGATTTGGTGGATGTAAAAATTGAGTGCCTGTGTAAAAGAAGAGGCTTGCTTTTTGATGATTATATTTTTCTTGGCAAGCCAAGCTTTATACTAAAAGAGTTTCATAAACTGACGGGAGCACCTGCTTTGCCACCAAAATGGGCTTTTGGGCCATGGATCTCAGCTAACGGGTGGAATACCCAGGAAGAGGCACAGGAGCAGATAGAGCAATTGAATTATCATTCAATACCTGCTACTGTTATGGTTTTGGAAGCCTGGAGTGACGAAGGAACTTTCTATATATTTAATGACGCGAAATATGAATTAAAGGACGGGAGTAAGGGGTTTAAATATAGTGATTTTACCTTTGAACAGCAGTGCAAATGGCCTGATCCGAAGGCTTTTACCGATAGACTTGAAGAAAACAATATCAAGCTTATTCTCTGGCAGATTCCTGTAATAAAATATATTGAAGGCAATAAAAACAATCAGCTTTACAATGATGAGTGCTATGCTATCGAAAATAAATACTGCATAATGAACGATGACGGAACCCCATACAGGATAACCGACAACTGGTTCAATAATTCCCTGGTTTTGGACTTTACAAACCCTGAAGCAGTAGACTGGTGGTTCAAAAAGAGAGAGTACCTTTTAACCGAACTCAATGTAGCAGGTTTTAAGACTGATGGAGGGGAATTTGTATACGACAGCAGTGCCAGGTTTTATAACGGTAAAGATGTGGAAGAGATGCGTAATTTATATCCGAATTTGTATGCAGGAGCCTATAATGACTTTCTGAAAAAGCATTTAGGCGAGGGCAACGGCGTGACTTTCAGCCGTGCAGGTTTTACAGGCGCACAAAAATATCCTATACACTGGGCGGGCGACCAGCTGTCAAACTATTCGGAACTGAGAGGTCAGCTTACAGCGGGAATTTCAGCAGGTTTGTCCGGGATTCTGTTCTGGAGTTTTGATATCGGCGGATTTGCAGGTGCGTTCCCGACAACAGAGCTGTACATAAGATCGGTTGAATTTGCCGGCTTTTTGTCCCGTAATGCAGTTTCACTCTGAACCGAGGTCCGGACAATTCTTCCTTACAGAACGCAAACATTGGATTAATGACAGAAGTCCGTGGAATATGGCCCGGGTTAATAAAGACAACAGAATCTTAGAGCAGTACAGGAAATATGCCAACATCAGGATGAATCTGATCCCTTATCTGATGGAAGAAGCTGCAAACTGTGTCGGTATGTCAAGACCTATGATGGCCCATCTGATTTATGATTATCCTGAGGATGAAAAGGTAATAGACATAGACGATCAGTATATGTTTGGGCGAGGGCTTATGGTAGCCCCGGTTATAACTGAAGGGCATACTGAGAGGAATATCTATTTACCTGAAGGTGAATGGTACGATTTCTGGACAGGGGAAAGAACTTCTGGAGGAAAGATAATAGAGTATCCCTGCGAACTTGAAAAAATACCTGTCTTTGTTAAAAATGGCTTTATAATACCTGTTAACCTGAACGAGAATTATGTAATGGGTGAAACAGACAAAACAGGATTTGTAGGAAACAAGATCGATGAATATACTAATCTTTGTTTTGTAGTATATGGAGAGGGTGAATACTCCGTAAATGCAATGGACGCAGAAAGCACCATAAAGGTAAGGGCTACAGAAAACAGAATAGTTATGGAATGCGGTGTTGAAGCAGCTATTGATAAGGTTACAATAATTTTTGCCAGGGACAATTCTAAAGCTTGGGATGTTACACTCAATGGAGAAAAAGCAGCAACACGGCCAATTATTGCAAAGATATTCGGAAGAACGGTTCCGGGGTATGCAGTAAACCTTGGATAAAGTGAGTTGTCCATACCTTTGCAGTGCCCTTATATCAATGGATTCAGGAATAAAATCAAAGATTATGATAAGTTTATGTGTTTATGCAATTGGAGAAAAATGGGAAATTCTTTTTAAATATCCGTCATTTGTAGGTTTATTTTGGAACAACCGGCTGTACAGCCGGTTGTTTCGATGATTGGGGCAATTCTGAACAACAGATCAGCAAATATATTCCGGCGTTGACAACAGACAAAATTATGATAAAAAACAAGAAAACAGTCACAATTTTTATAACATTATCTTATTTTGTTGTAGTATAATAGATTATACAGATTGAGCGAAAAAATACCTGAAAAACATCGCATTGTTCGGGGAAAATAATAAGGCTTCAATTTACACAAATGAAAAATCAGGGGGATTTAGATGAGAGGTTACAGAGTTTTTTTACTGATGGTTGTTTGTATTTTTATCATTTCTTTATTAACAGGCTGTAAATTTGAAACTGCAAAGAATGGCCCTACTCCGATACCGGAACCGCAATTAACAGCAACACCTACACCGGAACCTGCAACTGTATCAAATACTCCTACTCCAACACCTGAACCTACAGTTATTCCAACTCCTGTTACCGGAAAAAAAGATGTAAAGGTTAAGGGATTGTATCTGACAGGGTGGTCTGCAGGAAATAAGGAGAGAATGGATTATTATTTAAATCTTATTGAAGAAACAGAGCTGAATGCTTTGGTTATAGATATTAAAAACGATGACGGTATTGTCAGCTATGAATCAAAGGTACCGGAAGTGGTTGAAGCAGGTACATTTTTAAGGAAATATGATGCAAAACAGCTTATTGAAAAACTCCATGAAAAGGATATTTATGTTATTGGAAGGCTTGTATGTTTCAGAGACCCAGCCTATTCAAAAAAATATCCTGACCGGGCAGTTAAACACATCAATGGTGGCTTGTGGCGTGAAGAGAAAAACAATCAGGATATGACATGGTTAAACCCATGTGATGAACGGAATTGGAAATATATAGTGGATATAGCAAAGGAAGCTGTGGAACTTGGTTTTGATGAAATCCAGTTTGATTATGTGCGTTTTCCTGATGGAAACCGAAGTAAAATGAATTTTGGAAAAACTGATTTTGTAAAGCATGAAGTTATTAACAATTTCCTTGCCTACGCAAGGGAAGAAATGCCAGATGTGACTATTTCTGCTGATGTTTTTGGAATAGTTTGTGTAAGCCCTGAAGATCGTGAGGATATTGGCCAGTATCTTGAATTGATTGGAAAAGACCTGGACTATATCTCACCTATGACTTATCCTTCATTATATGCAAGGGGGCAGATCGTAAATGGTATAAAATTTCCAAACCCTGATCTTGAGCCTTATGCGGTGGTTTATAATACACTTTTAATGGCAAGAGATAGGCTTTCGAAGGTGGAAGGATATAAAGCAGATATAAGGCCTTATCTTCAGGCATATACAGCCAGCTGGCTTCCAAAAGAGGCGTACCAGACATATGCTGCTGAACAATACAGGCAGCAAATACAGGCAGTATACGATGCAGGATATGAGCAATGGATTTTTTGGGATGCAAATAACAGGTACGATCCTGATGGGTTTTTAAAAGAATAAATAAAGAAATAATTTTTGTGTCTGAAAGGCATTCATGGAAAAAGATGACTCCTTCACGGTTTGTTATTAAATATATAGCAAAACGTATAAAGGAGTCATTGTTTTTCTAAGTTTAATCTTTTATATCCTTTCTTTCATGATGTGCAAAAACTATGGGCTTTCCTTCAGCAGTTGCCACCCTGCGGTCAAATTCCCTTTGCTTTTCCTTATTTTGCTTAAAACAATAGGGGTATTTCCCTAAAAACTCTTTTAACTCATTATACTTCAAACGAGAACCATCTCCTTTATTCTTTGTTCATTAATAATATATGAAACAAGCTGTAAAAGGTTCATAGCTCGTCGGTGTAAATAAAAACAGATTTTCATTGCGCTTGGAAATATTTTAAACTATAATATATGAATACTGAATTACAAACCTTACAGGAGTCTGTTATTTTATCGCTGTAGTCATATATACTATTACTATGTGTGTTGTTTAGGAAAGTAATTTAACCCATAATCTGTAATTGGTATCATAGGAAAATTAAATTTTTGCCATACCTGAAAGGAGGACTTGTGATTGAACAATGATACTGTATTAATTATTGATTTCGGAGGACATTTTAACCAATTGGTTTCCCGTAAAGTCCGTGAGGCAAATGTATACTGTGAAGTTATACCTTATAATGCTTCCTGTGACAAAATTCTTTCAAAAAAGCCAAAGGGGATTATTCTTGTCGGCAGAACAGCTTCGGTAATAGATGAGAATTCGCCTAAATGCGATCCTGAAATTTTTAAGACGGGCATACCAATTCTAGGCATATGTTATGGTATGCAGTTAATGGTTTCCGAACTTGGTGGAATACTTGAAGAAGCTTCCCGCGACGAACCGGGGAAGGTTGAAATTGCGCTTGAAACTGACAATGATTTATTTTTAAATATAAATACCGAAACAAGCTGCTGGCTCAGCAATACATTTCATGTGTCCGAAATACCTCCCGGTTTTAAAATATTAGCAAGATCGCGTAATTGTTCTGTTGCTGCCATTGGAAATGAGGAGAAAAAACTATACGGTGTTCAGTTTCAACCCGAAGTGCTGGAGACCCAAAATGGAGAAGACATGCTTAAGAATTTCCTGTTTGGAATTTGCGGATGCAGCGCAGACTGGAAGATGTCTTCATTTATAGAGGCTGCAGTTACGGAGATTAAGAAGAAGGTTGGCGATAAAAAGGTTTTATGCGCCTTATCGGGTGGTGTTGATTCTGCTGTTGCAGCAGCACTTGTGAACAAGGCAGTGGGAAAACAACTTGTATGTATATTAGTGGATCATGGCTTGCTTCGGAAAAATGAAGCCGACCAGGTGGAAGATATTTTTACGCACCGGTTTGATATGAATTTCATTCGAGTAAATGCGCAGGAACGCTTTTTAAAACGTCTTGCAGGTGTTTCTGATCCCGAACAAAAAAGAAAAATTGTTGGAGAAGAATTTATTCGCGTTTTCGAAGAGGAAGCCAAAAAATTAGGTGAAATTGATTTTCTTGTTCAGGGTACCATTTACCCCGATGTTATTGAAAGTGGGGTTGGTAATGCAGCAGTAATAAAGAGCCATCATAATGTGGGAGGCCTTCCCGAACATGTGGATTTTAAAGAGATAATTGAACCCCTTAGAGATCTTTTTAAAGATGAAGTACGCAAAGTAGGGCTGGAATTGGGATTGCCTGAAGAACTGGTATGGAGGCAACCATTCCCCGGGCCCGGGCTTGCTATAAGGATTATTGGAGAAGTCACTTTAGAAAAACTTGAGATTCTTCGTGATGCAGATCAAATTTTCAGAGAAGAAATAGCTAGAGCAGGATTAAGCAAATCTATAAATCAGTACTTTACAGTCCTGACCAATATGAGAAGTGTTGGTGTAACCGGGGATAAGAGAACCTATGATTATACAATAGCTCTTCGTGCTGTTACTACCCGCGACTTTATGAATGCTGAGTGGTCTAAAATTCCTTATGCCGTTCTTGAGAGAGTGTCAAACCGCATTGTAAATGAGGTAAACAGTGTTAATCGTGTTGTTTATGATATTACCTCAAAGCCACCAGCCACTATTGAGTGGGAATAGTTGAAAAAAACCCTATAAGCCTTGATAAAAAGGTTTATAGGGTTTTTTGATGTGATTGCAGCAAAACCTGTGAGGATTAATCTGTATTTAATCATAGATTTATGAAGGAATAATTTATGATTATAGCCTTAAAAGTGAATAATTCTTGATTATTCATGTTGAATGCTATATACTTTTTATGTAAGATTTAGGGGGGATTGTGTGATTCCGTATTTAGACGCGTATATAGCTATTATTGGTGATATAAGAAACTCTAAGAAAATTAAAAACCGGGAAGATGTACAGCTAAAGTTAAAGAATACTCTGCAAAACATTAATAATAAATACCAGCAAGATATAGCTTCCAAATTTACAATTACCCTGGGGGATGAATTTCAAGGGCTATTGATTAATGGAAAGAATGTTATGGCCATTATTACCGAGATTGAAAGGAAGATGTACCCGGCAAAAATAAGATTTGGTATAGGGATTGGTGATATTATTACCGACATCAATCCTGAATTATCCATAGGTGCAGATGGGCCTGCATACTATAAAGCAAGGCAGGCTATTGACTTTTTGCGCCAAAATGAAAGGAAAAAACAGGCAGGAAAAACTGATATTAGGGTTGAGATCGATGATGGAGATAATATTTGTATTGAGTTAATCAATACGGTAATATCTTTGATGGCAGTTATTAGAAATTCCTGGACAGATCGGCAAAGAGAAGCTATATGGGATATGTTGGAGTATAATGATACTCAGTCAAATGCTGCAAAAAGGCTTGGAATTGAGCAATCATCTTTCCAGAAACGCCTTGATAGCGGAAATTATTATACCTACAGGGAAGCATTGTATACAGTAGAGAAAATATTAAGTAAAATAAGGAGGTATAATGTTTAGGGAATATTTCTTATTGCTGATTTTAGGGCATATTGTGGGTGATTTTTATATACAAACCGAATATATGGCTTATAAAAAACGGGAGGATAAAAAGAAACTTCTTCTACATGGATTATTATACTGGTTATCTATGCTGTTTGTTTCTTTGCCGGTCATATCCCTGCCAATTGTTTTGTTTGCCACAATAGCATCTGTTCTGCATTTTTCAATTGATTATTTGAAATACATATATATTTCGGTACAGAAGAAGAAAGGCTGCTTTACAGCTCGTATCGAACAAAATGTGTTTTTTACAGATCAGGTGTTGCATGTGCTCGGTTTGATAATAATAGCTTATTCATTTATTAGCTCGAACTATACATTTTGCGTTAATTATTTCACCAAAAGTCTGCTGTTAACTACGGGTTTATCTGCAAAGAATTTATTAAACTGGCTGGTTGTTTTATTAGCGATACATAAGCCGGCAAATATCATCATTTCCCAGTTTTTAATGAGTTTTAGGCCGGCTAACAAAAACAAAAAAGGTGGCGAAAACAGAAAAGCAGGCAAATATATCGGCACTCTGGAAAGAATAATTATATTACTTTTTATTTCTTTAAAACAATACTCAGCCATTGGATTGGTGTTAACTGCCAAATCCATAGCACGATACGACAGAATAACAAAAGATGCATCCTTCGCAGAGTATTATTTACTGGGAACCCTGCTAAGTACATTATCTGCTGTTGTTATGTCGTTTACTTTATAACTCAGTTTGGTGAGGCATCTGATTTTATTCTGTCAATAATATTAATGGCAAGCTCATACTTGTAAATCGACTTGTGCTGTGTGGTAAATTTAAAGCGATAAAGGGTGTTTTTGTAATAAAACTCAAATTTATTATTGTTCTGAGTATTCATGCCGCTTATTTCATCTAACGGGAACGTATACATGTCTCCTTTTTCGGGCTTAAATTCAAACCTGTCAAAGTACAGCTCTACCTTACCCAACCAGTTGTATTTTCTTAGCTTTCCCCTGCGTCTACCGGTGAACAATTTGGTATCGGTATCGGTAAACAAAGGAGCCTTACCTGATTTAAACTCTTCTTTTGAAAATAACTTGTATAAATAATCATTTTGCCATTCACTCCAGGTTTGCGGTGAATCAAAGAATTTTTCACCCTCTGTTTTTAAAAACCCATATTCATCATATTTTACAGTGTAACTGCAATCTCTGCATGTGAAAAAATCACCATGACTGTATAGTGAACAAAGAGACTTACATTTGGGACATACCACAAGGAATAAGTCAAGATACTCTGCAAGGTTATTGCCTTTGAAGGGAATCATATTTTTCTTCTGCCACTCATATTCATTCATATTTATACCATCTACCACTTTTTGGTATATGGCATCAACGTCCATTATTTTAATTTCTTCGGGCTTTAAGAGGATATCATAATTCATATTTATCATACCCGTTCTTGAACTCCTTGCCCATCTTGGTCTTGTAAGCCCGGCTCCCTGCATAACAGTGCTTATAACGGGGATTTTCAAACTTTTGATTAGCTTAGCGGTGGAATATATAACGGGTACGTTTTTTAAATCCCAATTACGTGCACCTTCAGGATATAGCCCAATTACTCCTTTTCGTTTAATAATAGACAATATTGCGCGAATTGTCCCCGAATCTGCCAATTGTTTTGATTTGGGTATACCACCCACCAGTTTAAGGACCTGTCTTAACCAGAAATTTCTAAAATGTGAGTCAGAAATAACAAAGTAAATGGGATCAGATATTCCAATGGACATCAGAAATGGATCCCATACTCCAACATGGTTTCCAATAACTAAATAAGGTGGTTTAATATTTTGTATTTTTTTGTTATATATGTTAACTTTGAATCGCTTTTTCAGATACAGCCCAAAGGTTGATTTCAGAAATTTATTGAACCACTTGCTATAGTAATATTGCCTTGATTTCATTCTGTCCTCCTGAAATTTATGTGCTTGGTTTTAAGCTTCCATAATATTTTTTATTTTAACAAAAGGGGCAATTAATGTCCATAATGTCAGAGCTTAAGATTTCAACCGAGAGCTAAATTATCATTGTTAATATATATAATTAACGTTATAATTCTTATGAGAGGTGGGTGTTATGGAAGCAAAAGTGTTTTTAGAATATTACATATGGCAGAGTGCTTGAAGGATACACCTCGTCAATGTACAACTTCAAAGGGAAGAACCGAGAGCGTTGCAGAACATAGCTGGCGAACTTCATTAATGGCCTTTTTGTTAAAAGGCAAGTTCCCTGAACTAGACATGGATAACATCAGTATGAATGCAGGGTAAAGAAGACTGTCGTGTTGATGTGTTTTAGAGATAATTATTTATATTACTATAATTAATATTTCAAGACGTTTTCAAGGAGGTTGCATATATGCCTGTTTTTGACATGTCGCTTGATGAATTAAAAAAATACAGGGGAATTAATCCTAAGCCGTCAGATTTTGATGAATACTGGCAAAGGGCTTTAAATGAAATGCATGGCACAGACCCGAATGTTGAGCTTATACCGGCAGATTTTGAAACACCTGTTGCCGAATGTTTCAATTTATATTTTACAGGAGTTAAGGGTGCAAGGATTTATGCGAAACTTTTGAAGCCTAAAAACATTAATGACCAGAAGCCTGCAATTCTTAACTTTCATGGGTATTCGGGGAATAGTGGGGACTGGCAAAATTATCTTGGGTATGCCGCTTCGGGTTTTGTTGTTGCAGCGATGGATTGCCGTGGTCAGGGCGGATTGTCTGAAGACAAGGGAGGTGTATCCGGTAATACCCTTCAGGGGCATATAATCCGCGGCCTTGATGATCCAAACCCGGATAATTTACTGTACAGAGACATATTCCTTGATACTGCCATGCTGGCAAAAATTATAATGGATATGCCATTTGTTGACAAAAAAAGGGTTGGGGCAATGGGTGGTTCCCAGGGTGGGGCTTTAACTATTGCCTGTGCAGCACTCGTGCCGGAGATTAAAAGACTTGCGCCATGCTATCCTTTTTTAAGTGATTATAAAAGAGTGTGGGAGATGGATCTCGCAAAGGATGCATATGTGGAACTGTCTCAATATTTCAGAAGATTTGATCCTATGCATTTACGCGAGGAAGAGATTTTCACAAAATTGGGGTATATTGATATACAGCATCTTGCAGAAAGGATCAATGGTGAAGTGTTGATGGCTACAGGCCTTATGGATACTATTTGTCCGCCTTCCACTCAATTTGCTGCATACAATAAAATTCAATCTAAAAAGAATATTTTAATATATCCTGATTTTGGCCATGAATATTTACCAGGCTTTGAAGATTTAAAATACCAGTTCATGCTTGGATTATAAGCACTTTCCGGTTACTTTGAGCATCTGGCGTGTTCATGGGCGATGCTGCTCCTGATGGTGGTATTACCTGAAAAACAGAATTTCTTAGGTTGTTTTAGCAGCATATGCCCATATTTTAGCCCAATGGGTGCTTTTTAAAGAATATGAATTAATATAATTCTAATGAAACTTTAATTTTTTATAAAGGCACAATTAATTTTAGAATTATACAATGTCCAATGTAAGAAATTTTTTGGAGGTGCAGTCCATGGTTACATTGGAACAGGTAGATCAAATGAGAAAAAGGACAAATTGCAGCTATGAAGAGGCCAAGTTTTTTCTGGAAAAGCACAATGGAGATGTACTTGAAGCCATTGTAGATTTTGAGAAGAGTAAGAACGGTACAAAAACCGGCAGTTATAATACAAGGGATTTTGACAGTAAAAGACAGATTAATGATTTTTGGCAAAGTGTCAGTAAATTAATCAGAAAAGGCTTTGAAACCAGAGTGGTAATCGAGGGAAGCAATAATGTGTTTATTGACATACCTGTGAACATTTTGCTTCTATTTGTTATTTTCGCTTCGTATATAGTAATTCCTGCCTTATTAATACTGTTATTACTGGGCTATAAGCTAAGCATCAGAAAATCGCATGGCGAAGTAGTGGATATTTCTTCAATGGTGCAGGATGTAACAAGCAGAAATACAAATAGAAATCAAAATAAGAATCAAAATCAAAATGTGCAGCATCAGCCACAGGATATTGCTGTAAATACCGAAGAACAAAAAAATGATTATAATGAAATAATTATAGAGTAGCGATAAAGATTTTTGCTGACCGGATATTAAAAATTTCAAGGGGGAAAAAATGGCTGAAAAAATACTGATAGTTGAGGATGACAGTCGGATAGCGAGGTTTCTTGAACTTGAACTCAGACACGAAGGATATCAGGTGGAAATTGCTTCTGATGGCAGGAGCGGGCTGGAAAAAGCTTTGAATAATAATATTGACCTCGTGATACTTGATCTGATGCTTCCTCTTCTCAGTGGTATTGAGGTTTTGCGGCGTATCAGAAAATCCTCAGACTTACCTGTCATAATGCTTACTGCTAAAGATGATGTATCCGATAAGGTTGTAGGTCTTGACAGCGGGGCAGATGATTACGTCACAAAACCCTTCGCCATAGAGGAACTGCTTGCCAGGATACGTGTTGCCCTTAAAAGAAAGAACAGTTCCATTAAAAAAGACAATGATATTCTGAAGGCGGGAGACCTTGTTCTGAACAAGACAAAGCACACAGTGACGTATAAGGATGAAGTAATCCCACTGTCAAAAAAGGAGTATGATCTTTTAGAATATATGATGGAAAACCGGGGAATAGTTCTGGCCCGCGAACAGCTGATAGAGAAGGTATGGGGATATGATTACTACGGTGATACAAATGTAACAGATGTATACATCAGATATCTGAGAGCTAAAATAGACCAGAAATACAACCTTACATATATTAAGACAGTACGTGGAGTGGGGTATATTTTTGAATACAGCGAATAAGACAGAAAATTTAAAAGATGATATAAAAGTATCATTTGCATCAGAGAAACGTAAATCTAAATCCCAACAGAAAAATTCAAAGATTTCAGGCCCAAGGAATAAACATAAAAAAACCTCAGGCAGAACGGGTTTTTCAATGAGTCGTCGTATTTCTGTTTCTTATACTCAGATGCTTATTGATACTTTTTTGTCGTGTCTTATTCTAATCATCATTGTATATGTTGTTTTTAACCTGGTTGTTGTAGGAACAGAAACACGAGGCATCATAGAAGATTTACTGTTATCGGATAATTTGTCAGAAAGCATATTCGATATAGCTGTTCAAAAAGATACTGAAATAGCTTTGTTTGATTCAACCGGAGAAATTATAATCAATACATTCAAGGACTTTTCCAAACCTCATCACCAAATACCCCTATGGTTTTACAGGAAAGACAGATCAATATTTATTATGTTCAAATCATACATCAGTAATTCAGATGGAGTTTTTGAGGTAAATATTTTCAGGAACGTAACAAAGACTCTGATTGAGATGATGATTCTTTTTGGTTTTTCTGCTGTTTTGTACGGTATTGTTACTATTATAATTTATTTCAGAGGCAATTCCATAACGAAAAATGTCCTTAATCCAATTGCTGAAATGACGAAGATGACAAAGGAGATAAAAGCACAAAACCTGAACCTGAGACTTAATGTTACAAACGCAAAAGATGAGTTAAAAGAGCTTGTAATTACTTTTAATGAAATGATGGACAGAATTGAGGCTGCCTACAACAAGCAAAATCAGTTTGTATCCGATGCCTCCCATGAGCTAAGGACACCTATTTCGGTAATACAGGGATACACACGTATGCTCGAAAGATGGGGAAAGGACGATCCCGAAGTATTGACCGAAGCTATTGATGCAATTGCAAAGGAAACTGATAATATGAAGGAGCTTGTAGAGAAGCTTTTGTTTATTGCGAGAAATGATAAGGATACGCTGAGTTTAAATAAAGGGAAATTTTCACTAAGTGATATGATGGAAGAACTTGTTAAGGAAACCCGAATGGTAAATAAGCATCATATTATTGAAGATTCAATTGAAAAAAACATTGATATTATTGGCGACAGGAACCGTATAAAACAAGCCATGCGAATTTTCACAGACAATGCGCAAAAATACACTGAACCTGGAAAAAAGATTGAAATAAGCTTAAAGAAAGAAGAAAACCAGGCTGTTATGACGGTAAAGGATTCAGGATGCGGTATAGACATCAATGATATCCACAATATTTTTGACAGATTCTACCGTGCAGATCAATCAAGAGACCGAAACAAGGGTGGTCATGGTCTTGGCCTTTCGATAGCAAGGATAATAATACTGAGGCACGGTGGGAAAATCCGTGTAAAAAGCAAATTAGGAGAGGGAAGTACGTTTTCTGTTATATTAAATATTGAATAAACTGATATTCAGGAAAGCATATCAATTATTACATCCCATTAAAAGCCACACCTATCTTATGTTCTGTAGCAATAATTGCATGAATCGCATCAATTTTTGAGTGAAAGTATAAAAGAACTATTTATGCCGGAAAACCATCTGTTTATGCCAAGAATATTGACATTGGTTTACAATTTTTATACGATCTATTCTAAATTATCAGAGATGGTGTTTAAAGTGAAATATAAAGCCTTAAATGAAGAGTTGTTATATTATGCCAGTTACGATATATACAACTATGGTAAACTTGAGTGGCTTCTTTATGCTTCTGCAGGGGCTATAACAATGGCACTTGTTGGCTGGGTATTCTACCGAAATATAATTTTGACAGTACTTTGTTCATTAACAGGCCTTTTCTACCCTAAAATCAGAAAAAAGCAACTTATTGAAAAACGACGAAATGTTCTTAGGCTTCAGTTTAAAGACCTGCTGTATTATCTTGGTGCATCGCTGTCTGCCGGCAGATCTGTTGAACAGGCTTTTATACAGGCACATAGAACATTGAAAAATTTATATCCCGGGGAGAAATCAGATATTGTAAGCGAAACTAATTTAATTCTAAAAAGACTTCAGATGAATGAAAACATAGAATCTATACTGAAGGATTTTGCTGAGCGTTCAGGAATCGAAGAAGTACACCATTTTGCCGATGTTTTTTCTGTTTGTAAAAGGACGGGTGGGAACCTGGTGGAAATAATCCGCACAACTACAAGAATGATTAGTGAACGTATTGAAATAAAGCAGGAGATAGAAACAAGCATTGCTGCAAAAAAACAGGAGCAGCGTATTCTCTCAGTGTCGTCTGTTGCAATGGTTCTTTTTATATCAATAATGAGCGGCGAGTTTATGGAACCAATGTTTGTTACTGCATCAGGAAGGGTTATTATGACTTTTTCTCTGATACTGCTGTGCAGTGGGGTAATCATTTCAAACAGGCTGATGAATATAAAGTTTTAAGGCAGGAGAATGGTGTGAGTACCGTATATTTTATTATTATGATAACTACCATTATTTTATATGTTGTTAAGAATGAAAGCTTAAAGCGAAGGTATTCCGATGAGTTAAGCCCGCTTGACAGAAAAGAATATAGCTATAAGAATTTCCTGCCATTAGGTATGTGGCTTTACGATGAACTGAATATACCCGCATCAGGTTCTTATTATGTATTCTTATACCAACGTATTGTAATGGTATATGGAACAAGATATGCCGGCCTCTTTTTAAAAGTTCACTGGGCTGAAAAATTTCTGTATTTCTTTCTGGGAATTGTAGTTTCTTCTTTTATAGGTGCGGTTTCTGAACAGGGTGCTGCATTTTTGCCTGTAATCCCCGTTGCAGGAATACTATTGTTCTTTTTAGCAGACAGGAATCTTGACGACAGGGCTAAAAAAAGAAAACTTAATTTCATGATCGATTTTCCTGCCTTTATCAGTAAACTTGCACTGCTAATGAACGCAGGAATGCACCTTCGTCAGGCTTTGGTAAAGATATATAATGATGCTGATAAGAATAAACCTTTATACGATGAATTAGGCACAGTCCTTGAAGACTTGGAGGCGGGAATCAGTGAAAACCAGGCCTGGCAGGAATTTTCGGAGAGATGCAAGGTTAAGGAAATCACATCTTTTTCCAGCATGATAGTACAAAATTCCAGAATTGGCGGGAATCAAATGGTTAACGAGCTAAAAATGATGTCCCATGAAGCCTGGGAAATGCGCAAACATGCAGCAAAGCAAATGGGGGAAACGGCTTCGGCAAAACTTGTATTTCCAATGATGCTTATGCTTTTAGCTATTCTTACTATTGCAATATCACCGGCTATATTTCAATTAACTGTTAAATATTGAATTTTGGAGGGTTGAAGATGAAAAAGATGATCAGAAAACTTATTTCAGATCAAAAAGGAATTAATACGGTTGAAGTTGTAGTATTGGTGGCAATTGCTTTAGGGCTGGCTTTAATTTTCAGAGAACAAATTTTTACTTTTGTCAAAAAGCTATTAGGTGATGTTCTTAATACCGAAGTATACGTTGTGCCAACAATAACACCCTGACCATGGAGATAAGGTTAAGTATTTCAGCTCATTTTGTAAAAAAGCGGAGAAATGGTGCCGTTACCGTTGAATATACCGTTGTATTTCCAATTGTCATAATATGCATCCTGATACTTATATATCTCGGGATGCTGTATTATCAGCAGTGCTTAATGCAAGCGGTGGTAAGTGAGAATGTTCAGAATTTAGCTTTCTTATGGGGATATACTTCTGATGAAATTAATGTTAAGAATGGTATTGCGAGCAAGGATGAGTATGCTAGCGAAGGCATATACTGGCATATTTTTACAGATGTAGAAAAAAGGAAGGAAAAAGTCATAAAAACAGTACAAAATGAGCTTATGTTAAAAAGTATTATTACACCCCAGGATAATTTTGATATTGAAGTAACTTACAGTAATTTATTGTACTGTAAAAAAGTTGGTATCAGAGCTAAAGCTGCCTACCCTGTACCTTTTAAAGGCTTTTTTAAACTTACCGGTTCATCGGGTTATTTAATACTGGATACTTACAGTGAAACAGTAGTAAACGATCCCCAGGATTTTATACAAAACATCGATTATATACTACAACTCTATGAGGAATCAGGAGCTAAAGACTGGATGGAAGAAAAGTGCAGGCCACTTATTGGAACCCTTCAAAATATTAAAAAATATTTCGAACAGAAAGGTGAATGATGAAAGTACGTGGTAGTATTACAGTATTTATCAGCGTTATACTGTCTGCATTAACAGCTTTTTCGGGAATAGTTGTAGACTTATCCAGGTTCCGCATGGGGGAAAAGCATGCCCGCGCTGCAGTCCAGCTATCGGTACAATCAGCGCTTACTCAATACTTTGCACCATTAAAAGACAACTATGGGCTTTGGGCAAATGGTTACAATGAGGAAGAGCTGGAAGCATTGATATATGATCTGACAGAAAGGAACTTAAGCGTTGAGAATATGTTTATGCCCGGGGTTACAGACCTTTTTGGCTTTTCGGTTGACAATGTATCGGTTTATCCTATGTTTAATCTTGCAGATGAAAATGTGCTTGAAAAAGAAATCACGCATTATATGAAATACCGCGCACCGGTAAATACCATAGGCAATTTTCTTGATAAACTTAAAGCCCTTCATACGTTTATGGCCCAGTCGGGTCTGCTAAATAAAAGAATGGGGCTTGAGGACAAGTTGCAGAAAGTCCGCGAGGATCAAGTTTATTTGAATCTACTGCTGGCTCAAAGAATTCCCCTGTTTTTGAATGGTGACAGGCCCATGAAGGAGATTAATGATAATCTGCGTACAATGTCCTTGCTTTTAAATGAAATAAACAGTGCTGAAAAACCGAAACAAGACTTTGATAGGGCGTGGCTTTCCATGCCACCCTTAATTGAGAAAATAAAGGAAGCAAGAAGCAGAATAAATGAGGTTAAAAAAGAAATATCAGGCCTTGAACAGAAAATGGCACCTCTCGAAAGAGAACGTAACCAAATTGAGAATAGCATAGATTCCTTTTATGAAAAAATAGAGGATATTGAAAGAGAAATTTCAAAACTTGAGGATAAAATATCAGAGGAAAATAGTAAGGACGAACCTGATGAAAAATTAATAAAATCATGTAAAGATAAGATATATCATTTAAGCTACTCTATTAGCAGTTTAGAAACAAAGATTTTTTTATTAAATGACGAGCTGGAAGAAATTGAAAAGGATATACGGGATATTGAGCGAAAAATTTCAGCAAAAAATGGCGAGATAAAGTCGATTAAGAATTCAATTAAAGAAGAAGAACAACAGCTTCGGTCAAAGATAGCTATATGCACGGGAATACTTGAAGAAATAAAGCAAAAGGGCGAGACTGTAAGAGAAAAAATGGCTGAGATCGAAGAGACTGTTGATAAATTCATTAAATATCACGAGGAATCCGTAAAACTGATACCCGACATTTTAAAACAGGGTGAAGAAATATCAAGGTTAACAGATGATATAAATTCAGATATAAAAAATCAATCAGAAAAGTCTGATAACGCTTTTTTAGTTAAGATTAAAGCCGACATGAAGAAACTGGAAATATCTATCTCCCCTGAAATATTAAATTCAATAAAATCAGTTCTGGATCAGAACTTGGAATCGCTGAATAAATTATATACTGCAACGGATTCTTCTATAAAGAAGGTTAGCGAAATACTGAATGATCTTCAAATATTCATAAATAAGACCAGGCAATTGTTTGAAACATTGGGTTATTTTGAAAGGGAAGATTTCGGTACTGATTTGGAGAAAGAATTTAATAATGTAAATGAAAGAATTAACTTAACTGTTTCTGTTTATAAATTAACTTCTTACGAATTAGAACCGGCTGCAAATCAAAAAGAGAAAAATGAATTTAAAAGATGGTGCAATAAAGTGTTTAAAGAGAAAAATGAAACAGAGGACAGGGATAAGGGTTACGAGAAAACACTTCGGAACAATATTAAAAATGCTGACGATAAGGGGAAAGAAGAAAATGAAAGGTTCTTTAACGGAAAAGACAGGGACCTTACTGATAAGGAACTGGTGGAGTTGTTTAAAAGTCTGCCTTCCAATAATAATAACGAAAGTGATTCAATTCTCCCAGGTGAAGAGGCAAATGCAGAACCCGAAGAAAAATATAAAAAGTCTTTAGATACTAACGGAAATATCGCCAAAGCAATTGATAATGTTTTGTCACTCGGCGGTGAAGCCTTGTTAAAGTCTCTGTATGTTAATGAATATATTGTTTGTGCATTTAAAAATGTAAATTCCGATAAAGTTCCGACACAAAGGATAAATCTTTATGGATGTCCGGAAAAAACATTTTTTGAAAAAGCAGAAGTAGAATATATTCTTTTTGGAAAGAAAGAGGAAAAAGCAAACGCAAACCTGGCGCAGGTATCTATATTTGGAATAAGAATGGGGCTTAACCTTATTCATGTTTACATGGATCCGGGCAAAATATCGACAGCATATTCAGCAGCTTTATCAATTTCAGGCTGGACGGGGTTTGGAGTGCCAATAGTAAAAAACCTTATTCTTTTTGGCTGGGCTGCAGGGGAATCCTATCTCGATTTAAAGGATATAAATAACGGTAAGGATGTACCGGTATATAAAACTGTAAACACCTGGCGACTTAGTCTTGAGTCCATATTTTCAGGCATAGCTGGCCGGTTCCTGGACGATTCATCCAAATGGCTGAAACAAACAAAGGATGAATGGATTGATAAAGCAGACGATGCAATAAATGCATTAGTTCGTGATATGGTTTCCAGTGCGGTTCATGAGGCTTTTCTGCCTCTGGAACAGGCTATAACAGAGTTGGGGAGTGAAACCGACACTACTGATTACATAGAGCTTACAGACCTCGGAATATTATATGAAATAAATGATATAGAAGATCTTAAAAACCTGGTACAGGAAATCTGTCAGAAGCAGTGTCAGTTTGTTAAAGGAAAAACTTCAGGCTGGTCAAAGAACAAGCTTGAAGATTATAAAAGCAATATATCAAATAGCATTATCGATTTTATTATTGACAGTCCATCATATAAAAAACTATTTTCCTCGTTAAAGGAAAGTCTCAATAACATAGTTGATGTTGGTGCAACTCAGCTTTCAGAAAGCTTGAAAGAGATTGGCAGCAAAATCGGAGATCAGGGTTTACAAAGCCAGCTGGTCGGAACGGTTGTATCCTTCGACTATACCGATTATTTAAGGCTTCTTCTTTTTGCTGTGCCCCAGAAAACAAAGCTGCTCAGAGCTGCAGATTTGATGCAGCTTAACATGAGAGAAACCCTCGATAATCCGGATTTTTTAATATCTGAATACAATTCATTTATATTAGTTGAGGCAGATATATCAATGAAAGCCATGTTTATTCCATCTTTTCTAAGAGGAAACCAATCAGGTAGATTTAAAATAAGATGGGGGTATGGCTATTGAACACAGGGCAACACAATAAAAGGCTAAAAAAAGCCGGAAACAATAAATTTAAGAAAATGCAATCAGGCAGTGCAACTGTAGAAGCTGCAATAGTATTGCCTCTGACAATATTCGCATTTATTTCAATACTGTCTATTGTACGCATAATAACAACATACAGCAGAATGCAGCACGCTTTAAATCAGATAGCTATAGAGCTGTCTCAATATAGCTATATTTACGCCGTATCAGGCTTAAAACAGCAGCATGATCAATTTTTAGACGATATAAACAATGCAAAAGAAAAAATACAATCACAGACTGAGGCAATAGTAACATTTTATAAAGCGGTTGAAAGTTTAACCGGAGATGTAAGTTCCGTTGGAGAAGACGGTGGAAATGTCATCGAGAATCTTCTTCACACTGTTCAGGAGTTTGAAAATATTCAGGATTCCTCTGCTGAGCTTATGGAAACCGTTAACGAAATACTGAAAGATCCGATGCAGGAGGTTCAACTGATAGGTCTCGCTCTTTCAGATTCATTAATAAGTAAAACAAAAACCGCACTTTTCGGTGCCATTACAAATAACATGCTTAAGAACAATCTGTCCGAAGATTTAAAAGTTGATGCTAAGCAGTTAGGAAAACATTTATTAATAAAAGGTGGAATGGAACGGTTAGACTTTTCAAGTTCCACATTTTTCAATGACGGGCAAACCATAGATATTATAGTGGAATATACGGTTAAGCCGGGAATTTTTATCATTCCTGAAATCAGGCTCAGAAACAGGGTCAGTTTGCTTGCATGGACATGGGGTGTAGAACGGGCTCTACCCCCGGATTCCATATTTGAAAACGAAAGTGTATGGAATTTGGAAAAAGAAAAAAGCTCAGCATCACAGCACCTGGCCAGAGGGAAAAAAATAGATAAACTGTTTGCATCCGAATTGAAAAATAAAATTGACGGGCATGCTGAAATAACCCCTGATAATTTTAAAACCATTGATTTAATTGAGTATGCTCACAACGGTAAAGATGGTTCATTAGTTATGATCTTTTCTCTGAACCCTTTCCTGCCGGGTTATAGTAGCAAAAGTGCTGTTGTAGGAACAATAAAGCAAAATTTGAATAAATTAAGCACTTTTCAAAAATACGAAACTAAAGACTTTATAATAGATTTATCGCTTTTATCAGGTAATTACAAGAGGGTTGCCTATATTGTTGTTCCCGAAAATGAGATGCTTCCGGAGCCTTATGTTCAAGCTTTTGAAGAATGCAGAAAACTGGCTGAAAAAATGGACATTGAGCTTTTTCAGGTAAAAAAATATGGTGAGTATGATTATTATGAGGGAAATGAGTAAAAAAAGAATAAGAAGATTTTTAATTGTAACTGCTTTATTGATTCCGCTTATTTTGTATTTAGTGGTAATGTTTGTTCTTCCTGAAACCGAAGAAGAAGCCAGAAAGGTTTTAATTATAATAATACTCATTATTTCCTCAATTTTTGATATTCGTGAGCAAAAAGTTCCGCTGCTTGTCTGTACTGCCATACTTGGTATAAACATAATGCATGCTGTGTTTGTTATGTTTAACTTAACTTCTTGGATTATCAGCATTGTTTTGTCGGCAATACTTCTGACCGTATATGTAATAAACAAGGATTTAATAGGTTTGGGAGATATCATTCTTGTTGCATTATGTGTACAATCTCTTTTGCCGGGGGATACTCTTAAATTTTTATTCCTGACTTTTGCCTTCTCCACCTTTTATGGACTAATTAAATGTATCAAAGCTAAAAGTGTTAAAAATATTGCTGTACCTTTGTCGCCTTGTATAGCACTTGCATTTATATTACTAATTCACTGAAAGGTGATTTTATGGAAAGTTTACATGACTTTACAACAACATATGCGGGTTTTAATGGTAAAAGCTATTTATCATTTTCAATTCCTGCCCAGGAAGAGCTTGTAGAGTATCAAATTGAGATGCTGACAAAAAACAGAATTGATTTTTTGCTGCCGTTGTCTGTTCAAAGACTGAACAATGATTGGAAGCTGTCATACGAAATTACATCGAAAATACCATTAGGAAAAGTGCTGGAAAGAAAAAGCTTGAAATACGAAGAATTTGAGTATCTTATAAAACAAGTAGGAAAAATTACGATGAAATTAAAGGATTATCTCCTTGATATTTCTTCGGTTATTTTTGACAAAGCATATATTTATTGTGATCCTGGCGATTTATCGTTATATTTCATGTATTTCCCCATAAAGACAGAAAGATTACATTCAGATACAATGAAAGACTTTCTTCAGAAGCTGATATTTGAAGATATCAGATTGCTTGATGATTCATCCGGAAGCCTTTTAAAAAGGTTATTGGATGTTCTGAAGTCTGAAACATTCATCCCCGAACAGCTTTTGAAGTGTATAAACTCTAAACAGCCTGAAAAACAGAACCATACATACCGGTCTATTGATGAAAGTGATAGCAGCAGTAATGTTGTCAGTTCCAGGCAATCTGCAGGGGAGCAGAAGTACCCTATTCCAAAAATAAACTACCGTGAAAGTATTATCAAGAAGCATGAGAAAAATGATCAAACTTCCAATCTGAAATATCCGTTAAAATCTTATATAGTTGCAGGTACGGTTAATATATTTCTAATTGGCATATTATTTTACGTTTTATTTTCAAAAAGCGGTTCAAATAGAACCAGCACATTGCTGGGGTTAGCTCTTATTGGTTCTGCAATTAATTATTTTCTTGTTACAAGATTATTTTCAGAGGATAAAAGAACAACCGATAAAGAGGAAATCAGTAAACCGGCTGAAGGTTCGGCTTTTAAACGTTTTGCTAATGAAGCTGTTGAGGAAGACATTATTCTTCCCAAAAGGAGACCTGTGTGTATCGAAAGGAAGGATACAGAAAACAGAGCTTTCAGAGACGGTTACGAATACCAAAATAAAGAAACAGAGCCTATTGAACCGGTATTACCATCTGATAGCACACCAGAAGATTTTAGCGAAGGCAGCAAAAGGCTTTACAATGCTCCGGTTATTCAGGACAAGACAGTTATTCTGGGGTTTGCTGCAGGAAACATGCCATATCTTCAAAGCCACTCGCATCCGAACGAAAAAATAAATATTGCGAAAGATTCAATGCTGTTAGGAAGGCTTTCGGATAGTGTGGATTATGCAATACAAAACAAAGCAGTAGGAAAAATTCATGCAGAAATAGTAAAAAGGGAAGACAGCTATTATATAATCGATTTGAATTCGGTAAACGGTACATATGTTAATAACGAAAGAATTACCTGCAGTACCGAGGTTAAATTGAAAAACGGTGATATCATTACAATGGCCAATGAGTCATATACATTTATTCTTTAATAAACTGCTTCAAATCTGTTATCCCTGCACTTTAGCTTTCCTTCTTTTCTTTTTTTATAGTATAATTGAAGTCAATCGATATTTTATAGATATCGATTGTTTTATTTACTTACTGCTTGGGGGTATTCGATGAAAAAATTTCTGACAGTGTTACTGCTGTTCCTGCTTTTACCTGTCGGGTTTTCCATGGCAGCGACAGATGTGGCCTATTCGGTACGTGCGAAGGTTGTTGAATTGTTAGAACATACCGGAAATGAAGTTAATGAACTGGCAGACAGTTATTATTTTGAAAGTCAGTTTGTGAAGGTTAGAATACTGGAAGGTGAGCATAAGGGGAAAAAAGTGATGGCAGAACACAGTACCACTGCTTACTTTACCGATTATGAAACCTACAGGCTGAAAAAGGGTGACCGTGTTTTTATTACATATAATATTGATGATTATGGAGAACCGGTGGATATTTATGTTACCGATCTGGTAAGGGAGAATTACCTGTTACTCATAACGGCCTTGTTTGTATTTCTTATTTTGATATTAGGCAGGGGTCAGGGGGTAAAAACTATTATTACGCTTTTTATAACGGTATTTATTGTTATAAAGATATTAATACCATTGATTCTAAAAGGCTTTCCGCCTTTGCTGACTTCGGTCGTATTGTGCAGTATCGTTATTTTAATAAGCTTTCTTATAATTACCGGCTGGAATAAGAAAACTCATGCTGCAGCAATAGGAACTGTTTCGGGAGTTGTAATTGCCGGTGCATTAGCTTTAATTATAGGTTCTTCTGCAAGGCTTACCGGGCTGGCACAGGAAGAAACACTGATGCTGATAAATATTCCCCAGGAAGTTAGGTTTAATTATCAGGGGCTTTTATTCTCAGGGATCATTATAGGTTCAATGGGTGCAGTAATGGATGTAGGTATGTCCATTGCATCTGCATTATATGAGATAAAAAATGCCAACCCTGATGTTACTTTTTCCCAGCTGGTCCGATCGGGATTGAATGTTGGCAGGGATGTCATGGGAACAATGTCTAATACACTGATTCTTGCTTATGCAGGTGGTGCACTGAATTTAATACTGCTTTTTACAGCATATGATATTCCCTTTGGGCAAATTATTAACGGAGACTATATGGCTTCGGAGATTGTTCGTGCGCTGGCAGGCAGCATTGGTTTGATTATTACCATTCCCTGTACAACGCTTATCGCAGCTAAACTATACACTAAATAGACCACTTTTTCTTTTTCTGATATACTGGTATTGATTTTTTTTAAATAGCAATTTATTATTTAATAAAAGATGTAACAGGGGAATATTATGGCGTTGTTTAAAAGACATAAAACTATAGATTTAATAAAAATACCTGAGCATGTAGCAATAATTGTTGATGGAAACGGAAGATGGGCAGAAAAACGCGGGTTGCCAAGAAGTGCAGGTCACCGTGAAGGAGCCAAAACTGTAAAAAAAACCATTGAACTGGCGTATGATCTAGGTATTCGCTACCTTACTTTCTTTGCTTTTTCAAGTGAAAACTGGTCCAGGCCCAAAGAAGAAGTGGATGAGCTGATGAAGCTATACCTTGATTATTTAAAAAGTGCAGAGAATGAAAACAGCGACAGAAATGTCAGGGTGAAGATAATTGGAAGCAGACAAGGCTTAACCCGGGAGCTGATCGACCAGATCGATAAGATAGAAAAAAACACTATTAACAATGATAAAATGACATTAATAATTGCACTGAATTACGGTGGCCGCCAGGATATACTTCAGGCAGTAAAAAAAATAGTAGATGATGTAGAGGCCGGCGTGCTTGATAAAGACAGTATTACAGAGGATGAAGTCAGGAAAAGATTGTACACAGAAGACATACCCGATCCTGATCTGTTGATACGGACAAGTGGTGAAATGAGAATCAGCAATTTTCTTATCTGGCAGTGCTCATATACCGAGTTCTATTTTTCTGAAGTTCTTTGGCCGGATTTCAAGGGAAAACATTTTGAAGAAGCAATCCTTGAGTACCAGAGAAGAAACAGACGTTTTGGAAGCCTGGGTAAATAATGCAGTCTGTTCTTTAATTTTCTGTGTAATCCTTTAAGAAAGCGGCGGTGATTTTTTGAAAACAAGAATTATAAGTGGTATAGTTGCATCTGTTATTCTTTTTATTATAATGCAACTACCACCATTTATTGTGGGCGTAGCTGTTTTTGCAGTCTCTTTGGTTGCCCTTTATGAATTTTATCAGAGTGTCAGAAAGGTAAATTTTAATCCCATAAGGTTTATAGGTTTTTCTACATGTACTATTTTCTTTATGTATTTAATTGGCAGTGCTTTTGTTAGTGATTTGAAAAGTATCTTCTTAAAGGATTTATACCGGACGGTTTTCCAGCAGGACATTATATATCTGATTACTTACCTGGTAACCATTTGGCTGCTGCTTCAACTTGTTTTCAGACCTAAACGTTTTACATTAAAAGATGTAGCTGTTACACTTCTGGGAATGGCTTATATCCCCTTTCTGTTATCCTTTGCTTTTATGGTTAGACTAATGGATAATGGGTATGAATTATCCTGGCTTATAATAGTAGGAACCTTCAGCACAGATATTTTTGCATATTTTATAGGAAAATTCTTTGGAAAGAAGAAGCTGCTACCAGAAATAAGCCCTAATAAAACTATTGCCGGCAGTATAGGAGGAATTATGGGCAGCATTGTATGTACAACTCTTTATGGAATATTATACATAAACAGTTTTTCAGGGCTCTACCTTAATGTTTTGCATTATCTGATATTAGGTATTTTGTGCGGGATAATATCACAGCTGGGCGACTGGGCAGCTTCAGCAATAAAAAGAAATGTGGGTATTAAAGATTTTGGGCATATCATGCCCGGACATGGAGGTCTTCTTGACAGAATAGACAGCTTGATTTTTGTTGCCCCCACAGTATATTTTTATATTAAGTTTGTTATATTTTGAATTTTGGAGTTTTGCATATGACGAAGAATTTGGTTGTATTAGGTTCAACTGGCTCAATAGGAACACAGGCTCTTGAAGTATGTGACAATATTAATATTCGGGTTTTGGGTCTTTCTGCTGCTGAAAATATAGATAAACTTGAAATTCAGGCAAGAAAACATAAACCGTCCATTGTATCGGTATTGAATGCTGAACGTGGAAAAGAGCTTAAAACCCGGCTGAAAGATACCAATATAAAAGTTGTTTGGGGCATTGAAGGGATGATTGAACTTGTTACTATTCCCGATGCCGATACCGTTCTTACCTCAGTTGTGGGGATTGCAGGTCTTGTTCCTACAATTAAGGCCATTGAGGCAGGTAAAAATATTGCCCTTGCAAACAAGGAAACTCTTGTTACTGCAGGAAGACTGGTAATGGAGGCTGCTAAAAAGAACAATATTAGTATATTACCCGTTGACAGTGAACACATGGCAATTTTCCAATGTTTGTCGGGTAACAGAATTGAAGACGTTGAAAAACTGATTTTAACTGCATCGGGTGGGCCATTCCGCGGCTATACCATGGAACAACTTAATGATGTTACTGTAGAGCAGGCGTTAAACCATCCAAACTGGTCAATGGGAAAAAAGATAACAGTAGATTCTGCAACAATGATGAACAAGGGGCTTGAGGTTTTGGAAGCCCGCTGGCTGTTTGACATGGATTTATCTAAAATTGAAGTTTTGGTTCATCCGCAAAGTATTATCCATTCAATGGTGTCTTTCAATGATGGTTCGATAATAGCACAACTGGGGGCTTCAGATATGAGAATTCCTATTCAGTTAGCCCTGACATGGCCTGAGCGTTGCGTTAATAATTTTGGAAGGGTGGATTTCAGTGAGATAAGCTCGCTTACTTTTGAAAAACCCGATTTAAGGGTATTTAAATGTCTTGATTTTGCAATCCAGGCAGCAAATATTGGGGGGAGTATGCCTGTTGTGTTAAATGCAGCAAATGAAGTTGCGGTTTCATTGTTTTTAAATCATAAAATTTCTTTCAGAACTATTATGGATTTGATTGAACTTGTTATGGAAAATCATAAGGTGCATATTAAACCTTCCCTTAATGATATAATAGAAATAGATTGTTCAGTACGCGAAGAAACCTTGAATATATACGAAAAAGAGTATAGCAAAATGAAGAAAGTTTTTAGTTTAACTCAAGCAGAATAGTTTTATGGAAAGAGAAAAAATATTTCTTAGAAGGCAGGTACAGATATGAATATTCTGATGGCATTTATTTCATTAAGCTTTATAATACTTATACATGAGTTAGGACATTTTATGGCAGCCCGCTGGGTTGGCATGAAAGTTTTGGAGTTCTCAATTTTTATGGGTCCTAAGCTTTTTTCATGGGGAAAAGGAGAAACAAAGTATTCCATACGTGCAATACCGATTGGTGGGTTTGTTAAACTGGAAGGCGAAGAAGAAGCCTCGGAAGACGAACGTGCATTCAACAATAAATCGGCGGGAAGAAGGGCGTTAGTTGTTGTAGCAGGCGCCGCAATGAACATTATTATAGCAATTCTGATAATAACTGTAATTTCTTTCTCTTTTGGTTTCAGTACCAGTACTGTAGCTCAGTTAAGCGGAGATTCGGCTTTAAAAGAGGCTGGTATAATGCCGGGTGATAAGATTGTATCCTACGACGGGAAGCATGTTTTCCATCCAAGTGACCTTTCGATGTTTTTGTATGTGTCGGAAGGAGAGCCGGTTGAAGTTGCGTACCGCCGTGAAGGTGTTAAAGGGGTACAGCGTACAACAGTTACTCCAAAGGAAATACCCCCGGTTTATTTGATTGGAATAACTGTTGGCACTACCGATGGTAAGGCAAACAACGTGGTAGGGTCGGTGCAAAATGGCTCTCCGGCGGGTATGGCTGGGCTTATTCCGGGAGATATTATTATAAAAGTTGATGAAGTGCCGGTAACAGAAAGAGATGACCTTTTAAATTATCTTCAGCAAACAAAGGGTAAGCCAGTGCATATTACTGTTAACAGGAATGGGGATATTATTACTTTTCACGATGTAGTGCCAGAGGCAAGCGAGACATATTATGACCTGGGTGCACAATTTGAATATAAGAAGGGCAATTTCATAAGTTCACTGGCAAGCAGTATAAATTATTCGATATCTACAATAAGAAGTGTTTTATATTCCATTACATGGCTGATTTCAGGAAAAGCCAGCTTTAAAGATGTATCAGGACCGGTAGGTATTGTTTCATATATAGGCGATGTTGTTGAAATGGGAAGGGGATTTTCAGAGAAGTTGCTATACCTTCTTCAGATAACTGCATTTTTAAGCCTGAATCTTGGAGTCATGAATTTAATTCCGTTTCCTGCACTTGATGGTGCTAAATTGTTATTTATTATTATAGAAAAAATCCGCAGAAAGCCTATTGATCCCGAAAAAGAAGCATGGATTTCAATGGTGGGGTTCTTTATATTGATAGCGTTTATGATTGCTACGTTGTTTAATGATATTCCAAAACTTATCAGGGGCTTTTAAATGAGTAAGTTAATATTTAGAAAAATTACCAGAAAAATACGTGTAGGAAATGTTTACATTGGCGGTGATGCCCCCATTACCGTTCAGTCGATGACGAACACAAAAACATCTGATGTAAGGGCTACTGTCGAACAGATTAAAAAACTTGAAGAAGCAGGTTGTGATATTGTCCGGTTCGCAATACCAGATATGCAGTCTGCCCTGGCAATAGAAGAAATAAAAAGGAAAATTTCTGTTCCTGTCGTTGCAGATATTCACTTCGATTATCGTCTAGCAATAACAGCAATGGAAAAAGGTGCTGATAAAGTAAGAATTAACCCGGGAAATATTGGGTCGGAAGACAGGGTAAAAAGTGTGATAAGCTGTGCAAAAGAGCGCAGGATACCTATTCGCATAGGTGTAAACTCAGGTTCTTTGGATAAAGAACTTCTGGACAAATATAGCGGAGTTACACCGGAAGCCCTTGTAGAGAGCGCTTTGAAGCATGTTTCCATTCTGGAAAGGTTGAATTTTTATGATATTGTTATATCCCTAAAGGCTACAAATGTGCCTTTAACTATAGCTGCCTATAAGTTAATGTCCGAAAAGGTATCTTATCCACTTCATATTGGTGTTACAGAAGCTGGGACTGTATATAACGGAACCATCAAATCAGCAGTTGGAATAGGCGCTTTGCTGGCAAACGGAATAGGCGATACGTTACGCGTATCGTTAACAGGAGATCCTGCAGAAGAAATAAAAGCAGGTAAAGCAATATTAAAATCCCTTGGTTTATACAACCGTGGGGCAGAACTAATTTCCTGTCCAACCTGTGGCCGTACAAAAATAAACCTGATAGCAATTGCAGAGCAGGTTGAAAAGGCACTGGAAAACGTAGAAAAGCCTATAAAAGTGGCTGTGATGGGTTGTGCGGTAAACGGGCCTGGCGAAGCAAGGGAAGCAGATATCGGAATAGCTGGGGGAGATGGTTGTGCACTTCTTTTTAAAAAGGGAAAAATCTTGAGAAAAATCCCCGAAGACAGAATTATTGAAGAATTAATGAACGAAATAGAAAAGTTTTGATTTTAGCACTCTCTTATCGAGAGTGCTAAAAAAGTATTGACATTAGAAAGTTATATGTCTATGATATTGATAGTATGACCGATGGCATTTTAAGGTTATGCCATTATTAGTTCTTCGTGCTCAGCAATAAGTAATCTTGTTGCTTTTTTAATACAACTTTCAGTAAAAATAAAACAGGAGGTTATTGTATGATTCAGGAAAAAGGCAGTATTTCTATCAGCACAGAAAATATCTTTCCTATAATAAAGAAATGGTTGTATTCAGAGAAGGACATTTTCATAAGGGAACTTGTTTCGAATTCATCCGATGCAATAAGCAAGCTCAGTAAGCTTCAGTCTATTGGTGAAGCACCTGAAACTGAGCAGGACAAGTTCCAGATAACTGTTTCGATTAACAAAAAGGCTAAAACCATTAAGGTTATAGATAATGGAATCGGAATGACCGACGAAGAAGTTAAAAAGTATATTAATCAGATAGCCTTTTCCGGAGCAAGGGATTTTATCGAGAAATATAAGGATAAAACAGATGATCAGCAAATAATAGGGCATTTTGGGTTAGGGTTTTATTCTGCTTTTATGGTTGCAGATAAAGTCCAGATAGACACGTTATCTTATAAAGAAGGTGCTCAGGCTGTTCGCTGGATTAGCAGCGGAGATACCGAGTATGAAATGACCAATTCTGACAGGGATAAAACCGGAACTACAGTCACCCTTTACATGGCCGACGACAGTTTGGAGTATACTGAGTATTTTAAAATGCATGAGATTTTGAAGAAGTATTTTTCCTTCTTACCCTATGAGCTTTACTTAATAGATGAGGATAAAGAAGAAGAAAAAGATAAAAAAGAAAAGCCGGAGCCAATAAACAATCCCAACCCGCTTTGGAAGAAGAATCCGAAGGACTGTACAGAAGATGAGTATAAAGAATTTTACCGTGAGACATTTTTTGATTTTCAGGATCCCCTGTTCTGGATCCACATTAATATGGAATATCCTTTCAGAATGCAGGGAATTATTTACTTCCCAAAACTGAAGCATGAGTTTGAAACCATGGAAGGAAAAATAAAGTTATATTACAATCAGGTCTTTGTAGCAGATAACATTAAGGAAGTAATACCCGAATTCCTGCTAATGCTTAAAGGTATGCTGGATTGCCCCGATCTTCCGCTGAATGTATCCCGCAGCTTTCTTCAAAATGAAGGTTATGTTGAGAAGATTTCACGACATATAACAAAAAAAGTTGCAGATAAACTTATTCTTTTGCATAAAAAGGAGTATGAAAATTACACTAAATACTGGGACGATATTAATCCCTTTGTTAAGTATGGCTGTATGCGTGAAGAAAGGTTCTATGAAAGAGTAAAGGATATTATTATATTTAAAACAATAAATGATGAGTATGTTACACTCAATGATTATCTTGAAAGAAATAAGGAAAAGCATGAGAATACAGTTTACTATGTAAATGATGTGAACCAGCAGGCCCAATATATAAACATGTTTAAAAACAATCAAATGGAAGCTGTGGTGCTGAATACCCTAATTGATAACCATTTTATAAGCTTTCTCGAGTCCAAAAACAATAATGTTAAGTTTTTGAGAATTGACGCAGATATTACATCAAACCTGAAAGATCAGTCAACAGAAGAAGATGAAAAGGAAACTAAGAAGTTATCTGAAAAAATAGAAAAGCTTTTTAAAGATACTTTGAACATTAAAGATTTAAAGGTGCAGGTTGAAAAGCTAAAAGCTGAGTCAACACCGGCGATCATTCTTCTTTCAGAACAGTCCAGAAGAATGCAGGAAATGAGCAGGATGTTTGCCGGTGGGGATGCAAAAAATATGTTTCCTGCCGAAGAAACCCTGGTTATTAACCGTAACAGTAAACTTGTAAAAGCTCTTGCAGAAAGTATCGATGATAAGGAAAAGGATGAAGAACGGAAGCTTTTGGTCAGGCAGATTTATGATATTGCCCTGTTAAGTCATAAACCGCTGGAACCCGATGCATTATCAGCTTTTATAGAGCGCAGTATAAAACTGATGGAGAAAATAGTATAACCGAAGAGATGGAGGGGAATAACCCCTCCTGTTATTAAGGAGAGTATTATGGATAAATTAAAACAGCAAATTTCGTTTATTGTTGAAATCGATAAGTTAAAAAATATATTCCGTCAATCTTATTTAACCGACAAGTCCCGTCATGAAAATGATGCGGAGCATTCATGGCATTTGGCAATCATGGCATTTTTGCTGGCTGGGCACGTTGATGAAGGAATAGATATACTTAAGGTTATAAAAATGGTTCTTATGCACGATTTGGTTGAAATTGATGCAGGGGATACCTATTGCTACGATGAAAAGGCAAAACAGGATAAAAGGGAAAGAGAAGAAAAGTGCGCAGAACGTATTTTTAAAATGCTCCCCGAAGAACAATGCAGAGAAATGTATGAACTATGGGAAGAATTCGAACGGATGGAAACTGCTGAGGCAAAATATGCTGCTGCATTGGACAGATTACAGCCCGTTCTTTTAAATTACTTCTCTGAAGGTAAGTCATGGAAGGAGCATGGAATATGCATTGAGCAGGTTATTGAAAGAAACAGCGGAATAAAAAACTGTTCACCGAAACTTTGGAAATTTGTAGAAGAATTGCTTCACGATGCAGTGAAAAAAGGATATCTGAAAGAGGGTTACTAAAAGTAATACAGAGTAAAAAGAACATTAATGTAAAAAAGAAGAATTATATGAAATAACGTGGAAACAATAGGATTAAATACATGAAAAAATTTTAAATTCATTATTGACAAAGTGGAAAACCTCCTGTATTATATTAATTGTTCGCCTTGCGACAAAGATAAATAACATATGGGAGAGTTCCCGAGTGGCCAAAGGGGGCAGACTGTAAATCTGTTGCTTGTCAGCTTCGGTGGTTCGAATCCGCCCTCTCCCACCAGATACGATGTGTAGAACAACACATCGTATTTTTGTTTAAGGCATATACACGATTATTAGAATTTTTATAATAAAAGAGGTACATAAATGCCATATGACATAGCTATTATTGGGGCCGGACCTGCAGGCTGCACGCTGGCACGGCTTTTGGATAAAAATTATAAGGTTTTGTTAATTGATAAGAGAGATATACTCGCAGAAAATAGTAATTCAAAATGCTGCGGTGGATTATTGGCACCTGATGCCCAACAAATGCTCGGCAGAATGGGCATGGCTATCCCTTCATCGGTATTAGTGGACCCTCAGCTTTTCTTAGTTAGAACAATAGACTTTGATAATAGGATAGAACGTTATTATCAGCGATTTTATTTTAATATGGACAGGCTGGTATTTGAGCAATGGCTTTTGTCAAAAATTCCGGCAAGTGTTGATCTTGCCCTTGGATGTACATTTAAAACCTGTGAATATACAGGTGAAGATGTTCGTTTTTCTTTCACATATAAGGGGAAAACCTACAAAGAAAGTGCAAAGATAATTATAGGTGCTGACGGTGGCCACTCCCTTGTAAGAAAATCTGTATTTCCCGATAAAAAAATGCCCGAAACCTATGTAGCCATTCAGGAATGGTTTGAGACAGATAATTCTATGCCCTGGTATGGTGCTATTTTTGATTCAACAATAACCGACTTTTATTCCTGGACAATAACAAAAGGTAAGGTTTTGATAATTGGTTCGGCTTTAAAAAAGAATAATCTTGCCCTTGATCGTTTTAAAATGCTTAAAATGAAGCTTAGGGATAATGGGCTTGTATATGGTAAGAAAATACTCAGAGAAGGAGCCTTTTTATTAAGGCCGGGCAGTATTTCGTCTATTATTACAGGGAATGAGTACTGTGCATTGGTTGGGGAAGCAGCAGGGTTTATAAGTCCAAGTTCGGCTGAAGGGATAAGTTTTGCATTAAAAAGCGCTTACCACCTTGCAAGCGCTTTAAATGAAAGTTTATATGAATTTCATTCTGATTATTCAAAGAAAGTTTCAAAACTTAAATTAAGCCTTTTTGGCAAGAATCTGAAGTGTCCTGCAATGTATAACAGATTTCTGCGTGGAATGATTATGAGAAGCGCTCTTATGTCAACAGATACCCTTTTTTAAAAAGTCCTTTATCACCTATTTGTCTTCGTTAAGATTCCTGGTCTCTTTAATGATGTACAGGGGTCTTTCCTTTACTTCGTCATAAATACGCCCAATATATTCACCCATTATGCCCAGCATTAAAAGTGTTATTCCATTAAAGAAGAGGCTTACTGCAAGAATAGAGGCCCAGCCAGGCTGTACCGTTTCGGGAAAGAATATTCGTTGTACAAGAACATAAATAAGATAAACAAAACTTCCCAGAGATATTAAAGTACCTATATAGGATGCCAGTTTAAGTGGTTTATACGAAAAAGTTGTAATTCCGTCAAGGGCAAGTTTTAACATTTTCTTTAAAGGATATTTTGTTTCCCCTGCAAAACGTTCTTCCCTTTCAAATTCAACAGCAGTTTGCTTAAACCCAAGCCAGCTGATTAGCCCTCTTACATATCTGTTACGCTCTCTGACACGTTTTAAGGCATCACAGACTTTTCTGTCAATCAGTCTGAAATCTCCTGTATCGACAGGAATATTAACATCTGTCATATTTCTTAAAAAACGATAGAAGGCAGCTGCTGTGAATTTTTTAAAAAAGGTTTCACCCCTTCTTGAGATCCGCTTCCCATATACAACATCGAATCCGCTTTTCCACTTTTCTATCATTACTGGGATCAGTTCGGGGGGGTCCTGAAGATCTCCATCAATTACAACTATACATTGACCCGACGAGTAATCCATACCCGCTGTTATTGCAATCTGGTGACCGAAATTACGGGAAAAGTCGAGCAGCTTAACGCGTTCATCCCTGTCGCATATTTCATTTATCAGTGCAGCTGTATTGTCCCTGCTGCCGTCATTTACAAATACAATTTCATAGCTGCAGCCGGTTTTTTCCATAACCTCTGTAAGCCTGCGGTATGTTTCGGATACAACAGCTTCTTCGTTATACATTGGAACTACTACCGAACACAGAATATCCATACAATTTCTTCCTTTCATTTGTTATTTACCATAGTCTCAGCTATTCCTCAAGTGCAGGAAAACGCTCTGAAATTTCAAGACCGCTGCGTATTGCATAATTCTGTCCGCGATCTTCAGGGTATATTTGTGACATGGAAGTCAGATATAAACCCTTCATAGGGGTTTCAATCTCAGGAATTAATTTTGAATAGCCAGTTCTCACAACGGGCTGTGCATCCCTTGTCCTGTTAATATGATACTTTATAATCCATTCTTTACTAAAATTAGGAAAAATCTTTTTAAGGCCCGAAATAAACAAATCCTTAATACTTTCATCGTCTTTACTGTAAAGCTCATTGGTTGCATCAAGGTATCTGGACAGATAAACAATATGTGAACCATATTTATGGTTTTTAACAAGATTAGTATGCTCTATAACCAATACAAAGGGGATTTCTTTGTCTGCAACGGTCATCCAGTAATTTGGCATGAGACTCTCTTTAAGTTCAAGTATCATGCAAATATTTGCCTTGTATTTTATTTTTCTGAGACTGTCCAGGTAATGTTTGCCCATACCCTTAATTACATAAGACAACTTTTCGGGGGAGGCTGTGAAAATTACCGAGTCATACTCCTCCATCCCTGATTTGCTTTTTATTTTAAATGTGCCATTGCTTTTGTAAATTTCAGTCACGCCATCATTCAAACGGATTTCACCATTGCAGGACTTAATTATTTCAGCCATTCTATAGTAAATTTTCACAAAACTTCCATCCATGTATCCAAGCTGTTCCTTAATTATATTTTTTCCCCTGCTTGAACCTCTTAGCTTAAACTTATTCCATATCCAGGTTGCTGCTATTTTGTCGCTGTCTATGTCAAATTTTGAGTTTAAAAGAGGTTCCCACACAAGATTGTAGCATTCCTCACCACCGCGCTTAATTATCCAGTCCCGTGCAGTAATATCTTCAATGGCAAGATAATCTTTTACGAAACGCGCCTGAAGCACCATTAGTCCCATGCGAATCCTGCTGATAAATGACAGTGGCTTAAACAATAAAAGATCCATGGGCGATGTAAAGGGATAGATTGTATTGTTTATATATATTACATTGGAAGGCTCATACCACTTCAGTTCACTTTCAAACCCCAACTCTTTTATTATGTCGATAATAATGGTGTCATTTGTAAAGATATGATGGTAATATATCTCCAGCATATCATCACCAACAGGGATGGCAGCTGTAAGTCCGCCCAGCCTGTCATTTTTATCGTACACTGTAACCGAATGGCCTTTTAAAGATAATTTCCAACCGGCAGCAAGACCGGTGGCACCTGCACCTATAATAGCTATTTTCATACGATTGGCCCCTCCAAAATATAAAATTTATCTGACTCTAAATATTGTAGTATTATTATCCTGAAAAGCAACAGTAAAAGTTTCATAAAATATCTCTTCATTAAGAACATATTCTGCTGCAGTTCTGTTTTGATCTTCTATAACAATATAATCAATACCTTCAGATACTGCAAGTTTTTTTAATTCTTCGCTGTTGGCTGCACTGTAAATTCTCTTCATGCATTCCTCTCTTTTGCTGATATCATAACCTGCTGTTATTGTAAAATACGGGTAACCGTTATACACGCATCTGCCTGCAAGCATAATGGACATTGGTGCTCCGTAGTGGGTCATGTAATGAGTAAGAAATATATCTTCGGGATTTGTTTCATTTTGTACCCAAACACATACCCGATCCTTTTGATTATATGATACGCTGTTTTTGTCCAGATTATAAAGGGTGACCATATCCACAATTCCTGTACAGGTAAGAAGGAATATAAGACAGAGTGAAATTATGAGGGTGGTCTTTGTCTTAAACAGTTCGGACAACAGATCGGATACAGGAATATTTAACAGGATTACAGACAGAATAATATATTTGTGGTTAACGGTTACATCGGGGGTAAGCTGCAAGGTTGTTGCAAGGATAACAGGAGCGGTAAAAACGGGAACAAGCCACAGGGAGGTTATTTTTATATCTATATTGTTGCAATATATGAGGCAGGCATAACAGAAAATTAATAATATTATTATAAAAAAGGCCCAAAACAGATCTACCGATGGCATAAATGCTATAAGGAGTATTATGAAAAGAAAGGAGATAACAAGTCCTGCCCATTTTTTCCTGAGGGTACCAAAAAAAATGAAAATACCTGCCAAAATAAAAGGAAGAACTCCCAACAGTTCGGTATAATAAGAGAAAATGTGGCTTAAGCTTCCGGATTCTGCTAAAAAGCCCGGGTTATATTTTAAAGATACTACTCCTGTTCCACTTCCCGAAAAAAGTCTGGACTGAAAAACCGAAAGGATAAATGTAATTATCGCCATTAAAAGATATCCCAATTTTCCCCTTGACAGTGCAGCCATAATAAACAATACAGATATTCCGGCTATTACTACCGCACCATTCCAATATGCTATAAGCCCAAGTATAATTCCGGACAGAATGCATGGCATTAAAGACTTAATGGCCCATGCTCCGCGGGAAAACAAGACTGTTTTTATGTATTGGTTAAAAAACACCTCTTTTTGCTGCAGGTAAATATTTTTAGAACCTTTGGTATTTGACCTTTTTATATGTTCAATAGTTTCAATGAAAAGGGGAAGCATAAGAAAAAGCACAATAATAAAAAGGCCAAAGGCAAAGGAGAGATGCCGCTGATTAATATATACTTTCTGCGCCCATAATCCCCATTCTTCACGCAGCGTATTTCCTATGTGTTCTCTGTAATTTAGGTCAGCACTCAGGTTATTTGCCACTGCATAGAAAAAGCTTTTGACATTTGAAAAACCGTGTAAAAAAGTGAAAAAGGCAAAAGAACTTCTGAATGCAAACAAAAAGCAGGATAAAAGTCCCGCTGAAGTTTTTTTTGTAAGGAATGTGCCAAGAGCGTACAAAAGCATATTGAAGCTTACAAGGGAAAGAATGCTTGGAATGTTTAATGCCTGTGGCAGGGTCAATCCAAGGTATTCAAGATAAGCTGCCATAAAATAAAACATGAAATGGTATCGTATTGTTCCATCAGGAAAATGCGGGTACTGGGCAGGGAAGTTTTTACCAACGGAAAATGAGCGAATTACGGGCAAATGAGCTCCAAAATCACTGAATGCAGATACTCCTACACGAAGAATATCTCCTTTCATATAAAAAGAACGGCATATAAAAAAAGACCAGAATATAACTGATGAAATTAATATAAACCATTCTGTTTTTTTAAAATGAAAATTCAACCCATATCTTCTGAATTCCTTTAGAAATCTTTTTACAGGCCTGCGTTTTAATACGGCAATAGTTGTTAATATCAGTAGTGAAAGAGCTATTGATATTATATTGGCATATAATAAAGGGTTTTCAGTATCTTTAAATGCTGTTGCTGAAAAGTAAGTTACCCAGGAAAGAATCAAAGTTCCAACAAGGTAAGAGGATGGAAAAAATAAGAAGACAGGACTTACAATTCTGTTTCGTCCGTTCAAAACATCAATTCCTGTCTGCCAATATGGTTTTAAACACAGGACAATTCCGGCTCCCAAGGAAATTGCAAGGAATATATACAAGAAAGCCATGAGCATATCCTCCGTTTAATTTTCCTTCAGTCTTTATAAATGACCTTATTATATAATATAAAGTTCCAGGACACAATAAATACCATAATAAGTATTTTAGGCAAATAATAGGGTATCCATGGCGTGCCTGGAAAAAGAGATTTCAGAAGTTCGGTTACAGCCATAAAGAGAAGGATATTTCCAGCTACCATGTTGAACAGAAACAAAAGACCATATGATAAAAGCTGTTTCTTGAAGTTTTTATGGGATTTAAAAGTAAAAAATTTATTCAGTAAGAAATTGAACCAGAAAATGAATGTGTATACTAATATATTTGTTACAACAACAGGCAGCGGAAGAACCCTTCGGAATATAAGAAACAAAATGTATTCAATAGTGAAGGAGGATACTCCTACTATTAAATATCTGATGAATTTTTTAACAAAGTCAGGATTTAATAACTCGTTGGTAATCTTTTCCTTAACTGCACGTATTCGGCTCATATAAAACTCTCCTAAGATAACGAGGCATAAATTCAGGCCACCGGCTATCCACAAAAAGCTGACAGCCTTTATAAATAAGTGTATTCAGAAACCCCAAATTTTCAAGATAGAATTTGTCTGAAAACCAAATATATTATAACCAATAGAAATTATTATATCATCTGGGATTCTATAGTGCAAATAAAGCCGAACTGAACTTGTGCATTTTTTATTGTACTGGTATAATAACTTTACAAATTTTGTTGAAAGATAAGAATAATTTTGATTCGAAAAATGAGTAAGGTTTTTAAGGCCATATTAGTTCACTACTCATTACGGGAGGACGGTAGATGAACAAAATACAAACTTCTCTGAAAGCACTGGCAAGGTTGGTACCATACTTATTATTACCGTTAACTGTTATAATTTGGGCACTGGTACTGAAAAATGAATTTATATATGTTATAAAATGGTGGGCTGTTTTATTATTCATTGGCTTCTTGTTTTTTCCAATGTCGGTTAATATTTTTTCTACATTTACTGATAAGGGCTTTCTGTTTTCAAAAATTATCGGGCTTGCTGTCAGCTCATATGTTTTTTGGCTCCTTTCCTACTTAAAGCTATTGAAAATAACCACATTTAACTGTTGGTATGTTACGGTAATTTCAGGCATTATTACCTCTGTTGTTTCTTTAGCAGGAAGCGGCAGTTTCAAAAGACTCAGGACATGTAAGTATAAAGGCACAATCCCCTGGATTCTTACCGGCGAAAGTATTTTTCTTTTTTCATTGTGTTTCTGGACCTATCTAAGAGGGTTTACTCCCAAGATAGAAGGGCTTGAAAAATTCATGGACTATGGGTTTGTGAACAGTATCCTTCGTTCAGGGTATGTTCCACCGAAGGATATGTGGTTTGCAGGAAGCTCAATTAATTATTACTATTTCGGACAGTATGTTACGGCGTTTCTGACAAGACTAAGCACTCTTAAAACCGAAATTTCCTATAACATTATGATGGCTACGCTGTTTGCTTTCAGCATGTCACTTTGTTTTATCATAGTTTCAAATATGATAAAAGGGCATGGAGTTAAAACAAATATTTCCGTAATCACAGGAGGGTTAATTGCATCAATGCTTGTATCTCTCGGCGGAAATCTCCATTCCTTTTTCTACGGCTTTTTATCCAAGTTTTCAGAAGGGGGAGATAAATACTGGTTTCCCGATGCAACCAGATATATAGGGTACAATCCTGAAACAAATGATAAAACCATCCATGAATTCCCGGTCTATTCATTCGTTGTATCCGATTTACATGCCCACGTTATTAACATGATTTTTGTTATAACGTTAATAGGGGTGTTACTTGCAGTATTCAGAAAACTTGAGGTAAGAACAGGCGAAAGCTTTAAGATGCGAAATCCGTTTGAAGAATTATTTATCCCCGAAATAATATTAATCGGGCTTTTTATCGGTATTTTTCAAATGTCCAACTACTGGGATTTTCCAATATATCTGACCGTTACATTATTTGTATTTATATGCGCGGGAATTCGCCAAAATGGCTTTAGCAAGAAAACAGCAGTTGTTACCATGGTGCGTTTTTTGTCGGTACTTATATTGTCATTGATGTTTGCGCTTCCTTTTAATCTAACCTTTGACAAGATATCGTCTCAGATTTGTTTTGCCAAAAATCGCTCACTGCCTCACCAGTTGCTTGTTCTTTGGGGTTACCAGCTGGCTTTTGTGGTTATTTTCTTTGTTATTATCCTTTATGCTGAACAGAATATTAGCTGGAAAAGAGCAAAGGGAACAGAAAAAATAAAATTACGCAAGGAATTAAATCTTATTGCCAGGGTAAGAAAAGTTATTGAGAAATATTCCTTAGAGGATGTATTTGCAGTTATTCTTTGTATATCAGCAACGGGTTTGGTTCTTATTCCCGAGCTTGTTTATGTTAAGGATATTTATGAGTATGGGTATGCAAGGGCAAATACCATGTTCAAGCTCACCTACCAGGCATTTATCATGTTTGGGCTTGCAGCAGGTTATATTTTTATACGAATCAGAAAATCACCATATAAGGAGCGAAAGATACTTATAGCGAGAGCAGTAACCATTATTATGCTGATACTGCCAATGATCTATCCTTTTTATGCTATACCAAGCTGGTACAAAGATCTGGATCGGCAAAAATATGAAGGACTGGACGGACTTGCTTTTTTAGAAAAAGAATATCCTTATGATTACGAGCTTATATACTGGTTACGTGAAAATGTTCAGGGGCAACCTGTTGTACTGGAAGCTAACGGAGACAGTTACACAAAAAATTGCAGGATATCCATGGCCACAGGTCTTCCAACAATTCAGGGATGGTATACTCATGAATGGCTGTGGAGGGGCGATAGAAATGCTGTCGAGAACCGTATTGACGAAGTAAAAAAAATATATGAGTCGGATGATATTGATGAAACAAAAGAGCTTATTCAAAAATACAATGTGGAGTATATTGTTATAGGTAAGCTGGAATATGATAAGTTTCCGGATCTAAAGGAAGGTAAGCTCATTAGCCTTGGTACTGTTGTTTTTGAAAGACCAGATATAAAACTGATAAAAGTTAGCCGGGAGAACTGAAATTATGCAAAAAAAAAGCACATTGCGTATGTACTTATAAATATAATTGCATTATTATAATGTGCTTTTCAAAATAACATATCAAATAAAATCAAATCAAACAACATCTATTATTAAAAGGAGGAACAAAATGAAAAAAAGTTAATGAATGTTGTCTTGATTATAGTATAGCACATTTATGATAAAATTTCCATTAAGAGAAGATTAAAGTTGTGAACAATTCGTGAACAATTTTACTTTTCAAATGTAGTTGGCAAAGAAGACTATGCAGATTCTCCGATACTTAAAAATTCTTTGATTTTTTATACTTTTTATATTATATTATCATTAGTTTAATCAGAGAGTTTAATAAAATTGAAAGAAGGATACATATGAGATACAAAAGCACACGTGGTGGACTTTTTGATATTACCTCATCAGAGGCAATAAGGATTGGTATTGCGCCGGATGGTGGGTTATTTGTTCCTAATGAAAGAGTAAGTATTGATTTAAACTTTATCGAAAGTTTGGTTAATGTTACTTACCGGGAAAGGGCAGAGAAAATACTGTCTTTTTTTCTTACAGATTTCAGCAAAGAAGAGCTAAGTGAATGTGTGGCAAAAGCTTATGGAGAAAATTTCTCAGTACCGGAGATTGCTCCGCTTGTCCGACTTCATGAACATCTTCATATGCTTGAACTCTGGCATGGTCCCACATGCGCTTTTAAGGATATGGCTTTGCAGATACTTCCGCATTTCATGGTGAAAGCTATTGAAAAAACAGGAGAAAAGGCAGAGATAGTTATTCTTGTAGCTACTTCAGGAGATACCGGCAAAGCAGCCCTTGAGGGTTTTGCTGATGTAGATGGAACACATATCGTTGTCTTTTATCCTAATGGTGGGGTAAGTGAAGTCCAACGGCTTCAGATGGTTACACAAACAGGTATGAATACAAATGCAGTGGCTGTAAATGGGAATTTTGACGATACTCAGACCGGTGTAAAGAGAATCTTTAACGACGAGAAAATCTGTGAAGCTCTTGGCACAAAAGGTTACAGGTTTTCTTCAGCAAATTCCATCAACTGGGGAAGGCTGGTTCCACAGATTGTATATTACTTTTCTGCTTATGCTGATCTGTTAAAAGATAAAAGTATAATACCAGGTGAAAAAATAAATTTTGTGGTTCCAACAGGAAATTTTGGTAACATTCTTGCTGCCTGGTATGCAATGAACATGGGGCTTCCTGTAAACCGCCTGATTTGCGCTTCTAATGAGAATAATGTGCTAACCGATTTTATAATTAACGGTACCTATGACAGGCGCAGAGAATTCCATAAAACGATGTCTCCCTCAATGGATATCCTTATTTCAAGTAATTTGGAAAGGCTTTTGTATGAACTAAGCGGCAGCGATTCAAACCTTATTAAAAGCTATATGAGAGACCTTACTGAAAAGGGTTTTTACTCAGTAAATAATTCAATCAGGGAACAAGTTCAGAATGTGTTCTGGGCAGGGTTTTCCAACGACAGTGAGACTGTTGCATGCATCCGGAGTGTTTACCAGGATTACGGTTATGTATTGGATACTCATACGGCGGTAGCCATGGATGTTTATGATAAGTATGTAATTTATACCGGGGATCTTTCTCCAACGGTTATTGTTTCCACAGCAAGCCCGTTTAAGTTTAACCAAAGCGTGGCAAAAGCACTGTTCGGTGAAGAAACCGAAGGCCTTAATGAATTCGAATTATTAAACCTGCTGTCTGAAAAAACCGGATGGAAAATACCGAAAGGTTTAAGAGATTTGGACAAAAAAGAAATACTTCATAAAACAGTATGTGATAAAGATAAAATGGGCGAAGTAGTGATGAAACTCCTTAAAATATCGTAATATAATCTTTACGTGTTAACCGGTAAGAATAAGAGCAAAATAAAAAGGCAGGTGATTATTATGCCAAATTCATCATATGATGTTACATTAGGAAGAATAATCAGTGAGTTTAAATTAGAAGAGTTAAACTATGTACCCGGGTCCCATGATATTTTAATAAAAACAGCCGATATTAACAGGCCGGGGCTACAACTTGCAGGTTTTTATGAGTATTTTGGTTCAGACAGAATTCAGCTAATCGGTACAGTGGAGATGGCATACCTGTCTTCACTTTCCTACGAGGACAGATATGCAAGCCTTTGCTCATTTTTTAACCATGATTTTCCATGTGTGATTATCGCAAGGGGAAAAGAACCTTTTCCCGAAATGATAGAACTGGCAACCGAATATGGCATACCACTTTTACGCACCGATGAAGAAACATCGAGGTTCGCAAGTTATTTGATTCTGTATTTGAATGTTGAATTGGCACCCCGCATAACAAAACATGGAGTTTTGGTGGAAGTTTATGGTGAAGGGGTCTTAATGCTTGGCGAAAGCGGTGTTGGAAAAAGTGAAACAGCGCTGGAGTTAGTAAAACGTGGCCATCGTCTTGTAGCAGATGATGTTGTCGAAATCCGAAAGGTTTCAAACAGGACTTTGGTTGGAAGCTCGCCCGACATCATAAGGCATTTTATAGAAATCCGCGGAGTGGGTATTCTGGATGTTAAAAATCTATACGGTGTTGGCGCGGTTAAAATGACCGAAAATATTAATCTGGTTGTAAATATGGAATTATGGGATACTAATAAGCAGTATGACAGACTGGGTATTAATGATGAGTACACTGAAATTCTTGGACTTAAAATTCCATCACTCACAGTGCCTGTAAGACCAGGCAGAAACCTGGCTATTATTATAGAAGTTGCCGCAATGAATCACAGACAGAAAAAAATGGGTTATAATGCAGCAAAAGTGTTAAACCAGAGAGTGATGCAGGAAATTGAGAGAAACTCAATTAGAAATATAAACGGTGATCAATAAGTAGAAAACCATATTATTACGGAGTTTTCAGTATGAATGATGACATGATAATTGATGTCTTGAAGGAAATGAGCCGAATACTTAAGGACGAGCAAATACTGTTAGACGTTCCGATGAAAGAGCACACATCCATGCGTGTGGGTGGAAAGGCAAACATGCTTGTACTTCCTTCAAGTGTTGCAGAGATTCGGGAAATAATTAAGTACCTGTGTAAAATCAATATACCATATTTTGTAATTGGAAATGGCACGAACCTGATTGTTCATGATTCGGGCTATGATGGTGTGATAATTAAGCTTTCAGATAATTTTTCATCGGTAACGGTAAATGAAAATATTATAACAGCAAAATCAGGAGCATCTATTGTTTCTGTTTCGAATCTGGCCTGTCATAATTCATTATCAGGTCTTGAATTTGCAGCAGGGATTCCGGGAACAGTAGGCGGATCAGTTGTAATGAATGCAGGAGCTTATGACGGAGAAATGAAGGATGTGGTTTTTGAAACCACATGCATGGACAATACAGCAAGTGTTGTCCGTCTATGCTTTGAAGAGTTGCAATTTGATTATAGAACAAGCAAAATGCAAAAAGATAATCTTGTAGTACTCGAAGTGAAGATGATGCTAAGGGAAGGAAGCAGAGACGAGATTAAGAATAAAATGAAAGAACTTAATAAACGAAGACGGGAAAAACAACCATTGAATTTCCCCAGTTCGGGCAGTATTTTTAAAAGGCCTGCAGGGTACTATGCCGGAAAGCTGATAGAAGAAGCGGGCCTTAAAGGATATAAAATTGGAGGTGCTCAGGTTTCTGATAAACATTGCGGTTTTATAATAAATACAGGAACTGCATCAGCTACTGATGTAATTGAACTGATTGAACTGGTTAAAAAGAGAGTTTTTGAAGCTTCCGGTGTAATGTTACAGCAGGAAGTTAAAATACTGGGAGGATAAACGGTGGAGTTTTTAATTATTACCGGTATGTCGGGGGCAGGTAAAAGCCTTTGTGTAAAATATTTTGAAGATATTGGATATTTTTGCGTGGATAACCTTCCACCTTCGCTGATACCGAAGTTTGCCGAGATATGCCTTCAGGGACAGAATAAAATGGATAAGATAGCACTTATCATGGATATACGGGGTGGTTCGCTGTTTCTGGAATTGTTTCCCGCCCTTGAATCCCTTGCTGCTTACGGTATATCTTATAAGATCCTGTTCCTCGAGTCACAGGATAATGTTTTGGTAAAAAGATTCAAAGAAACCCGAAGGATGCACCCACTGTCGCCCGAGGGACGTATTTTGGACGGGATAAAGGAAGAGAGGCGTATTCTGCAGGCAGTAAAGGAAAAAGCACATTACATCATTGATACATCAAACTTTACCCCAAGACAGCTTAAACAGGAAATTCTGAATCTATTTGTGGAAGGAAAACCTTTTTCAGGACTTATCATAAATGTAATTTCCTTTGGTTTTAAGTATGGAGTACCAATAGACTGCGACCTGGTATTTGATGTCCGCTTTATACCAAACCCATATTACATTGATACTTTGAAGAATTTAACCGGGAATAATGAGAAAGTAAGCGATTATGTGATGAGTTTTCACGAAAGTACTGTCTTTTTATCAAAACTTGTTGATTTGCTTGATTTTCTTATCCCCAATTATGTAAAGGAAGGTAAAAACCAATTGGTAATAGGTATAGGCTGTACCGGTGGAAAGCACCGCTCGGTTACAATTGCAAATCGGTTATTTGACATATTAAAGGCTAAAAATAGCAGTATAGTTCTTGAGCACAGGGATATAGAGAAAGATAACAGGAGAATGAAGAATGAATCCTTTTAAAATTCTTTCTGCTACATATAAGTATAGAAAGTGGTTATCAAAGGGCATTGCAGGTCTGTTGTTTATAATTACCGGGATCATAGTATTGGTATACCGGGCCGATATTCAAACCTTTCAGTTAATAATGGCATTGTTTCTCTGCGGTATAGGTATTGTTTTTTGTTTTGTCTGCTTTAAAAGGATTATTTTGGAATTGCTTAATTTTAATAACAACGGGCGTACCCATGTTCCAACAAAAATGCTGGATATAGGAAAAAAGATCTACCATCGTTCACAGCTCAGGGAAGGACCGCACATAGCTGTTATAGGCGGTGGAACAGGAATTTCCACTTTGCTGAGAGGTTTGAAACAGTTTACGGCGAATATTTCTGCAATTATAACAGTCGCAGACGATGGCGGGGGTTCGGGTATGCTTAGAAGAGATCTGGGGATGTTGCCGCCCGGAGATATACGAAATTGTATTCTGGCACTTGCCGATACTGAACCTCAAATGGAAAAACTTCTGCAATATCGGTTTCCGGAAGGCGATTTAAAAGGGCAGTCTTTTGGAAATCTTTTTTTGGCAGCTATGACAGGGATCAGTGAAAGCTTTGAAGCAGGAATACGTAACATGAGTGAGGTACTTGCTGTTACCGGAAGGGTGTTGCCTGTTACATCGGAGAATATAAATTTAATAGCTGAACTGGAGGATGGAGTTATAATAAAAGGTGAATCGAAAATAGGCAATCACAATACTTTCCATCCAGGACGAATAAAAAGGGTATATTTGGACAAGAATAATGTTAAACCCTTAGAAAGTGCTCTAAGTGCGATTGATGAAGCATCGATAATAGTTCTCGGACCGGGAAGCCTTTACACAAGTATAATTCCAAACCTGCTTGTAGACCACGTTGTAGAGAGAATTGCAAAATCCGATGCAATCAAAATCTATGTGGCGAATATTATGACGCAGCCCGGCGAAACCGAAGGCTATACAGTTTACGATCATATTAATACAATATATCAGCATGCAGGGTGTGACGGTTTTATTGATTATTGTATTGTAAATACTGGAAGAGTACCCGACGAAATACACAGGCGTTATGTTAGAGACGGTGCTTCAATGGTGAGACTTGACTCCAACAGGATTAAGAAGTTGGGAATTAGAATCATAGAACGTGATTTACTGCAAATAAATAAAGGTTACGTGAGGCATGATCCCATAAAGCTGGCAAAGGCTGTACTTGAAATTAGCGGTTATAAGGCAGGGAAAGTATAAATGCTGTTTGGCAAGTCATATTGGACAACACCCGAGCAGGGAATTAAGAGGGAATGGCTGTTAACGAACGGAATTGGAGGCTATTCCTGTGGCACAATTATCGGCATGAATTCAAGGCGCTATCATGGTCTTTTGATTGCCTCTCTCTGCCCACCCGTTGATCGTCATTTGATACTGTCCTCCATAAGCGAAATGGTTTTGATAAATGGCGAAGAATTTTATTTGCATTCCTTTATGACGCCAAACTTTACTGCCCATGGCGAATACTACCTTGAGGCCTTCTGTTATAACGAAATCCCTGAATTTCATTACCGGTTAGGTTCGATGAGGATTGAGAAAAGAGTATGCTTAAGGCATGGTAAAAATCAGGTGGCTGTCGTATACAGAATAAAGAACCCTGTAAATTGTAAAATACAGCTTACACCTTTGATTAATTTCAGAAATTATCATAATCTTTCTCAAAGCAGATTTATAAATTTTTCAACTGAAATGGTTGATAAAACAATGCATATTACTCCGTTTAATATGGAGAAAAAAATCCTTATTGCATGCTCTGATGGAAAACCCGTTAAAAATCATTGTTTCTTTTATAACATGGACTATGCTTATGAGCATGAAAGAGGTTTAAATGGAACTGAAGATCATTATATACCCGGATACTATGACATAGATGTCAAAAAGGGTGAAGATAAAACAATTACAATAATTTGCAGTTTCAATGAAGCTTTTGATTTACTTGACGGAGAAGTAATTATAGAAGAAGAGGTTAAAAGGCAAAAGGCTCTGTTATCGGAATTTATTGAGGACGAGTTCCTAAGGCAGCTTGTTTTAGCGGCTGATAAATTCATAGTTCACCGGAACTCCACAAATTCAAAAACAATTATCGCCGGGTACCCCTGGTTTACAGACTGGGGACGTGACACCATGATAGCACTGACCGGCCTTACCCTTTCAACCAAAAGATATAAGGATGCCCGGGATATTTTATACACATTTTCAAAATATGAAAAAGACGGGCTTATACCGAATTTATTTCCCGATGGCAGCGATAAGCCTGCATATAACACTGTTGATGCAGCATTGTGGTTTTTTGAAGCTGTTTATAAGTATATTCAATATACCGGAGATATTAAATTTGTTAAGAATGAGCTGCTTACAGCATTAAACAATATTATTACCGCTTATAAACAGGGTACGCTTTTCAATATAAAAATGGATAAGGACTTTTTAGTATCAGCAGGAAATGAGTATACGCAGCTTACCTGGATGGACGCAAAGGTGGGGGACTGGGTTGTTACACCGCGTCATGGAAAGGCTGTAGAGATAAACGCTTTATGGTACAATGCTGTAATGGTTATGTCTTACATTCTTGAAAAAATCGGACAAAACAATAGTGATTATATTAAATTAGGCGGGAAAATAAAGGAAAGCTTTTTAAAGGTTTTTTGGAATAAAGATGAATGCTGCTTATATGATGTTGTTAATGAAAAGGGCAGGGATGGAAGAATACGGCCAAATCAGATTCTGTCGGTAAGCCTTTCTTTTCCTGTTCTTGAAGGTAAACATGCAAAATCGGTTGTAGATACTGTTCACCAGAAGTTATATACTGCCTTTGGTCTTAGATCATTATATAATAAAGACCCGGGGTATAGAGGAATTTATACAGGCGATCAATACCAAAGAGACGGAGCCTATCATCAGGGAACGGTCTGGGTTTGGCCATTGGGGCAGTTTATAACTGCTTATTCTCGGGTATACCGTGATGATAAAAACCTTGCCGGAATGATTAAATCATTTTTTCTACCTTTTTATGATCATTTAAGAAATGCGTGCATAGGAAATATATCTGAAATATTTGATGGAAATGAACCTTTAATTGCAAGAGGATGCTTTGCACAAGCGTGGAGCGTTTCGGAAATTTTAAGGTCATATACCGAGGATTATCTTCCTATGATAAAACATTGATACTTACCCTTATACAAAGAAGAGTAAATAGTTACCTGGAGGGGGCTTAATATGTCATTTTCGTCCGATATTAAGGATGAAGTTTGCAGACTTCAGAATGAAAAACCATGCTGCAGATTTGCCGAGCTTGCAGGAATTCTTAGGACAGGCCTTATTATCCGTGAAATCCGGAAAAAAAACTTGCTTTTGTTCATTACCGAGCATGCACCGGTATCAAGAATGGTGTACAGCAGGGTAAAGGAAATAGTACCTGATGGGGTGGAAATCAGCGGAGAGAAGACAACACGCTTTAAAAGGCACGTTGTTTACAGGCTGAATTTTTCAGGAATTGAAGATCTCGATGAAGGAAATAAATTTTTAAATTCAATTGGCATAAATATTAACCTGCAACAGCAGAAAATAGAATACTTTGAATTTAAACTCCAGGACAGGTGCTGTATCCGGGCTTACCTTAGAGGAGGGTTTCTGGCTGTTGGCTCGGTAAGTAACCCGGACAAATCCTACCACATTGAAATGGCCTTCACAAACAGCAAAATTTCAGGTGAATTTATTAAATACATGGAGTGCTATGATCTTAAACCAAAACTTATACAACGTAAGAATTACGATATAGTTTATATGAAGGAAGGTCAGGATATAGTCGATTTTTTGAATATTATAAATGCACATAATGCTTTGTTGGAAATGGAAAATATACGCATTCTGAAAGATATGAGAAATCAGGTTAACAGATTGGTTAACTGTGAAACTGCCAATCTTGAAAAAACAGTGAACGCATCATTAAAACAGGTTTCATATATAAAATACCTTGATGATACTGTCGGAATTGAAAATCTTCCTGTAAACCTTAGGGAAATAGCACGTTTAAGAATGGAAAATCCCGAGGCCAGTCTTTCAGAACTTGGTAAAATGCTTAACCCCAAACTTAGTAAATCCGGTGTCAATCATCGCATGAGAAGACTTCAAAAACTTGCAACAGATTTAATGGATAAAGAGAAATAAAGGATTTTTTCGGGAAATAAAGAATAAGATGAGAGGAATGGAGTGATGACATTGGATATTACCATTAAGCAGGAGAATCAGGTTCTGACTGTTTACCTGAAAGGTGAGCTGGACCACCATGCAGTATCTAAAATAAAGGATACCATTGATTTAAATATTTTAAAAGCACCTGTGAAAAAGCTTGTTTTGGATATGAGTGGTGTTACATTTATGGACAGCTCAGGTATAGGGTTGATTGTGGGAAGATTCAACCGTATTAGAAGTTTTGGGGGCAGTATGACTATTAAAAACCCAAGCCAGACACTTCTAAAAATATTAAAAATGTCTGGAATTGATCAATTAATGAAAATTAACTGATAAAAAAAATAGCGTGGTTCAGTAGTTTAAAACCCAACTAATAGTATTGTGAGGTTATGTAAAAATGCAGCCAATTAACAGGATGAAAATTGAGTTTGACAGTAAATCAACAAATGAAGCTTTTGCTAGAGTGGTAGTAGCTGCATTCGCAGCCCAGTTAGATCCAACACTGGAAGATCTGGCAGACTTGAAAACTTCGGTATCTGAAGCCGTAACCAATGCAATAATTCATGGTTACGAACAAAAGACAGGGACTATTTATATGGAGTGTATACTGTACTCTAACAGTATTAAGGTTATTATCGAAGATCATGGAATAGGGATAGAAGACATCGAGAAAGCAAAAACTCCTGCATTCACGACAAAGCCTGAATTGGAGAGATCGGGAATGGGTTTTTCGGTAATGGAGAGTTTTATGGATACCCTGCATATTGAGTCGGAAAAGGGTAAGGGAACCAAAATAATCATGACTAAAAGGTTCTCCCGCGACTAGAAGTCAGTATATTAATAATAATCTATTTGGTAAAGAACAGGAGTCTGTATTAGTGAATGATAAAACTTCTGAATCAAAGTCTTTGGATAACCGGACCTTAAATCTAATATTAAAGGCGCAGAAAGGTGACCAGGAAGCTCAAAACACACTGGTTCAGGAAAACATCGGGCTTGTCTGGAGCTTAGTTAAGCGTTTTAAAAGCCGGGATGCTGAAACAGAGGATATTTTTCAGGTGGGGTGTATAGGGCTTATTAAGGCTATTAAAAAGTTTGATCCCCAATTTGAAGTAAAGTTTTCAACATATGCGGTGCCAATGATAGTGGGAGAGATTAAACGCTTTTTCAGGGATGACGGAGCTATTAAAGTAAGCAGGGCTTTGAAAGAACTTGGGCAGAAAGCCAATTCTATAAGAGAACAAATTGAGAAAACCACAGGCAGAACTCCTACAATACATGAGTTAGCTGAAAAACTTAATGTCGAACCTGAAGAACTGGTTCAGGCTATTGAAGCCGGATATCAACCTGAATCGCTATACAAAACAATTGGTGAAAGTGAAAACCCTATGTACTTAATTGATCGTCTCAAAATAGAAGATGAAGATTCTAAAGAATTGGCCATTCTTGAACGTTTGTCTTTGACTAAAGCTCTTCAAAACCTTGATGCCAGATCAAAGCAAATAATATTTTTAAGATATTTCAAGGAAGAAACACAGCAAATGGTGGCTGAGAAGATGGGAATATCTCAGGTACAGGTTTCAAGGCTTGAAAAGAAGATTATGGAAGAGTTAAGAAGCAGATTTCTGTAGTTACACCCTTTTAACTTACCCGAGTGCAGCATGGCTTTGAAGTGTGTTGCTCTGCGTCGGCAAAATCACCCGAATCACCCGCGTTATTTAACTCTGAGAGTAAAGAAATTGTGCAATTCCGGAATCAAAGGCTTGATGTAGGGCAGACCTGCAGTCTCCCGCTTGGAGGGACCACTTTGTCCGCCCAAGCGTCTTATGAAACATATAAAGGATTTTGGCATATTATACATCAGAACACTCATATATATTTTAGCGGGATATGAAAACACATGTATATAACAGGGAAAATGCAATAAAGTATGCACACAAATGGGCATTTGACAGAAACCCTGCTTACTTCGATTTCAGTAACCTGGGCGGTGATTGTACCAATTTTATTTCACAATGTATTTTCGCCGGCTGTAAGGTGATGAACACCAAACCTGTGTATGGCTGGTATTACTATAATAGCTATAACCGTACCGCATCATGGACCGGCGTTCAATATCTTTACGAATTTTTAATAAAAAACTCCGGAGCCGGCCCATTTGCAGTAGAAGTCCCGGTTTCAGAAATAGAACCGGGCGACATTATCCAATTGTCCTTTGATGGAACAACATACAGGCACTCTTTATTTGTTGTTGAAACCGGGAAATTGCCTGATTTTCATAATATAAAAATAGCTACTCATACCTTCGACAGGGATTACTATCCGCTGTCAAACTATATATTTAAGAAATATAGATGTCTTCATATAGAAGGTTATCGTAAATAGTCGGGAATGATTTTTCTGCATTCCAGATAATAACGCTTATCCTCGGCTTCGCCCATTGAAAAGGTTTTTCTTGGCAGAGCCCCATCAGCAATCACCGTTTTAAAAAGATGGCTTTTATCCATCGGAGAAAGCAGGAAACCTAAGTTAGAATTATTCCTGCATAATTTCTCGACAACTTCGGTACCATGAACATAATCAATAGCTACTTCAGGGTTTTCCTTAAGGAAACTATCCAGAAAATACTGCAGTGTTCCCACATCTATTTCAAAAATAGGCTCATTTACCCAGATGTATCCGGTTTCAGTGCCGTTTATAAAGGCTACCCTATGCTTTTTTGAATCAGTTTGGGGGATTTTTTTATAATCATCTACAAACTCATATCCACACTGAATTCCTTTTTCACTGTAAAACTTTACAAAGTATTTCAATGCTTTTCCTGCATCAACATTAAAAAGAATCCTGTGTATTGGTTCAAACTGCAGCGCCGAATCATGTATGTTCACAAGCTCAATAAGGGCAAATCTGGCAGGATGGAAGTTTTTCTCATCATCAGAAAGGGATTTTTTTATGTTTTCCCAGCACGATTTTGCAGTTGCAAGGGAGTGGTTGCCATCGCCTACTGCAAACAGCATTGGGCTTACCGAAACGTCAACATTGTATTTTTTTGAAAATGTATCCTGCGACTTAAGATTCATAAGATTATTATATATATTCTGTAGAAGCTCCGGATGGTTTACCTGATAGCCTTCTATCAGACCTCCTCCCATCATCAGGTCGAAGGAATACAGTTTGTTCATCATTTTTTTACAGCATGCCAGCGGCTCGATTATTGAAGAATCAGGATCGTCAACCAAAAGCATTATATGAGGAAGTTCAAGACAAGCCTTTTCCCTTATTTGTATCCTCGGAGGCAGTCTGTCCAGAATGGTTCCTTCTGTCGCACGAATTAAACTGTCGGATCCTTTTGAGAAATCATACTGTTCCAAATCAATTGCGAACAGGAGCCCTTTTCTGATTTTACCACCCTTAACGGTCCTTTCAATGTAAATAAAAGAGTTTTTTATTTCTTCAAAATATCCATTGTCAAGATAGTCGCACATTGTTTTATTGATACTGTCAATTCTAAGCTTTTTTTGTTCGCTGTTTTCCCTTTCAAGATAAACTTCCGGGAAAATCAGACGCAAAGTTGAAGGTTCATTCCCTACAAATTTATCAACACTTTCCCAGTATTCAGGTTCGGATGTATATTGATCACATGCAATAACTGCCCATTTATTTAAAGATATATTTTCCCTTGGAATTAATATTGATGATATATCAATCCCAAGATCTTCCTTGAATTGCTTTACCATTTATGTTCCCCCTTATTGAAAAATGTCAAACTGCATATCAGCCGGAAAAGATATGCATTAAATTATAAACTGGCAAGCAGTTAAGTAAAGTTTAGAGTATGCGAAGCATCAGGTCAATTCTAATAGAATATGTAAATTTAGTCAATTCAAAAATCGCTGCATTCTTTTTTCTGTTTCATCAAATAATATCAATGAAACCCGTAATGAAAAGAGGAGCCTTTACATGCTTTACTGGTCTGAAGTTGTGGGTGCATCGGTGTTTATAAATCAGAATAAAGTCGGGCATATAGAGAACTTAATGATCGACCCTGTAAATAAGGCTGTTGTAGGTTTTTTATTAGAACGAAGAAATACCGATATAAGACATCGTTTTTTCCAGTTTACGCAAATTGAAGAGATGAAACGTGATAGTGTTCAGCTATTAAGTACATCAGAAATTAAAAGTTTACCTAAGGACTACAGAAAAAACAATATTTTAGCAGAAGATTTGATGAATAAATCATTGATAGATGAAAAAGGAAAATGGATTGGCCGTGTGGTTGATTTTGCTTTTAATTCTTTAAACGGTGTGATACGCGAGATAATTATATCGGGTAGTCTTGTGGAAGATCTTTGGTTAGGCAGAAAAAGAATGCCGGTTTTAAGTAATGTTGAATTCTCACGGCAATTAATCCAGATTGACAGGGATACCAAAGAAGAAATAACAGGACTTCAAAAAGGTCTGAAAAAGTGGTTTAATATGGATTCAGTATAAAGGAGGCATTATTAATGAAAACAGGTTTTACAAGTGGTATTGTTATTGGAGGAATTGTTGGCGCCACTATGTCTATGATGCTAAATGGTGATATTAACATGAAAAGAACCAGAAGGCGAATTATGCGAATGGGCAGAGACGTATACAGGAGATCCAGGCGCATCGTGTCAGATATTAGTAACATGATGCATTAATTGAATTAAATCTTCCCTTTTGAAAACCTTTTCTTAGAACTTAACAGTTTTAAGAAAAGGTACATACTCGGAGGTGCTTGGTGAAGGCAATTCGGTGGATAAAAATAGGTATAACTGTCACCCTATTCGCAGGGTTTCTTTTTTTTATCGTTTTTTTTGGTGGAGAAATAGTACAGGCAATGTTTCCGTTGGGAATAGGAATCGCAATATCTTATATTTTATTACCTTTAGTTGACTATTTTGAAAAAATAAAAATACCAAGGACAGTAGGGATATTATTCGCCATTCTTTTTAGCATAATTGTAATTCTTGCCATATTTATCTGGCTGATCCCGATTTTAGCCAATAATATTAAAGAGCTTACCAGGGTACTGCCAGAGCTTTTCAGCTCTGTCTTCAATGATTTTATATCTTTCATAGAAAAGAATGTACCCGAAAATTGGCATAGCGACATAATGCAAGAAATTGATAATTTGTTTTTAAACATACAACAAAGGATTTTTGCAGGGTTGTACGGGCTTATTTCATTGCTGCCAAAAACTTTATCTTTAATAATTGATGTATTGATTGGCTGGATATTGTCATTTTATATATTAAAGGACAAAGAATTAATTGTAAGAAACTTCAAATATATTTTCCCTGAAAAATACAGGGAGGAAATTGTATGTTTCCTACGGGACATACATAGGGTTGTTATAAGATTTATCCAGGGTCAGTTACTGATAGCTATTATAATTGGCATTATTGAAACCATAGGTCTTTACCTCACAGGAATACCCTATGCACCCCTTCTTGGGTTCATTGGAGGTATATCCAATGTAATTCCTTATTTTGGTCCATATATAGGTGCCGTACCTGCAGTTACAATAGCGCTGACCATATCGCCCTGGAAGGCAATATGGACAATTCTTGTTTTTGTAATTGTTCAGCAGATTGATAATGTATTTCTATCACCTCGAATTATTAAAGAAAAACTGGGTTTGCACCCGATTACAACAATCATGTCAGTACTTGTCGGCGGACGGTTATTTGGCTTTTTTGGATTAGTATTTGCCGTGCCCCTCGTAGCAATGATAAAAATCATTCTTAAAAAAGCCTATCGGATTATATCAGGTTAAAAGATTGTAAAAACACAGAAAATGCAAATAACAGCACATATAATGTATTGTTAGAAAATTTCATATGGCTTATATTTAAATTGCAAAGCTAACTTGTCGGAACTTAGAGGAAAATATTATTCCCAGGTTATAGCCATTCAATATTGTAAAACGCAAACAATTAAGTAAAAAAAGCAATTAGAAAAAGATGCAGGACAGCTACACTCAGTTGTAAATATAAACTTAGTAGATTTTCCAATTGTTCAGGATTGATACGATTATAACTGGTGAAAGCCAAGTAATAATAAATATTTCAGGTCAAAATTCAATCAGAATTTTTGACACTACGCGGGTATTGTTGGGGGGATTTCTTATGGGAACAGATTTTGTTCAGATTGATTGCAAAAATTTTGTAGTTAATGGCGAACCTATAATTCTAAGGGGGTGGGCACTTGGTACATGGATGATCTTAGAGCATCATATGATGGGGATTCCAGGAACTGATTCAATGATGCGAATTTGATGAAAAAAAGAAGAAGTGACATAATTAAAAATTTTCGAGGAATTGAGCGACAAAATTGCATATCTGATACATTAATTCCATTAAATTAATTCTCCCGTGCAACTTCACACTTGACGCAATTCTGTTGGTTTTAGTATACTTGAGTAAGCGAAATTTTAGCAATCTTCAGTAATTGCTGTAAAACCAGGCAGTATTGCTGAAGATATTAAATTATATTAAGATGCCTGTAGCGTGTTTCATGCAAAATATGCAAAGCAGGCTTTTGCGTACGCATTTTTGTACATAATTTATGCAAGCGATCATTGAAGCTTATAATAAAAAGAACTAAAGAGAGGGTTCAACATGCAGAAGTTTGGTTTAAATGAATTAAGGGAGAAATATCTGTCCTTTTTTGAAAGTAAAGGACATTTAAGGCTGCCCAGTTTTTCATTGGTACCCGAAAATGACCCCAGTATTTTATTGATTAACGCCGGTATGACTCCGCTAAAACCATATTTTACCGGACAGATGGTTCCACCTTCGAAAAGAGTGACAACATGCCAGAAGTGTATACGCACTCCCGATATAGAAAATGTGGGCAAAACATCGCGTCATGGAACTTTTTTTGAGATGCTGGGCAATTTCTCCTTTGGCGATTACTTTAAAAAAGAAGCAATTTCATGGGCATGGGAGTTTTTTACAGAAGTTCTTGAAATTCCTGAAGACAGGCTCTATGTTTCGGTATATCTTGAGGATGATGAAGCCTTTGATATATGGAACAAAGTAGTTGGTCTGCCAAAAGAGAAAATTTTCAGAATGGGTAAGGAAGATAACTTCTGGGAGCATGGAACAGGCCCGTGTGGTCCATGTTCAGAAATATATTTCGATCGAGGCAAAGACAAAGGATGCGGGAAAGAAGATTGTACTGTTGGCTGTGATTGCGATCGTTTTATTGAAGTATGGAACCTTGTATTTACGCAGTTCGATCGTCAGGACGACATGACGTATTTACCTTTAAAATCAAAGAATATTGACACAGGAATGGGTCTTGAACGACTAGCATGTATTGTTCAGGAAGTGGACAATATTTTCGAGGTTGACACAATTCGCAGTGTCCTGGATCATGTATGCCTCATAGCAGATGTTCAATATGGAAAGGATTATCAGAAAGATGTTTCGATCCGGGTCATAACCGACCATACAAGAAGTTCTGCAATGCTGGTATCCGATGGTGTGCTTCCCTCAAATGAAGGCCGCGGATACGTTTTAAGAAGGCTTATACGTCGAGCCGCAAGGCATGGAAGACTTCTGGGAATAAACAGGGCTTTTCTTTCAGAACTGGTTGATACTGTGATTGATACTTCCATGGAAGCATATCCGCACATGGATGAAAAACGGGATTATATAAAAAAGGTCATTTCAATTGAAGAAGAGAAATTCTATAACACCATAGATCAAGGAATGAACATATTAGAGCAATATATAGCCGAACTGAAGCAGCAGGCCAAGAAAACCATAAGTGGTGAGATGGTCTTCAAACTGCATGATACTTACGGGTTTCCAATAGACTTAACAAGGGAAATAGCTCATGAAAACTCGATGAAAATTGATGAAGCAGGTTTTCATGAAGAGATGAAAAAGCAAAAGGAAAAGGCACGTGAAGCTCATTTCAAAAAAGAAGGTTCTGCATGGGAAAAAGACCTTTTCACAGGGGAAAACAAGTTATTTACCACAGAGTTTACAGGTTACAATGAATACGAGACAGAATCGGTTGTAAAGTTTATTATTTTGGATGGCAAACTTGCAGAGAATGCCCAGATGGGTGATGAAGTTGCGATAGTGCTTGAGAAGACACCCTTCTATGCTGAAAGTGGCGGGCAGGTAGGTGACACCGGGGTTATTACCGGCAGTAATTTCAAAATGACTGTTGCAGACTGTAAAAAGACTTCGGATGGGAAATACCTCCATATTGGAAAGATAGATTCAGGCATGGTACAACTTCAAGACAGAGTTCTTGCAAAGGTAGATATAACAAAGAGAAAATGTACGGCCAGAAATCACACAACTACCCATATACTTCATAAAGCATTAAGAAATGTATTGGGAGATCATGTCCAACAGTCAGGTTCTCTTGTGACACCCGACAGACTCCGGTTTGACTTTACTCATTTTTCGGCATTAACTGAAGATCAAATTGAAGCAGTTGAGACCGAAGTAAATGATGTTATACTTACAAATTATCCTGTTATAACACGGGAAATGCCCCTGGAGGAAGCAAAAAAAGAGGGCGTTACAGCGTTGTTCGGAGAAAAGTATGGAGACATTGTCCGTGTTGTTGCTGTAGGTGATTACAGCAAGGAGTTATGCGGTGGTACGCATATTGGTTCGTCAGGTGAGGCAGGGCTTATAAAAATTATCAGCGAAAATGGCATTGCATCCGGTGTCAGACGTATTGAAGCATTAACAGGAACAGGTGCACTTTCCTGGTACAAAGAGAAGGAAAGTATTTTAAAGGAAGTATCCGGAATAGTGAAATCCACTCCCGAAGATACACCTTCAAGGGTCACATACCTGGTAGAAGAGGTGAAGAACCTTCAAAAAGAACTGGGCTCGATTAAGGAAAAAATGATGAACCAGTCAGTGGACAGCTTCCTGGATAAAGCCGAAGATGTATCGGGGGTTAAAGTACTTGCTGCAAGAATGGACCAGCTTGACATGACAGCACTTAGAAATATGACTGATACCTTGAAGAGCAAACTTGGTTCTTCGGTTGTAGCATTAGCTTCAGCATTTGATGGAAAAGTAAGCCTGGTGGTATCAGCTACAAAAGACGCGGTTAGTAAAGGTGTACATTGTGGCAAGATTATCGGTGAAGCAGCTAAGGCAGCCGGTGGCGGTGGTGGTGGAAGACCTGATATGGCCCAGGCAGGCGGTAAGGATATTAGCGGGATTGATAAGGCAATTGATATTGCGGTAAATAAAATTAAAGAACAACTTTCGTAGGTTGGCTTACTGTTTTAAAATTTTGTTTAAAGGAGGACCAGTAATGTCTGATTGTGTATTTTGTAAAATTATAAAAGGAGAAATACCATCAATCAAAGTGTACGAAAATGATGACATAATTGTATTTAAGGACATTAATCCTGCAGCCCCAATACATGTACTTGTTGTACCCAAGGTTCATATCGAATGTCTCGAAGCATTGAATCAGGATAATATTGATGTGGTAACAAAAATCCATGCTGCAATCCTTGAAACAACTAAGATTCTGGGTATTAATACCGATGGTTACAGGGTTATTGTGAACTGTGGTAAAAACGGTGGACAAACGGTTCCACACCTTCATTATCATATTCTTGGCGGAGCTGAATTCGGCGAGAAAATTATATAACGGTCAAGAAAGCTATTGACGGAGTTTGGAGCCCTATTATATAATAAATTAAGTGCTTTGTGCAGAAAGCTTTTATTAAGCCTGCTCAATGGAATAAATTCCCCGGCACGACTGTATGATACAGAAGAGGGGAGGGAAAAATGTGTCCGAAGTCAGAGTAAAAGAGAATGAATCCCTGGATAGTGCACTTAGAAGGTTTAAACGCCAATGTGCAAAGGCAGGTGTACTTGCAGAGGTCAGGAAAAGAGAGCATTACGTTAAACCTAGTGTAAGGCGTAAGAAGAAATCTGAAGCTGCAAGAAAGAGAAAATCAAAATAATGAAGCGGCAGCCTGCCTAAACCGGTATTAACATTATTTTTCTTATATAGATGGCAGTTAAGTGAGAAAGAAGGAATTCTTTTTGGTAGAATATAGGCATTATTTAAGTCATGAAGGCTGCAATCTAGAAATTAAAGGAAAAGCTTTGAATACTTAAAAGCCCGAGGAAAAGCCTTCGGGCTTTTTGCAAAGATTTAAAAAGATATCGTTTCAATAAAGGCGGGTTTTCCCCGCCTTTAAAATATAACGAGAAATTAGAAAGGGTTATATGTTAGAGGATTTTTTTCTTGGAAACGAAGCGGTGTGGGAAATTGGAGAACCCGATCCTGTATTGGTTGAAGAAATATCAGATAAGTTAAAACTTCCGACAATTCTTGCGAAAGTTCTTGTTAAGCGCGGGTTAACCGATCCTGGTGAGATCAGGAGTTTTCTTAAACCATCTGTTAAAGGTTTGCACAACCCTATGCTTTTACCCGACATGGAAAAGGCTGTTAACAGAATATTAGCGGCAAAAGAGCTTAATGAAAAAATAATAATTTATGGGGATTATGATGTGGACGGAATTACTGCCACGTCAATTTTGTATCTTTTTTTGAAGTCAATCGGCCTTATCGTTTCATACTATATTCCTGACAGAGTTGATGAAGGCTATGGTATATCTGAAGCAGCGACCCGATACCTGAGTGAGAATTCTTTTGATTTAATGATTACGGTAGATTGCGGGATTTCAGCAAAGGACCGGATTGAACAGATAATAGAGAGCCTTGCCATGCAGGGGCGAAAAATGGATATTATTATTACAGATCATCATCAGCCTGATATTCACAATTTGCCGGATGCTTTGGCTTTAATAAATCCTCATCTTCCAAACAGTGTATATCCTTTTAATAAGCTGTGTGGGGCAGGAGTTGCTTTCAAACTTGTGCAGGCTTTATGTAACAGCCTCAACCTTGGTGATGAATATTTTAATTATATTGATTTGGCATGCCTTGGTACGGTTGCAGATATTGTTGAATTAACAGGTGAAAATCGCGTTATTGTGCAAATTGGTTTAAGGAAAATTCAAAAGTGTCCTAATCCGGGAATACAGGCATTGTTAAATGTAGTAGAAATGAAAAATGTGAATATTGATACTTATAAGCTGGCGTTTATTCTGGCACCAAGAATAAATGCCGCAGGACGGATGGGGGATGCTTCAAGGGCAGTAATGCTTTTTACCTCTTCAGATATATCTTATAATGATACGTTGGCAAGACAGTTACATAGTGATAATAATCTGAGGCAGAAAATCCAGACAGAGATTTTTCAAAAAGCAGTAGAAATTATAGAAAGTGACTTAAAATTTAGAAACCAAAAGGTGATAGTAGTAAGCGGCGATAAATGGCACCAGGGAGTAATTGGCATTGTTGCGTCAATGTTGGTTGAACATTATTATAAACCATGTTTTGTAATCTCGGTTTTTGATGATGAAGCAGTTTGTTCTGCAAGAAGTATTGACGGTTTCAATATTTATGAAGGTATGGAATACTGCAGTGAATTACTCATTAAGTATGGAGGTCACGAAAAGGCGGGCGGGCTTACAATAAAAAAATCTAATATAGAAAGATTCAGGGAAAGGATTAACGAATATGCAGATCGGGTGCTTAAAGTTACCGATATGCAGCCAAAACTTGAAATTGATGCCGATTTACAGATAGAAGAGATAAATATCCATTCGGTGAGTTTATTAATGGCGATGGCTCCCTTTGGTGAGGGAAATCCAAAACCATTGTTCAGACTGAAAGAAATAAACATTTTGGAAAAAAAGCTGATTGGTTCAGATCAAAGCCATTTAAGACTTATACTTGGAACAGATGAAAGCTCAGTTCAGGCAGTTGCTTTCAGAATGGGATATATGGAACAGTTGCTTGAAAGAAACAGCAAAATTGACGTGGTTTTTGAAATCAGCATAAATGAATATATGGGGAGAAGGAATACCGAACTAATTGTAAAACATATCAGAATGCCTGAAAAAAGCATAATTAGAAATAGAATATTACTGGAAGCGTCAGAAAACGTTGAATACCTTGATAATAACACCGATTGGATTTATAATAGGATTAATAATCAGCTGGTAAATTACAGTGATGTGGTACTTTCAAGGCATGAACTGGGTGTATTATACAGGTATTTTCAAAGCGCAGGCAGATGTACTTTTACCAGAAGTCAGTTATTTGAGCTGGCACAGAAAATTGATGACAGCAGGGTAAGAATGAACTATTTTAAGGTATTATCAGGAATACTTATACTAAAGGAGCTTGATATAATCCGATATTCTTACCAGGACAATGGTTCTTATATAATAGAAGTAGCGGAGATAGCCCGGAAAGCATCACTAAAAAATTCTAAGCTCTATTCTTTTTTGCAGAATTTACAACAGACAGCTGAAAATTGATGGTGGTTTGATGCTTGAGGAATATAACAGACTTGTAGCTAAACTAAAATCAATAGGGAAAGAATATAACTGGGAACTTCTTGATAAGGCATATAAAGTTGCTTTAGAGGCGCATGACGGCCAGTTAAGAAGCTCTGGAGAGCCTTTTGTCACTCATCCGTTGCAAGTGGCTTACATTCTTGCTGAAATGGAAATGGATACCACTACAATAGCTGCCGGAATGCTTCACGATACTGTTGAAGACACCTCATTCACCTATGATAAAAATTTGAAAAACTTTGGTGAAGAAGTTGCAAACCTCGTGGATGGTGTTACAAAACTTGCTAAAATACCCTATACAAATAAACAGGAAATCCAGGCCGAAAACTTACGAAAAATGTTCCTGGCCATGTCGAAAGATATACGGGTTATTATTATAAAGCTTGCTGACAGGCTTCATAACATGCGCACTTTAAAGTATAAGCCAAGAGAGAAACAGATTGAAATAGCCCGTGAAACCATTGACATATATGCACCTTTGGCGCACCGTCTTGGAATTTACAAGGTAAAATGGGAACTTGAAGATCTAAGCTTCAGATACCTGCACGAAAAGGAGTATTATGATCTTGTTGAAAAAATAGCCAAAAAGCGCAAAGAACGCGAAGAGTATATAGACCGAATTATAAAGACTGTTTTTGACAAGTCGAAGGAATTGGGTATTGAAACTCATATTGACGGGCGTCCGAAACATTTGTACAGTATATACACCAAGATGAAAAGACAGCACAAGGAACTGGATCAAATTTATGATTTGTTTGCAATCCGTGTTATTGTAGGTTCGGTTAAAGACTGTTATGCTGTTTTAGGGCTGGTTCATGAATTGTATAAACCAATGCCCGGAAGATTTAAAGATTATATATCAATGCCAAAACCGAACATGTACCAATCCCTTCACTCAACGCTTATAGGGCCTGAAGGCATCCCTTTCGAAGTTCAGATTCGTACCTGGGAAATGCACAGGATAGCAGAGGTTGGAATTGCAGCTCATTGGAGGTATAAAGACGGCGGACGTCAAAACGATAATCTTGGCGAGAAATTGGCATGGTTAAGGCAGTTATTGGATTGGCAGAAAGAAACCACAGATCCCGACGAATTTATGGAAAACCTGAAAATTGACCTTTTCACCGACGAGGTTTTTGTTTTTACTCCTAAAGGTGATGTAAAATGTCTGAAAGCAGGTTCAACCCCTATCGATTTTGCCTATGCAATCCACAGTGATATAGGAAACAGAATGATAGGCGCCAAAATAAACGGTAAGCTGGAAAACCTTGATTATGAATTAAAAAACGGAGATATTGTTGAAATAATTACCTCATCGGCAAGTAAGGGGCCCAGCCGGGATTGGCTAAAAAGAGTAAAAACTTCCCAGGCAAGAAATAAAATAAATCAGTGGTTTAAGAAAGAAAAAAGAGAAGAGAACATTGAACGTGGAAAGGATCTTTTTGAAAGAGAGCTGAAAAAACACGGGATTAGTGCCCATCAAATATTAAAGCAGGAGATTTTTGAAGCAGCGTTCAAAAAGTATAATTTCAACAGCATCGATGATATGTATGCAGCAATAGGGCTTGATGCTATTTCAAGCAGAAAGGTTATTTCAAGGTTAAAGGAAGAATATCGCAAAACCCTTCCGCCCGAAGAACAAAAACAATTTCTGCTTGAAGATGAAAAAAGAAAAAAAGAGCTTAGCAAAAAGCGAAAAGAACGTCAAATTCCTGAATCAGGAGTAATTGTTAAAGGTATTGATAATTGCCTTGTAAGGCTTTCAAAATGCTGTAACCCTGTACCTGGAGATAATATTATCGGGTACATTACCAGGGGAAGGGGTGTGTCGGTTCACCGGAAAGATTGTATAAACATACTGAATACAGTGGATGATGATGAAAGACTGATAGAAGTGAACTGGTACAAGGGAAAAGCTGCATCCTATCAGGCAGAATTATCGATAAAAGCACATGACAGAACCCATCTGTTAATGGAAGTGACTAATGTTATAGGTGATGCAGGAATTCCACTTAAGGCAATTAACGCCAGAACAACAAAAAACAATGTTGCACTTATGAATTTAACGGTAGAAATAACAGACACAGATCAACTGGAAAGAATTATTAACAGAATCAAACGTGTGCCTGATGTTTTTGAAATAACAAGAAATAATAAATAAATGCTGGAGGGCTTTATGCGCGCAATAGTACAAAGAGTGAGCAGTTCGAAAGTAACTGTAGACAATGAAACGGTTGGAAGTATAAGCAAAGGCCTGATGGTGCTGTTAGGAGTGGGTAAGGACGATACCCGCCAGGACCTGGAGTCCCTGGCCGACAAAATAGTAAACTTAAGAATTTTTGAAGATGAAAACCAAAAAATGAATCTATCAGCACTTGATGTTCATGGTGATATACTTGTTGTATCCCAGTTTACATTATATGCAGACTGCAGAAAAGGAAACAGACCCAGTTTTGTTGATGCAGCACCGCCTGATAAAGCTAATGAGCTTTATCAGGAATTTGTAAATTACCTTAAGGAAAAATACCCTTTAAAAGTAGAAACAGGTGTATTTCAGGCTTCAATGCATCTTGAAATTCACAATGAAGGTCCTGTGACAATTTTTCTTGACAGTGCAGTTAAAAGAAGAAACAACTGAGGTGAAATAAAGTGATAATAGAGTGTGTACCAAATGGTTTGGTCCAATCCAATGTTTATATTGTATCTGAAAACGGTGAGGGAGTCGTTATAGATTGCGGCTGTCCACCCGAAAAAGTGCTGGAAGTTGCAAACAGTAAGGAAATTAAATTAAAACATGTTATTTTAACACACGGACATTTTGATCATATTTACTATATTGATCAATTAAGAGATTTGATCGATGTTAAGGTTCATATCCATGAAAAGGATGCAGAGTGCTTGTCTGATCCTTACATGAATGGACTTGCCCATTTTCCCGTACAGGGTTCATTTACATTTAAAGCAGCAGACAATCTTCTTAAAGATGGAGATGTAATTGAGTGTTCAGGCCTTTCTTTTAAAGTAATCCATACACCTGGCCATACAAAAGGTGGCATTTGTATTCTGGTTAACAATGTTCTTTTTACCGGAGATACATTATTTAATGCATCAATAGGAAGAACGGATTTTCCTGGCGGTTCAATCGATGAAATTAAAAAATCCATTAAAGAAAAATTATATACCTTGTCCGATTATACAACCGTATACCCGGGTCATGGTATAAAAACCACCATAGGTTATGAGAAAAAAAATAACCCATTTTGCAGAGCATAAGGTAATTGAAACTTAGTTAATGGGAGTGTTTATGGTTTATATTAAAATACCCGAGGAGTTCGGCTACGAAGCAAGGGAATTATTAAATTTATTTTTTCCCGGTAACGGATTTGCATTTGCAGAAGATACTTCGAGAGTATCTTCCCATGACGTTATGATAACCCTGGATATTACTGGGTTCAATTTAAAAATTGAGCTATGGCAGGGAAATAAAAATCTGTATTCAGAAACAATGCATCTTGAAAGCAAAGACAACACGAATCAATTGAAAATACCGTTAAAGGTACTGTTATATAGATGTCTGAGCCACTATACAGGTAAAAAGCTTCCATGGGGTGCGTTAACAGGAATTAGGCCTGCAAAAATAGTCCATTCTCTTTTTAATCAGGGTACAGGCCCTGATGCTGCTTACAGGAAACTGGTTGATTATTACAACCTTTCACACAGTAAAGCCCGTCTTACTGTAGAAGTAGCCCTTAATGAAGCCGAATTTATAAAAAATGCTGGTAACAATGTGAGTATTTACATTGGCATACCCTTTTGCACCAGCAGGTGCATATACTGTTCTTTTCCGTCTGTAGCCATAAATAAATATGAACATCTGATTTCCGACTATCTGAAAGCTTTACACAAAGAGGTCCGGTGGGCTGAACAATGGCTGAAAGATAAAAATACAGCTATTGATACCATTTATATTGGCGGAGGTACCCCCACAGCTTTACCTGAAAACGCACTGGATTATTTGTTAAACCATATTGTTCCGGTCCTCCCTTTGGAAAATATTCGGGAATATACTGTTGAGGCCGGAAGACCCGATACTTTGAACGAAAAAAAACTAAGGATTATCAAAAATGCAGGTGTTACGCGCATAAGCATAAATCCTCAAACCATGCAGGACAAAACCTTGAAACTTATTGGAAGAGACCATACCACAGGGCAGATTATTGAAGCTTTCAACATGGCAAGGGCTGAAGGGTTTAAGAATATAAACTGTGATTTGATTGCCGGGCTTCCGGAAGAGACGGAAAAGGATTTTGAAGATACCCTGATAAAAATTGGCAGGTTAAATCCTGAAAATGTAACCGTCCATACAATGTCTGTAAAGAGAGCTTCAAGGCTAATAAATGAAAAAGGCAACTTTAAGCAGACAGACGATGAAACTGTTAATAACATGGTAGAACTGGCCGGGGCTTTTTTGAGAAAGAGCGGAATGCATCCTTATTACCTGTACCGGCAGAAGAATATATTGGCCAACCTTGAGAATGTGGGCTATGCAAAACCCGGAACAGAAGGAATTTACAATATGCTTATTATGGAAGAGGTTCAAACAATACTGGCATTCGGTGCCGGAGCCTCATCAAAAATCATATATCCCGAAAATCGCATTGAGAGAGTTTTTAATGTCAGAAACGTGGAGCAGTATATACAGAGAATCGATGAGATGATTGCAAGAAAAGTGAAATTACTGGATACCTAATCACATAATTCCAGCGTTAACATAAGATAATATTGTAATATACATTGTATAGGAGTGAGCAAATGAACGGGTATTTTTGCAATCCTGGTTACAGGCATTATTATCAACCCGAATGCCCATACGGGGAAACATACCCGATAAGTTTCCAATGCCCCTATTGTTTGAATCGGTTTGACGGTAATGTATATATGAACAACAATATGGGAATGGAATATCCGGTAAACTACGGGTATGATGAAAACCCGCATACAAACATAAGTCCAATGGAATATGGTTATGACAACATTTATCCGGTATCTGACAACATGTATTCAAATGTTGGACCTGGGTTCAGTGATAATATGAGTCCATACTATAACAATTTGGGTTATATTAACCCCGAAGAGAATGTTCACAGCCCGTGGGACAACAATAGAATGTATACTCCTAATGAAAATTCACTGCCAATTCCTAAGCCATACAATTAAGCTATTTTCCATCATTTCGCACCCAAATTTTGATCACTTCGTTTTTTGTATATGTGGGTGAGGGATGATGGTTTTTTTCAAAAAATTAACTAAAGGGTTTGAAATATCAGGTAATAACAGATACAATAATACTATAATTTACTTATATTATGGTACAGGGAGATGATAAGTATGGACAGGAAGCTTGTGGGAAACTTTACAGAAAACATTCATGACGAAGATTATGAAAGACCGTTTTTATCTAAAATAGTAACAGCATCAAGCATGATTAATGATAGTTTAAGAGATAAGGAAAGTCTTAACGGATACTGGAATTTCCAGATAGATCAGTATGATACCTGTATCAGATCAAAATGGTATGAAGAGAATTATAAAACCGAAACCGGAAGATATCTGCCCGTTGATTTCGATTTTGATCGTTGGGGTACAATAGAGGTGCCTTCTTGTTGGAATACACAGGATGAGAGGTTTTATTATTACGAGGGTCCTGCGGTTTATACAAGAACATTCCGCTATGAAAACAGGGGTGAAAAGAGGGTATTTATTAAGTTTGGAGCTGTAAATTATGAAGCCAAGGTATTTTTGAACAAAAAGTACATAGGGATGCACAGGGGAGGTTCAACTCCGTTCTATCTTGAAGTTACCGGTATGCTTGAAGAAAACAACCGTATTCTTGTAGTAGTAGATAACACCAGAAAGAAAGAAGCCGTACCTGCAAGAAACACAGACTGGTTTAATTATGGCGGTATCTACAGGGATGTTGAACTTATAAGACTTCCCGAAACCTTTATAAAGGATTATTATATAAGTCTTGTTCCAAACAGTGGTTATAAAAAGATTAGGATAAAGCTTGAGATTGACGGCCCTCAAAATAACGGGACAGCCAAACTTGAAATACCAAAACTGAACTTATTCGAAGAGATTAAATGTGTTGACGGCAAAGCCGATGTTGAAATAAATGCCCGGCCCGAATTATGGAGTCCTGAAAAGCCCAGATTATATGATGTGAAAATTACCTATTTATCTGATGAAATACATGACCGGATCGGGTTTAGAGAAATTCGGGCAGACAAAACAGGTATTTATCTGAACGGAAAAAAGATTTTCCTTAAGGGTATATGTACCCACGAGGAAAGTGTTAAAAACGGTAAGGCTGTAACCGACGAAGAAATTATTGAAAACTTTAAGCTTGCAAAGGAAATGAATTGTAATTTTATGCGCCTTGCCCATTATCCCCATACCGAGAGAGCAGCCAGGATAGCAGATAAAATAGGAATTTTGCTTTGGGAAGAAATTCCGGTATATTGGGCTATTGATTTTTCAAATCCAAAGACCTATAAAAATGCAGAAAACCAATTAACAGAGCTCATAATCAGGGACAGAAACAGAGTAAGTGTAATCATATGGTCAGTAGGAAACGAAAATCCCGACACCGATGAAAGGCTTCAGTTTATGAGTTCACTTGCCCAAAAGGCCAAAGAACTGGATCCTTCAAGGCTGGTTTCTGCAGCTTGTCTTGTGGATCACAGTAAGCTAATGATCAAAGACAGGCTTGTTGACTACCTCGACATTATAGGCATTAACGAATATTACGGTTGGTATGCCCCTGATTTTAATGATTTGATTAAAGTGTTTAATAACAGTAATCCACAGAAACCTGTAGTGATAACAGAATTTGGTGCAGATGCGCTTCAAGGTGCAAGAGGAACTTATGATGACCTTGGTACAGAGGACTGCCAGTACCATATTTTTAAATTGCAGACCGAAACCCTGGGTAAAATACCATATATACACGGAACAGCGCCATGGATATTATACGATTTCAGATGTCCACGAAGAACCAGTTCCCTTCAGCTTGAATACAACAGGAAAGGGCTTTTGTCTGAAGATAAGTCGTATAAAAAGCCTGCTTACTATGTAATGAAAGAATTCTATGCTTCTATAAATGATTAATACAGTATGGTTGCACGACAAATTAACAGCTAAATGAGTTGACATCGTTCATAAATGCAAATATAATGGTAGTGTAGGATGGTAGTACGGAAGCAAACAGTATATAACTAATACGGTTGTATTTGTAGTATTGCGTTATGGTTTTGTGAGTTTTTCTTACCTGATAGAGTAAGAAAATTCCTTAGAAAATATGCAATATTTTGCAATACATATGTTTCCAGAACCTCCTACGGGGGTTTTTTTTATTACTTTTTTTAGGGGGTATAAACCGTGGGAAAGTTTGGAAATTTAGCTCAAACAATTTTTATCAGAGGGCTGCTGATTTTAGCGCTATTATTTGCACTGATAATTCAATCTTCTTGTGTAGGCACTGTATCTGCTGAAAAAGAAGGTGCAATCGAACTTAAGCTTGCTCATTTCTTTCCGGGAACTCACCCTGCAGAAACAGAATTGGTACAGGGATGGGCGGAAGCAATTAAGGAGGCAACAAACGGGAGAATTATTATTACAAGTTATCCCGGTGAGACACTTCTGAAAGCCGCAGATATTTATAAAGGTGTTGTGGATGGAATTTGCGACATCGGTCTTTCATGTTTCTCTTATAATCCGGGGCGTTTTCCGGAAATAGAGGCCTTTGAGCAACCAGGCATCGTATATAAAAACTCAAAAGTGGCCAGTAAGGTTGCCTGGGAGGGCATACAGGAACTTAACCCTGAAAGCGTAAAGGATACAAAACTGTTAATGGTTATAGCTACAGGTCCTGGTGATCTCTTTACCAAAAAGCCGGTAAACAAACTTGAGGATATAATTGGAATGCAAATCAGAGCCACAGGGTTAACAGCCGAAACCCTTCAGCTTACGGGTGCAATTCCTGTTGGCATGCCTCAGTCCGAGGCATATGAAGCATTATCAAAAGGTATTGTGACTGGAAACCTGGCACCGATAGAAGTGCTTAAAACATGGAAGCATGGTGAAGTTACCAGGTATATCACAAGAACTCCCTTCCTTTACAATAACCTGTTTTACATTACAATGAATCTGGATAAATGGAATTCCATACCTGAAGAGCTCCAGGATATAATTGTTGACACTACTCTTAAATTTCAGGATGAGGTTGGAATCGGGCTTTGGGACAGACAGAATGAAGATGCGCTAAAATGGGCAATTGAAGAGGAGGGTATGGAAGTTATAGATCTGTCAGACGAGGAAATGGCCAGGTGGATAAAAGCAGTTGAACCGATGTTGGATAAATATATAGAGGAAAAAGGTGAAACAGGCAGTAAAGCAGTTGATATAGCCAAAAGGCTTGCAGAAAAATACAATAAAGTGTATTAATTGTATTTTACACTTTGATAGCAGAAAAAGGATATAGCTTAAATTTGGAGGAAATATGAATGAATAAGTTTGAGAAAATTGTTACAAAAACAAGCCGTCTGCTGGATGATATTGCGGGCTGGGTAATTGTTGCTACAATGGCGCTTGTTGTTGTAAATATCATTTTAAGAGCTGTGTTTAAAAATCCTGTTAAAGGTGTTTATGAATATACAGGGTACTTAACAGCCCTTGTTATAGGTTTTGCCATTGCACAATGTGCTATTGAAAAGGCCCACATTGCAGTTGACTTTTTTATTGAAAAACTGAACCTAAAAGTACAATTGATCATTGATACTGTATTAAGTGGGTTAATAATACTTTTTCTTGCTTTTAGCAGTATCCAGGTATTCCTTTATGGAATTAATGTAATTAGCAGCGGTGAGGTCTCAGCAACGGCCCATTTACCGTTTTATCCTTTTATATTTATGGTTTCAGCAGGTCTTTTTATTTTATGCCTGGTTGAAATAAACAAAGTAATAAAGGGGGTTGCAAATAAATGACACCTCCTGTTATAGGTTTAATTGGAATTGTAATTTTGCTTATATTAATTCTATTGCGGGTACCAATAGCATATTCCATGCTGATCGTTGGTTTCACAGGTTTTGCTTTACTGGTTAAACCCGATGCTGCATTCTCAATGGTAGCCACAGAAATTTTTTCTAATTTCTCGTCCTATACATTAAGTGTAATTCCTATGTTTGTATGGATGGGGTTTATTGCATATTATTCCGGGGTAGGAACAAATTTGTATGCTCTTGTTTATCGGTTCATGGGTCGTCTTCCGGGCGGTCTTGCAATTGCAACCCAGGGTGCGTGTGCGATTTTTGGTGCAATATGCGGCTCAAATACTGCTACAGCAGCTACAATGGGTGCAATAGCACTCCCTGAAATGAAAAAGTATGGCTATGATGACTCTTTATCCACAGCAAGTGTTGCGGCTGCCGGTGCTTTAGGCGTACTTATACCGCCGAGCGTAATCTTTATCATTTACGGCGTGTCCACCGAGCAATCCATAGGCAAACTTTTTATTTCAGGGATAATACCCGGCATTCTTTTAATGCTGTTTTATATGGCTACAATATACATCCTGGTAAAAAGAAATCCTTCTCTTGTGGCAGCTACCGATAAACCAGCTAAAGTACAAAAGCGATCAATTTTAAACAGTGGATTGCCCGAAATACTTTTAACATTTTTAATTTCCCTTGGCGGTCTTTTCGCAGGTTATTTTACACCAACAGAAGCAGGTGCGGTAGGTGCAGGAAGTATACTTTTAATAACTCTGTTAAGAAGGCAGTTAACCTGGGAAGGCTTTAAAAATTCCCTTCGGGATACCACAAGAACATCGGGCATGATTATGCTTCTTGTTGCAGGTGCCATGGTTTTTGGCCGTTTTATGGCAGTCAGCCGTTTGCCCTTTGAAATGGCAAACTGGGCTTCTAACCTCAATTTACCACCCGTTCTGATAATGATAGTAGTATTGATTATCTACATGATACTTGGCTGTTTTATTGATGCATTGGCTTTGATTCTTTTAACCGTACCTATATTTTATCCAGTTGTTGTTGACGTTTTGGGTTATGACCCAATCTGGTTCGGTGTTATTATTGTAATGGTTGTTGCAGCCGGAGTTATTACACCGCCTGTAGGAATGAACGTGTTCATTATTAAAGGCGTGGCAAAGGATGTTCCACTGGAAACAATATTTAAGGGAGTATGGCCTTTCTTGTTGGCACTTATGGCCTGTATTGCGGTTTTGATTATATTTCCGCAACTGGCAACCTTCTTACCAAATTTGGTTAGCGGATAAAATTGATAAAAGCTCCGATATTACGGAGCTTTTTTTATGCATAGTTTTCTAATTTCTTACCGGAAACTTGCCAATACATATCATAAAACATACAGCGTTCAGATAAATAAATCTTTACACAAAAAGATAGGTTTTTCCATCAACAAATTCCAATATACGTTTTAAAATATAAATACAAAGGTCACAATTACTTTTAGTCATGTCTGACTTGTTAGCGTTTTCCTGATTAAATTTAAAAGGGGTAAGATATTATGCCAAAAAAAGTTTTTAATGAATTAGCGTACAAAAATCTTAGTGATTTCATTTTTGGTTCCTCCATCCATCCTGTCAAGTGTAAGAATGGGCTTGTTATAGGCGGCGGAAAGGTTTTTCCCGAACTCAATTTCACTCTTCCGCCCATGTCTATAACAAAAGAGACAATGCCCGAGGTTTTGAAACAGTATAAAAGTATTATGGAGGATGCATGCAAAAGGGCACGGGAGCTATATTCACCCGGTTTTGTAGCAGAGGTAGAGCTCCTTCCGCCAACCACCTACCATCCTGAATGGGGTATTGAAATAATAAAAACAGTCCGGGATATAATGAATGAGTATGAGCAAAAATATGGTTTAAAAAGCGCTCTGAGGGCGACCCCGGTGGATATCCGTGAAGACAGGGAATCAGTACATATGTGGAAAGGAAGGCACTGGGAATTAGTCCTTGAAACCTTTGAAGGCTGTGCAAAGGAAGGGGCAGATTTTCTGGCCATCGAATCCATTGGAGGAAAAGACATCCACGACGATGCTATAGTTTTTTGTGATCTCCCGAAATCTCTCTTTGCGCTGGGTATTTTAGGCGCAAGGGATATGTCTAAATTATGGAGTGCAATAGTGGACATTGCTGACAAAACAGGAAGCTTTGCATCAGGTGATACCGCCTGCGGTTTTGCCAATACTGCAATGGTTCTGGCAGAAAGAGGATATATTCCTAAAGTATTTTCGGCTGTCGTCAGAGTTATGTCTGCTGTCAGAAGCCTTGTTGCTGTTGAGGAAGGAGCTGTTGGTCCGCATAAGGATTGTGGTTATGAAGGCGTATATGTTAAGGCCATTACAGGAATACCAATTTCAATGGAAGGTAAGTCAAGTGCATGTGCCCATTTAAGTCCACTTGGAAATATTTCTGCTGCAGTTGCAGACCTGTGGAGCAATGAGTCGGTCCAAAATATAAGGCTATTAGGTGGCATGGCTCCAACGGTCTCAATGGAGCAGCTGAGCTATGACTGCAGACTTATGAACGAAGCTTCAGCAAAAGGAAGGGAACAGGTGTTATTGCTGAGAGACATGCTCACCGATTCGGACAGCAGATTTGATCCACAGGCTTACGTTTTAAGGCCTGACGTGGTGCTGAATATTTCTAAGGAAATTGTTAAGGAAACCGGTCACTTTAACAGGACAAAAGCTGCGGCCGTTGCAACCATAGATGAGCTAAAAGCAGCAGCTTCGGAAGGAAAAGTAATTATAGAAGAAAGAGAACTTTCCTGGCTGGATATTATAAAAAGCCAAATCGAAGCAATTCCCCGGGATGAAGAGAAATTTATTCATCAGATGGTTGAAGAAAATGCATCGGATAAATTTATACCAGAAAAATATGATTTAAATGTATGATTTACAGGGGCGTTTAAAAACGTCCCTGTTATTTGCCGCAAGGTATTTCTTATTCCATTTTTTGAAAGCCCAGGCATCTGATTGAATCATGCCTTTTCTTTAGGGACGGTCCAGTCACGGGTTAATTCCTTGAAATCCTTATATGACACGTATTTCAGTATGTTCATACCCATTCAGTGAAAACAATCACATACAGCCAGTATACAAGTTTAACGGGAAAGCTGTAAATAATTTAGGAAAAGAATCTAAGTTTTTTACTATTGTCTCTGCAATACCTGATGATTTTGTTCAAGACGAAAAATATAACTTAAAAATAATCCCCGATCCCCAATAGTACGTAAGAGCTTTCCAAAAAAAAGAAACACTCATCTTGAAGCAAATATAAAATTAAGTAATTTGGTAAATCTCTAAAAGTTCCAGGTTCAGGGGGTTCTTGCAATGTAATCCGCAGAATTTAAATCTTGGTACATGGACAGGTAAAGCAAAGTGCCTGTCTTTTAAAATGTGTGCGCAGAAACACCGTATACCGAACGGTACGTACGGTGGTGTGGAAGGACGGCAAATCAAATAATGTTTAGCCTCCTACCCGGTTGCCTGTTTTGGCAAACAGGCAATATTTTTACGATTTATGAATATTCTTTTTTAAACGGCCATATATAAACTATGAGAAAAAAACTTTGGGGAAGTATATATGTTTGTTATCCAAAGGAGAACAATAGTAATAATTTTATTTGCATTAGTATTAGGTCTGACGACGTTTATGATGATAAAAGAAAATGTTATTGAAGTCAGTGCTTCGGTAAGGGAAATACCAATCTATAGTGTTGAAAACAGCAACGGAAACGTATCAATTACTTTTGATTGTGCATGGGGAGCTGATGATATTCCTGAACTCCTTAGAGTTTTAAAAGAAAAAAATGTAAAAGCCACATTTTTTCTTGTTGGAGAATGGGCGAGAAGGAACCCAGAAGAAGCAAAAATGATTGCCGAGCAGGGACATGATTTGGCAAACCATTCAGAGAATCATTTTAAAATGAGTGTATTAAGCAAGGATAAAATTAAAAAGGAAATACTGGACTGTACAAAGACAATAGAGGAGATAACAGGGGTTAAAACCGATTTGTTTCGTGCTCCTTACGGAGACTACAACGATACTGTTCTTTCAATTGCACGGCAAAACGGGTATTACACTATTCAGTGGAGTCTTGATTCTTTGGACTGGAAACCCGGCATTACAGAAGATGCTATACTAACTCGTATATCGAAAGTCTCAAGCGGAGACATATTATTATTTCACAATGATACTGCACATACAACTAAAATATTGGGAAAA
>JAAYNA010000085.1 GCA_012521105.1 Clostridiaceae bacterium
TCAATCACAAGGATATTATTTTGGTGTGGTGCCTTCAATGGCCTTTTGCAATAGTGGGGAATTCATAGTTGCAAAACTGGGGAATTTTTTTTGCAACTTTGTCCGTTTCTATTTTGCAATAAATACTGCATGGCTTATCAATGAAAAGCTTGTTTTGCCTTCACTGGCCATTATAGGTATCTGGCGCAGGTTCGGATATCAGATGGTGCTGTTTCTTGCAGGGTTGCAGAGCATTTCCAGGCACTACTATGAGGCGGCGGATATTGACGGCGCGTCTTCATTTGCAAAATTCTGGTACATAACCCTCCCCCTTTTGACACCAACGATGTTTTTTGCATGCATTACTGCCATAATGAATTCCTTCAGAGTATTTGATCTTGCCTTTATAATGACCGGCGGAGGCCCGGATTATGCAAGTCATACCCTGGTACTGGAAGTATACAGACTGGCTTTCCAGTTTATGAAGGTAGGGCCGGCTAATGCTGTTGCCACAATCATGTTCATCTTTATTCTGGTAATAACCGTTATTCAGCTTAAACTGCAGGAAAAATGGGTTTTTTACGAGGGAGACTGACGTAAAACCTTGAAGACAGGAGGATATTATGGGTGAAAGAAAAAAACTGAAACAAGCGATGTTATCTGTTTGCTTGGGTATATTTTCATTTTTTACAGTGTTTCCGTTTATATGGATGTTTCTTACTTCACTGAAAAAGCTGACACAAATATACCAGATGCCTCCGAAGATTTTACCTAACCCGGTAATGTGGAAAAATTATATTGAGGCTTTTCAGGAGTTCCCGTTTGCACGGGCATATTTAAACAGTGCCATAATCACAGTAGTAGGAGTAAGCTTTTTTATAATAACTTCAGCTATGTCGGCATATGCATTCTCAAAAATTTCATTTCCGGGAAGGGACGGGATTTTTAATTTCTTATTAATCTCGCTGATGATACCTTTTGAGGTTACCATGGTCCCTGTCCTGGTTATAATGAAAGGGTTTGGCCTGAATAATACTCTGACTGCCTGTATAATTTACGCTGTTTTTGCAAATACCTATGGAGTTTTTATGATAAGGCAGTTTATAAAGGGTCTGCCCAATGATTTGATAGAGTCTGCAGTTATTGACGGATGCGGGCATGGAAGAATATTTGTAAAAATCGTTGCGCCTCTTATAAAAGCACCGGTTTCAGCCCTGGTTATTTTCAATTTTATAACCAACTGGAATAACTTTATGCAACCGTTAGTATTCCTGAGTTCCCGGGAAAAATATCCTGTTCCGTTGCTTTTGTATATGTTCCAGGGGACTTTTACATCCAGGCAGGATTTGGCAATGGCAGCCGCTTGTATTGCCATACTTCCCATATTGGTTATATATCTGATTTTCCAGAAAAACATTATAGAAGGTGTGGCATTTAGTGGTTTAAAAGCATGACTTGGAACAGTAATTTGGAAATACCTTCATCCGGGCTGCAATACTGTTAAAAAAAGGAGAAGAGAGCTTATGAGTTACACGAAAAAATTCAGTTTAAACCTGAAACCGATTGCTAATCCTGATGCTGTGATTAAAGCAGACAGGGTACGGTTCGCTGTTCTCACGTCAAATTTAATCAGAATGGAATACAGCCCTGACAACAGGTTTGAAGACAGGGCAAGCCAGGTGTTCTGGTATAGAGAACAGCCTGTACCACGATATAATGTAATAATGAATGAAAATGGATTAGAAATTATTACTGATGATTTGCACTTGCATTATATATACTCAAATAATGGATTTGCACGGGAAAATCTGTTTATTGAGGTGAAAAAGACGGGGACTGTCTGGCATTACGGGGACACCGATCCGGAAAACCTTCTGGGGACTGCCAGGACTCTTGACAGGGCAGACGGAATGATTGAACTGGATATGGGCCTGATTTCAAGGGCAGGCTGGAGCCTGGTTGATGACACAAAGAGCCTTGTTTTCAGTGAAGAATACATGCTTGTAAGCAGAGAAACGATTGATAACAGCATGTATAGGGATTTGTACTTTTTTGGGTATGGGCATGACTACAAAAAGTGCATGCGTGATTATTTTCAGGTTGCAGGCAATGTGCCTCTAATCCCCAGGTGGGCGCTGGGGAACTGGTGGAGCAGATACTGGGAATACAGCCAGGCTGAGCTAAAAGAACTTATGCTTGAGTTCAGGGAGAAAAAAAGTTCCCCTGTCGGTATGTGTTATAGATATGGATTGGCATATTGTGAGGGATCTTCCATACAGCGGATGGACGGGTTATACATGGAACAGGGAGCTGTTTCCGGACCCGGAACAACTAATAGAATGGCTACATAACCAAGGCCTGAAAACGTCACTTAACCTGCATCCGGCAGACGGGGTTCGCCCCCATGAGGAAGCTTATGAGGAAATGGCAAGATTCATGGGGCTGGATCCGTCTGCTAAAAAAAGCGTGGAATTTGATATAACCGATCCTAAATTCATTGAAGCATATTTTGAAATATTGCATCATCCTTTGGAAGAACAGGGGATTGATTTCTGGTGGATGGACTGGCAGCAGGGAACCGAGACCAAAGTAAAAGGCCTGGATCCGCTTTGGTTTTTAAACCACTTGCACTTTTTTGATTTAGGCAGAACAGAAAATAAACGCCCGTTTGTTTTTTCACGGTGGGGGGGTTTAGGGAACCATAGATATCCTATTGGATTTTCAGGCGATACAATTGTCAGTTGGGAGTCACTGGCTTTCCAGCCCTATTTTACATTAACGGCCGCCAATGTAGGATACGGATGGTGGAGCCATGACATAGGAGGACATATGGGAGGGGTGGAGGACCGGGAACTCTATACAAGATGGGTTCAGTTCGGAGTATTTAGCCCCGTTTTCAGACTGCACAGCAACAAGAATCCTTTCCATCGAAGGCTTCCGTGGCAGTATGATGAAGAAGTATTTAACATTACAAGGGACGCCATGCAGTTTCGACATATGCTTATACCTTATTTATATACAATGGCGTGGAAATACAGCAATGAAGGTTTGCCTGTTGTAATGCCAATGTATTACAATCACCCCGATGAAGATATAGCATATCAGTGTACAAAACAGTATTATTTCGGAAGTGAAATGATAGTTTCACCTTTTGTTTCCCCGACCGATAAGGATACCGGACTGGCAAGGCAAGTTGTCTGGCTTCCTGAAGGCGACTGGTTTGATTTCTGTACCGGTGAATACAATGAAGGCGGCTTCAGGCGTGCTGTTTACGGTACTTTAAGGGATATACCGGTATTTGCAAAAGCCGGTGCAATAATACCTCTCGGGGAAAGATCAGAATGGGGTGGTGTTAACAACCCGGAAAAAATGACCATCATTATTTTCCCCGGAAGAGATAACAAATTCTGCTTGTATGAGGATGATGGCAGCACACAATTGTATAAGCACGGGCATTACTGCAATACCGAGTTTGCCCTGAAATGGCTTGGAAACAGTCTTGTATTTGATATTAACCCTGCCACAGGAGATACCGGGCTTATTCCCGGGCAACGAGAGTATGATCTGGTATTTAAGAGCATTAAAAAACCCGATTGCATCCGGGTGACAATCAATGGAGAAGAACAAATTACAAGTTTCTCGTACAACGATAAAAAATCTGTATTAGAACTTACGGGTCTGAAAATTAGGCCAGAGGATCAATTAAGTGTTTATATGAGCACTGAGCAGAATACGCTCATGGAGAAAATTGATTTAACTAAGGAAAAGTTTGAGAAGGCGCTTATGTCATTTAATATTAATACATATGTAAAACGGAGAATCTTCAGGGACCTGGATGAGGTAATCAAAAATATAGGTATCCTGGGAAGAGGCTTCATAAACAATAAAAGATATAAAATACCTACCATTGATGATGATTTAAAGCCTGTTCATGTCACAGCCCTATGCGAAATTCTTAAGAAACAGGACATAATATCGCTTTTGTCTTCTGAAAAGTGAATTTAAAAACCAATTTAGCCGTTCTTGAATATAATAAGTCCATATTGCTAAATGGGGTTTGGCGGGCTTGCAACTGCCTAACCCCTTCTGTTTCTTTCTGTACACCATACAAGGGTAAGTTGTAAAATTAATTGCCCAAACATGATAAAAAAGAAGTGACTCAAATCAGAACCTCTGATAATGTTTTAAGTGACAAAACCAAAACATATTGGAGGGTCCGAAATGAGTCACCTTAA